>DASULK010000218.1:0-38532 GCA_036278255.1 Micromonospora sp.
TGAAAAAAGATCACACACTGTGGTCATAACTTTTGGGCATACGCCTCTACCTTTTCGCTGGACGTGTCGTTATCGTCTGTCGACTGTTCAGTGCGCGACGTGCAGGAGGCGACGTTGCAGTGGCTCCTGGAGGCCCCCCGATGACCACCCCGAAAGGCGGCGTGCTGCTGCGCATGAGCGGCATAGAGAAGTCTTTCCTCGGGGCAAGGGTGCTCCACGGCGTTGACCTCTCCGTCGAGCGTGGAGAGGTGCACGCCCTGCTCGGCGAGAACGGGGCGGGCAAGTCCACCCTGATGAAGATCGTGGCGGGCGTCCACCGTGCGGATGCGGGCCGGATCGAACTGGCCGGTGAAGAAGTCGCTTTTGACCACCCGCTCCAGGCGCAACACGCCGGGGTCTCCAGCGTCTTCCAGGAGTTCAACCTGCTCCCGGAACGCACCGTCGCCGAAAACGTCTACCTCGGACGCGAGCCACGCCGGGGCGGCCTCGTCGACGGGCGCCGCATGACGGCCGACACCGCCGCCCTCCTCGCCGACCTGGGCGTCACCGGGCTCTCGCCCAATGCCCGGGTCCGGTCGTTGTCGGTCGCCCAACAACAGATCGTGGAGATCGTCAAAGCGCTGTCGTACGACGCGCGCCTCATCTGCATGGACGAGCCGACCGCGGCCCTCGCCGACCGGGAAGTCGAGCTGCTCTACGGGCTGGTGCAGCGCCTGCGGGAACGTGGCGTCTCGATCCTCTACGTCTCGCACCGCCTCACCGAGATCTTCGACCTCTGCGACCGCATCACCGTCCTCAAGGACGGCGACCTGGTCGCCACCGTCGACACCGCCGAGACCACCCGCGATGAACTGGTCCGCATGATGGTCGGCCGCCCCATCTCCAGCTACTATCCCGACAAACTGGACGCTCCGGCCGACGACCGGGTCCGCCTGGAAATCACCGGCGGCGGCAACGGCCAACTGGACGGCATCGACCTGCAGGTGCGCGGCGGCGAAATCCTGGGCCTGGCCGGCCTCCAGGGCAGCGGCCGCACCGAGATCGCCCACGCCCTCTTCGGTATCGCCCCCTTCACCCGCGGCGAGGTACGTATCGACGGTGCCCCCGTCACGTTGCGCTCGCCCCGTCACGCCATTCGTGCCAGCCTCGCCCTGGTCACCGAGGACCGCAAAACCGAGGGCCTGGCGCTGAACCAGTCGATCCGGGCCAACGCCCGGCTCGTGCTCGACGCCGTCCTACCCCGTACGGCCAACCGTCTCTCCCGGCGGATCCCGGAGATTCTGTCCTCCCTGGAGCTGGTGGCGCGCGGTCCCGAACAGGAGGTGCGGTTCCTGTCCGGGGGCAACCAGCAGAAGGTCGTACTGACCAAATGGCTCGCCACCGAGCCGGCGGTCATCGTGCTTGACGAGCCCACCCGCGGCATCGACGTCGGCGCCAAATTGGCGGTCTACACCTTGATGCGGGAGCTCACGGCGGCTGGAGTCGCGATTTTGATGATCTCTTCGGAGTTGCCCGAACTTCTTGGAATGGCCGATCGCATCCTCGTGATGAAGGACGGCCGCCCCTGTGGTGAGCTGCCCGGCGGGGCGAGCGAGGAAGCGGTTATCGCCATGGCCACCGGGCAGACGCTGATGGAGGCGGTGTGATGACCGGCGTCAAGACGACCGCCTTCCGGTTGCGGCCGCAACGGCTCGGCATCACCCCCCTGGTCTATCTGGCGCTGGTGGGCATCCTGCTGATCGGTGGGCTGCTGGTGGCCGCGCAGGGCGGCAACCTCTTCAGCAACGCCAACCTGGTCTACCTGCTGACCCAATCCAGCCTGCTGGGGTTCGTCGCGATCGGTCAGACACTGGTGATCCTCTGCCGGTCGCTGGACCTGTCGGTCGGCTACGTGGTGGCGCTCTCCAGTTTGGTGGCCGCCACGACCATGGCCGGTGACACCTCCCGGATCCCCCTGGCCATCGGCGCGGTCATCGTGGTGGCCGTCGTGGTCGGGCTGGTCAACGGACTGATGATCACCAAACTCAAGGTCAACTCTTTCATCGCGACCTTGGGCGTCGGGCTGATCATCAAGGGCTACCTGGACACCCAGTACAAGGGGCCGACGGGGAGCGTGCCGCAGGCGTTCCAGGCTTTCGGCTACACCCGGATGGGCTTCATCCCGCTCTCTACCGTGATCATGATCGCGGTTGCGGTCGCCGGCATCTTCTTCCTGCGTAAGACCCGCACCGGCTACCACATGTTCGCCGTGGGCGGCGACACCGAGGTCGCCCGCATGTCGGGGATACGCACCGACCGTACGGTGATTATCGCGCACTGTCTCTGCGCGCTCGGCGCCGGCGTCGCCGGCCTGCTGCTCGCGGCCCGGTTCGGCACCGGTAGTGCGCTGATCTACGACTCCGGATACGACCTGGAGTCGATCGCCGCGGTCGTGCTCGGCGGGACGTACCTGCTCGGCGGTCGCGGCGGTATCGGCGGGACCGTAGCCGGGGTGATGATCCTGGCGGTGCTCGACACCGTCTTCAACGTCCTCGCCGTTGACCCCTTCTTCAAGAGCGTCCTGCGCGGCGTCATCATCATCGTCGCGGTGGCGATCTACGCGCGGCAGCAGCTCAGCGCCAAGGGCAGCCGGGTCCGGTTCCCCGGTGGCGCCGGGACCAGCAGACCCGGGAGAAGCGGACCTGGGACCACCAGACGCGGGACCACCCAACCACCACCTTCCGATCCGGCGCCAGCAGCAGCGGTGACCGCGGACCAGGAGGTCGGACGATGACGACATCCACCAAGCAGAACGCTGGCGGCCGCAGCGCCCTGGCGGGGGTGGCTCGATTTTTCACCGGGGGCAGCGGCACCGTCCTCGCCCTGCTGATCGCCATCTTCGCGGTCATCTTCACGCTGAACCCGTCGTTTGCCGAACCGCCGTCGCTGATGGCGTTCGTCAAGAAGGCCGCGCCGCTGGTCATCCTGGCGATCGGGCAGTACTTCGTGGTCGTCTCCGGGGAGTTCGACCTGTCGGTCGGGTCCCTGGTCGGCGCGCAGGTGGTCTTCGCCGCCCTGATGATCGACGGTCAAGAGAGCCGGACCGTGCCGGTGATCCTGGTGATGCTCGCCTTCGGGGCGCTGGTCGGGCTGATCAACGGTCTGATCACTACGGTCCTCAAAGTGCCGTCGATCATCACCACGCTCGGCATGATGCTGGTCCTCTACGGGGCGATCCGGATGTTGACCGGCGGTGCCCCCACCGGGGCGCTCTCCGAGAGTTTCCGGCTGGCCGGCCGGCACGGCATCGACGTCCCGGTCATCCGTCAGCTGCCCTGGGCGCTGCTCATCATGCTCGTGCTCGGCGCCGCCGCGGTCCTGCTGATGCGTTCCCCCTACGGCCGTACGCTCATGGCCGTCGGTGACAACGAGACGGCCGCAGCCTTCGCCGGAGCCCGGGTGTGGTGGGCCCGCACCAGTGCCTTCATGCTCTCCGGGCTGGCGGCCACCATCGCCGGCATTCTGATCGGCGGTTATGCGGGGGTGACCGCGCAGGTCGGGCAGGGCCTGGAGTTCGTCTCCATCACCGCCGTCGTACTGGGCGGTGTGGTGCTGGGCGGTGGGCGAGGAGCTGTCGCCGCCGCGATGGCTGGTGCGCTGACCATCGAAGCCCTCTTCACCCTCTTCAACCAGCTCAGTCTCCCGTCGACCCTGCGGCCGACCGCCCAGGGTCTGATCATCATCGCCGCCGTGGCCTACGCCTCCAAGGAGTGGGGCCGCCGCCGGCGAACTGAAGAAAGCCAAGGGGTCCACCAGCACGCGGTGGCCAATTCCTAGGAGGAACCATGCGCTTGTCACGTATGGCGATCGCAGGGATCGCAACAATAGGTTTAATGCTCACCGGCTGTACGACCGATCAGCCGGACAATGATGCCACGTCGCCGCAGCAGACCGCCGATGGCGAGTGGTTTGTCCGCGCCGACTACGACCGGCAACTCGCCCAGCGGAAGGTGACTCCGGAGGGCTCGGCCGACCAGCCGTGGCTGCAGGCCATCGAGCCGGAGTGGGTCGACACGTCGAAGTACGCCAAGGACGGCCCGGCCAAGATCTGCTTCTCCAACGCCTCGGTCAGCAACCCGTGGCGGGTCACTGGCTGGATCACCATGCAGCAGCAGGTGCAGGTGCTGAAGGACGAGGGCGCCATCGCCGAGTTCCGCTCCTCCGACGCCGCGGACGACGACAACCGCCAGATCTCCGACATCCAGGCGTTCATCGATGCCGGAGACTGCGATGCCCTGATCATTTCTCCGTCCACCACGGCCACCCTGACCCCGGCGGTCCAGGCCGCATGTGACAGCGGTGTGCCGGTCATCGTCTTCGACCGTGGTGTCAACACCGACTGCGCGGTGACCTTCATCCACCCGATCGGCGGCTACGCCTACGGTGCGGACGGTGCCGAGTTCCTGGTGGAGAACCTGAAGCCCGGAGCCAACATCCTGGCGCTGCGCATCCTGCCCGGGGTCGACGTGCTGGAGCACCGCTGGGCGGCGGCGCAGGAAGTCTTCCGCAACAGCGAACTGAAGGTGCTGGGCGACGAGTTCACCGGCGGCGACGGCGCGAAGATCAAGGACATCGTCACCCAGTACCTGCAGCGCGGGAACGTTGACGGCATCTGGATGGACGCCGGGGACGGCTCGGTAGCGGCGCTGGAGGCCTTCGAGGACGCCGGCAAGGACTACCCGGTCATGATCGGCGAGGACGAGCTCTCCTTCATGCGTAAGTGGAAGGACGCCAACGTGACCGCACTCGCCCCCGTCTACTCGAACTTCCAGTGGCGCACCGCGGTGCTGGCCGCCGTGGCGATCCTCAAGGGCGAGCAGGTGCCGGCAGAGTGGGTTCTCCCGCAGGCGCCGATCACCGACGCGGACCGGGACGATTTCCTGACCCGCAACGCTGAGATGCCGAGCCTGCACTACGCCAAGTTCGGCGGTGAGGACCTGCCGGGCTACCCGGACGCGTGGCGCAACCGATGAAACACGTTCGGAGGTCCTGCTGACCTCCGGACGGAATCCCGCCCGGTGACACCGAGATCGCCTCGGTGTCACCGGGGGGCCATCAGCGAAGGAGAGCGAGCATGCGACACCCGTTGGGCGTCAACACCTGGGTCTGGGCCTCGCCATTGACCGACGCCGCCTTGGCGGAGATCGCGCCGCGGGTACGTGACTGGGGTTTCGACGTCATCGAGCTGCCCGTCGAGGCGCCCGGTGACTGGGATCCCGCCCGGGCCGCCCAGCTACTGGCTGATCTGGGCCTGGCGGCCAGCGTCGTGCTCGTCATGGGGCCGGGGCGGGAGCTAGTCAAGACCGACCCGGCTACCGTCGCGGCCACTCAGGACTACCTCCGTCATGTGGTGGACGTCGCCGTGGCGGTGGGGTCGAAGGTGATCGCCGGCCCCGCCTACGCCTCCGTGGGCCGCACCTGGCGGATGTCGGACGACGAACGCGCCCGCCACTACGAAGAACTGCGGGAACATCTGCTGCCCGTCGTCGAACACGCCGCCGCGGCCGGGGTGACCGTCGCGGTCGAGCCCCTCAACCGGTACGAGACCAGTCTGCTCAACACCGTCGACCAGGCCTTGACGGCGCTGGACGGGCTGCCCGAGGCGGGCTGTGGACTGGCCTTGGACGTCTACCACATGAACATCGAGGAGCAGGACGTTGCGGCGGCGATCCGCCGGGCCGGTCCGCGCATCGCCGCCGTTCAGGTCTGTGCGAATGACCGGGGTGCGCCGGGGGCCGACCACCTCGACTGGCCGGCGATCCTGAACGCGCTGGGGGACGCCGGCTACACCGGCTCGCTGGTGATCGAGTCGTTCACCGCGGAGAACGCCACCATCGCCACCGCGGCCTCAATCTGGCGGCCGCTGGCGTCCAGCCAGGACGTCATCGCCGTCAACGGTCTGTCGTTCTTGAAGGGAGTGATGCAACAGCCCGCCTGACCTCATCGGTCCCGTTCTTTTCGTTCCGTTTGCACAGTGTCCACTCGGCGCCGGCACGCCTCTCGTTGGACAGTTTCTGATGAGTCCGTCCGTCGTTCCCCTCTGGAGGGACACTTGATGAACGTACTGAAACGGCGGCGTTTCGGTCGGCTCTTGGCCGTACCACTCTCCGCCGCGCTCGTGCTGGCACCCGGCGTGTCCGCCCCCGCGGCAGCCCAGGAAAACCAGCTCGACGATCGGCACGTCCTGATCTTCACCAAGACCACACAGTTCCGGCACACCGAGGCGATCGTGCAGGGCACGCCGGTGCTGGAGGAGGCCTTCGCCAAGGTAGGAATCACCTCCGAGCACACGGAGGATTCCTCGATCTTCAATGACGAGGATCTCGCGCGTTTCGATGCATTGGTGATGTTCCAGGCCTCCGGCGATCCGTGGACCGCCGATGAGAAGGCCGCCATGGAGCGCTACCAGCAGGCCGGTGGGGGGATCGTCGCGATCCACAACGCCACCGACATGCGCGGCAGCTACCAGTGGTGGGACAACCTGGTCGGGTCGCTCATGCCCGGCCACGCCGCCACCGGGAGCAGCCCGGGCCTGCGCGGCACGGTGCGGGTGGAGGACCAGACCCACGCCTCCACAACCCACCTGCCGCAGCGCTGGGAGCGCGGCGACGAGTGGTACAACTTCTCCACCAACGTCCGCGGCAGCGCACACGTGCTGGCCACCATGGACGAGACGACGTACGCCCCCGGCAGCAACGCCATGGGCTACGACCACCCGATTTCCTGGTGCAAGCCGTACGACGGCGGACGCGCCTGGGTGACCGCCATGGGCCACTTCGGTGCGCACTACACCCAGGAGCCGGATTTCGTCCAGCACATTGTTGGTGGGGTGCAGTGGGCCGCCGGCCAGGTCGAGAGCGACTGCGGTGGCACGATCTGGGGCGAATTCGAGAAGGTTCCGCTCGACCAGAACACCAGCGCCCCGTTTGCGATGGATGTCGCATCGGACGGCCGGGTCTTCTTCACCGAGCTGGTCCGCGGCGAGATCCGCGTCTACAACCCGAAGACCCACACCACCACCACCGCGATCGAGATCCCGGTGTACCCCGGTGGTGAGGACGGGCTGTTGGGTATCGCCCTCGATCCCAACTTCGCCGACAACGGCCACCTGTTCCTGTACTACTCGCCGGCCAGCGAGAACGACACCGATCCGGAGAACTTCTTCAACAAGGTGTCCCGCTTCACCGTCAAGGACGACTCCACCATCGACCCAGCGTCGGAGGTGCTGATCCTGGACGTGCCGGCACGTCGCCTCCCTGACGAGCCGGGGCACACCGGGGGCGGCCTCGCTTTCGGGCCGGACGGGAGCCTGTACCTCTCCGTCGGTGACGACGTGAACCCGCACTCGGAGCCGTCCGGTGGGTACGCGCCGCTCTCCACCCGGCCGGGTACCTTCCATGACGCGCGGGAGACCTCGGCGAACACCAACGACCTGCGCGGCAAGCTGCTGCGGATCGTGCCGAAGGCCGAGGGGGGCTACTCGATCCCCGAGGGGAACATGTTCGCGCCGGGGACCCCGAACACCCGTCCCGAGATCTACGCGATGGGTTTCCGTAACCCGTTCCGGTTCTCCATCGACCCGGAGACCGGCTGGGTCGGCCTGGCCGACTACGGCCCGGACAACTCGAACGACCGTGCCGACCGGGGCCCAGCGGGCATCGTCGAGTGGAACCTGATCAAGGAGCCCGGCTTCTACGGGTGGCCGATGTGCCAGGGCCCGAACATGCCCTACCGCGACGTCGACTACACGACCAGCCCGGTGACCGTCGGCGACTACTTCGACTGCGAGAAGCCGGTCAACGACTCGCCGCGCAACACGGGTCTGCGGGACCTGCCGGCGGCGAAGCCGGCGCAGCTGTACTACGGGTACCGGGTCTCCTCGGTGCCGTCCGTCATTCCGGCCGGTGGTGGCCTGGCCCCCATGGGCGGCCCCTTCTACCGGTACGACGACGAGCTCGACTCCGACACCAAGTTCCCCGAGTACTACGACGGGAAGCCGTTCTTCTACGAGTGGGCGAAGAACCGCCTCTACTCGCTGACTCTGGACGGCGACGGCGACGTCGAGAAGATCAACCCGTTCCTGCCGCCGCCCAGCGGCGAGTGGCGCGCTCCGATCGACTCCAAGTTCGGGCCCGACGGTTCGCTCTACGTCCTGGACTGGGGCGGCGGGTTCGGTCGCCACAACCCCGCCTCCGGGCTGTACCGGGTGGACTACATCTCCGGATCCCGCTCGCCGGTGGCGGCCGTGACGGCCACGCCGGACTCCGGGCAGGCCCCGCTTGAGGTGCGGTTCTCCGGCGAGCAGAGCATCGACCCGGAGGGCGAGGCGCTCACCTACGCCTGGGACTTCGACGGCGACGGCACGGTCGACTCGACCGACCCGAAGCCGACTCACACCTACACCAAGAACGGTGTGTACGACGCCCGGCTCACGGTGACCGACCCGCACGGCAAGACCGGTACCACCACGGTCCCCATCACCGTCGGCAACACCCGGCCCGAGGTGAAGTTCAACCATCCGCCCAACGGTGGTTTCTTCGACTTCGGTGACGTGGTCTCGTGGGACCTGACGGTAACTGACGCCGAAGAGTCGGTGATTGATGACGAGGAGATCATCATTCAGCCGGCGCTCGGCCACGACGAGCACGCCCACCCCGCCGAACCGCTCTTCGGTCGTAAGGGCTCGGTGGCCACCAGCCTCGGCGGCGGCCACGGCGAGGACATGAATGTCTTCTACGTCCTCGACGGTCGCTACACCGACAAGGGTGGCAGCGGCGACATCCCGGCCCTGACCGGGTCGGACACCACCCTGCTGTTCGCGAAGCGTCGGCAGGCCGAACACCACACCTCCGCGCAGAACATCACCTCGCTACCCGGCCAGGACATCGAGGACGCCACCGAGGCGATCGCGGGTCAGAACGGGGCTTGGGCGGCGTACGAGCCGGTCAACCTCTACAACGTTGACTCGTTGACGCTGCGGGCAGCGGCAACCACCGCGGGCGCGATCGAGCTGCGCCGGGACGCCCCTGACGGGGAGCTGCTCGGCAAGGCGTCGGTGCCGGCCACCGGCGGGTTGACCCGCTTCACCGACGTCACCGTCAAGGTCGACGACCCCGGTGAGAGCTTCACCCTGTACCTGGTCTTCCCCGGAGCGGGGGAGCGGCGGGTGAACTTCATCGAGGCCGACGGCAAGGGCGTCTCGCCGACCAGCCGCCCGGTGGTGAAGATCACCTCCCCGACGCCGAGCGACGAGCTGGAGCCCGGCGAGATCGAGGTGACCGCCCAGGCGACCGACGCGGAGAACACGATCACCGAGGTCGAGTTCTTCGTCAACGGCAAGTCCATCGGCAAGGACACCTCGGCGCCGTACAGCGTCAAGTGGAACGCCACCGAGGAGCAGCGCTACCAGCTCACCGCGGTGGCGACGAACAGTAAGAACCTGACCTCGACCTCGCGTGTCGTCCAGGTCGAGGTGGGGGATCTGTTCGGCGACTGGGAGATGTTCAGCAACACCCGGTCGGAGTTTGACCGCCCTGACGCCAACACCTGGGTCATCAACTCGGGTGGCGCCAACATGTGGCAAACGGTCGACGAGTACAGCGCGGTGTTCCTGCCCGCCGCCGCCGGTCAGCAGTGGACGGCGACGGCCAAGGTGGTCAGCCAAGGAAACTCGAACGGCTCGGCCAAGGCCGGCCTGATCGTCCGTAACGACATCACCCAGCCCGCCAAGTCGGCGGGGTATGCGGCGATGATGATGCGGCCCGCATCAGGTTTCGAGTGGCTGCGGGACACCGACGGCAACGGTCAACTCGAGGCCAGCACCAGCGCCAGCACGACCAGCTACCCGGCGTGGGTGCGCATCAGCCGCGACGGCGACCGGTACACCGCCTTCTGGAGCAAGGACGGGGAGAACTTCACCCAGGTCGGGACACCGGTGGTGCTCCGCGGCGCGGCTGACGTGCAGGACATCGGACTGGCCGTCACCGCACACCACGGCAGCGCGATGAGCAAGGTGGTCTTCTCCGACTTTGTTCTTGAGGACCGGACTCCCGAGCCGGAGCCGGAGCCGGAGCCGGCGCCGGGCTGCGACGCCGACGATGCCGACGGTGGTGTCCGCACGGTCAGCGACGAGTTCGACAGCGACCTGTTGGACGGCTGCCGCTGGGATGCGATCGTCCGCTACGACTCGTCAAAGGTCATGGTGGACGAGGGTGAGCTGCAGATCGTGACGCAGCCGGGCGACATCAACGGCACTGCCAACGAGAACCCGCGGAACTTCATCCTGCAGAGCCTGCCGGAGGGTGACTGGACGGTCGAGACGCGGCTGCGCGCGACGATGGTCCACCGCTGGCAGCTGGCCGGGATCCTGGTGTACGGCAACGACGACAACTACGTGAAGCTTGATGTCGTCGCCAACAACGCACCGGGCGCCCCGGTCGACCTGCGCGCCGAGCTGGTCTCGGAACGCAACGCCTCGTTCGGCAACGGCGGTAACCGCAGCATCGACATCGCCGAGACCAGCGAAAGCGGCTGGTGGCACCTGCGGTTGACCAAGACCGGTAGCTCGTACGAGGGCTGGGTCAGCCCGGACGGCATCGAGTGGACCTCGATGGGCGATCCGGTCACGAACAACGCCCAGATGACGTCCTTCGGTCTGATGGCTCTCGGGCCGCAGCAGGAGCGGTCGGTCACGGTTGCGTTCGACTACTTCCGGTTGGCCGGTGAGGAGTCGGAGGAGCCGATGACCTTCGAGCGTGCCCGCGCGATCGTCGAAGGGTACGCCGAGGCGGGCCAGCTGACCGCGAAGCAGCAGAAGGAGCTGCTCAAGGAGTTGGACAAGGCCGAGAGCATGGTGAACAAGGGCAAGGTCTACGAGGCCCGGAAGACCTTGGAGGACTTCATCGAGGTCGCTGAAACGGTCAGCGACGAGGAGGTCCGCGCCGAACTGCTCGCCATCGCCGACGAACTCTGGGTACTGGCCGGGGACGCGGGCGCCATCCCGCAACCCGAACTGTAAGGAAGGAATGTCCCCATGCGAACCAGTCGCTCGACCGATGTGACGAAGAGGAGTTCATCTTCGACGGCCACGTCGCGCCGTAGTCGAACTGGTTCGCATGGGGGACCGAGGGCCGGTGCCGGACGGCTCTCGAACCCGGCGTCGGGGCAGGCTCGCCTGCCCCGACGCCGGGGACCCTGGCTCGCCGTGCTGGCGGTGCTGGGGGCGGTCGTTGTCATCGTGGCGGCATCGCTGGTCGCCGGGGGCGGCACGGGTGGCGCGGACTCGGACCGGGTCGCGCAGCTACGGGAGCAGGAGGAGCGCCGCGTCGCGGAGCAGACGCGGGAGCTCACTCAACTGGCCGGCGCCCTGTACGACGCGCTGATCCCGGTGCTCACCGCCCTGCCCGAGGCGCTACCCGAGAAGGGGGCGGGGCCCACCCCCAGCGCCGATCTGGCTTCCTGGCGGGACGTCATCGATGCCGGCCTGGCCAAGTTCGGTGATCCCCCGTCTGGATCGACCACGACGAATATGGTCCGCAACGGGCTGCACCTGTCGGTGCAGCTGTTGGGTTCGTCGCTGACGGCGTACGAGTCGGCGTTGGCGGCCGAGGGCGACCAGCGGCAGCGTCTGCACCAGCTCGCCGTCGAGCTGCGTACCCAGGGTGTCGAGGCGTGGGCGATCGCAGCGACCCAACTCGACGTGCTCAACAGCGAGGCGGGACAGGGGCATTTCCACCTCTACCTGAACCCCGACGCGGCCCACCACGGCCACGACTGAACTCATGGGCCGACGGGCCACCTTCTTCCTGCTCGGCTCGATGCTTGAGCGCGACCAAACGGCTCTGGCCGCTTTCGGGTATTGGGTGTAAACGCCTCCCATGCGGTGATCCTCGGCCAAGCTGGGGTGGGAGGCGAGGGGGATTGGTGGACGACACCGGCAGGCGCCGGGTTGTGGTGGTATCGGCAGACATCGGCGCCGGGCACGACGCCGCCGCCGCTGAGCTCGCTTCGCGCCTCGGTGAGCAGGGTCTGCGGGTGGATCGGCTGAACGTCCTGTCGCTGCTGCCCCGGCCGCTGCACATCGCAGTGCGCGAAACCTACCGCAACATGCTGCGCTGGCTGCCCTGGAGTTACCAGGCGATCTTCACCATCAGCGGCCGATCCCGGCTGTACCCCGCCCTGATCCGGGCGGTGACGCGGCCAGCGGCCCGCCGGATGCTGGACTGGTTACCGCCTGATACCGGGATCATCGTCACGACCTGGCCGTTCGCCAACCAGCTTCTCGGGCCGCTGCGACGTGACGGCCGGATCCCCGCACCCGTCATCACCTACGTCACCGACTTCGTGGTCCACCCGACCTGGGTCTCCCCCGGGGTGGATATTTACTGCGTTATCCACCACGAGGCCCTTCAGCAGGCCAAAACCAACGGCGCAAGCGATGTGCGGGTGGTCTGCCCGCTCGTCTCGGCCCGCTTCAGCCAGTCGGATCTGAGCAGAAGACAGGCTCGGCGGCGCTTCGGCCTGCCCGAGGAAGGCAGGCTGGCGTTGATCGTGGCCGGCTCCTGGGGGGCCGGGAAAATAGCGCGCACGGCCGCGGAGGTTCTTGCCACCGGCTGCGCGCAGCCGGTGATCGTGTGCGGCCGGAACGAGAAGCTTCACCGGCAACTGCGGCGATTCCCCGGGTACGTCCTGGGGTGGGTGGATGACATGCCGAGCCTGATGCGCGCGGTGGATGTCCTCGTGGAGAACGCCGGTGGGCTCACCTGCCAGGAATCCTTCGCCGCCGGATTGTCCACGGTTACCTACCGGCCCCTGCCTGGCCATGGCAAGGCCAACGCGCTGATTCTGGCCCGAGCCGGGCTCACCCACTATGTGCCCTCGGCCAATCGACTGAAGCCGATGCTGACCGAACTGATGGCTCAGGGGGCCGCCGCCCCCGCCGCGCCGTCCGGGATCGACATGGCCGCGGTGGTAACGGAGGTCTGCCGGCAGGCGGAGCGGCGCTCGCTCCCGTCCCCATGATCTTCGCCATCGCGGCCGGCTTGGTCGCAGCCAATGGCATACTCGCCAGCCATGGTGCTGTCACGCGGCTGGGCGATCTTCCTGACCGGGGTCGGGGCGTGGACCTGGCTGATCTGGCCCCGCTTCGCCGTCGCGATCTGGCGCGACCCTCGATCCTGGTCCGACGGGATCGGCAGCAGCGCTCCGACCAGCTTCCTGTGGATACACGCCCTGCTCATCGTCGCGTCGCTGGCGATCGGCACCGCCGTCGGGCTGCTCGGACTACGCGGCTGGCGGGCCAGTCGCCGATAACCGGGCCGACCCGGCCCCGGGCATGGGCACGGTGATCATGGGTAACCGGGCCGCTGGAGGTGATGGAGATGGTCTCCGGCAGTCCCCGCCCGACGACGAGGATCGGGCTCTGGATGGCGATCGCTGCGGCTCTGCTGCTCATCCTGATCATCGCCCTGGCAGTCAGCCGCGGCGGCGGTGGTGGCGGGGGTTATTAACAACACGCCGACCGCCCACGAGGTGAAGCCGCCTCCCCCGGAAGGGGTGAACAGCGCCGGACCGGGTATGCGCCCGCCGACCCCGTTCAACCCCTGAAAGTGGCACGGATGCGCGACACCCTCGACCAGCACCGGAACCGCGGCAGCCTCCCGCTGCTGGCATCGAATCTGGCCGCGGCGCCCCTACCCGACCCGGTGGTGGCCCGGCCACGGCTGCTGCGCCACCTCGACGCCGGCGCCGACGGGCCGGTCACGCTCCTGGTGGCCCCCGCCGGCTGGGGCAAGACGACCCTCCTCAGCTCCTGGTTCCGGGACCGCCGCGACCGCACCGCGCTCGCGTGGCTCTCCGCCGAACCCGGCGCCGATGCCGCCCGGCTCTGGAGCTACCTGCATGCGGCGCTCAGCTCGGCTGACGACCCCCCGACCCCCGCCGCCACCGGCAAGACCGCAGCCCGCCCCTCCGACGCGACGGAGTTGCCCGCCCCGACCGACCCGGTGGACGACGAGTTCCTGATCCACCTCGCCGCCGCCCTGTCCCGGCGATCCCAGCCGATGACGCTGATCGTTGACGACCTGCACCGGATCGACGATCCCGACGTGATCGGCGGACTCGACTTCCTGCTGCACCACAGCAACGGCCAGCTGCGGCTGGTAGCCGCCGGCCGAACCGACGACACCCTGCCGGTGCACCGGTGGCGGCTCACCGGCAACCTCACCGAACTGCACGCCGGCGACCTGGCGTTCACCGCCGAAGAGGTGGCCGAACTGCTGGCCGAACACGACGCCCACCTCCCCGTCGACCACGTCGCGGAGTTGCACGCCCGCACCGAGGGGTGGCCGGTCGCCCTGCGGCTGGCCACCCGATCGCTGAACGGGCACCCGGACCCCGCCCGCTTCGTCGCCGAGTTCGGCGGCGACCACCCGGACGTCGCCGCCTACCTGGCCGAGGAGGTGCTCGCCCACCTGCCCGCCGAAGCGCGTGACGCGCTGTCCCGGGCCGCCGCCATCGCCCCATGGTTCGACGCCGGGTTGATCGACGCCTTGACGGGGCGGACCGACGGCACCGTGCTGCTGGATGCGGCGGGCCGCTGCGGCTTCGTCGTCCCGCTCGGCTCCCGCCCCGCTGCCTACCGATGTCACCGCCTCCTCGCTGAGCTGCTCCGCGGTGAGATACTCCGACGCCCGCCGCAGGAGACCCACGACCTGCGCCGCCGGGCCGCGACCTGGTATGCCAGCCGCCGCCGCCCGGAGTTGGCGTTGCAGCAGGCGCTCGCCGCGGGCGAGTGGGGTCGGGCCGTCGACATCTTCACGGGGCAGTGGCGCGACCTGGTGACCGACTGCCGGGTCGACGAAAGCCTGCCGGACCCGTCACCGCCGGTCGACGCGGTACGCGCCGACCCGGAACTCGCGTTGGCCTGCGCCGTCGAACGGCTGGGCTCCGGTGACTCCGGGGCGGTCGACAACTACCTGCACCGCTCGGGCCTGCATGCCGCTTCTCTCCAGGGGGAGCGGCGGCGCCGCCTGGAGCTGCTGCTCACCGCCACCCGGCTGGCCGCCGCCCGGACCGCCGGCGATGCGGCAGCAGTGGCCAACCTCGCCCGGAACCTCCTCGACCTCCTCCCCGCCGAACCGGCCGCCGGCGGCGGCGCGCCGCCGGACCCCGGTACCCGAGCCCTGGCCCGCAGCGCGCTCGGCGCCACCGCGCTCGCCGCCGGTGAGCTGAAGGAGGCCGAGACCGAACTGGTCGACGGGCTGCGGCACGCCGAGCGGGTCAACCTGCCCCGCCTGGTCCTCGCCTGCGCCGCCCGGCTGGCGCTGGTACAGGCGCTGCAGGGCCGGCTGCGCGACGCCGAGCAGTTGGCCCGCACCGCGACGGCGGCGCCGGCCGACCGGGAGGTCGGTCGAGCCGACCGCGCCCACGCCTACCTGGCGTTGGCGGTGGTGGCCGGCCACCGCGACCGGCCGGGCGAGGTCGAAGCCACCCTGGCCCTCGCCGACGCTGAACCGGCGGGGGAGCCGACCATGGCCGCGCTGGCCGCGCTGGTCCGGGCCGAACTGCTGCGCGACCGGGGCGATCTGACCGCCAGCCACCAGGCACTGCTGGCCGGACGCGAGCTCGCCGAGCGGGTTGCGCCGTGGCTGATCCGGGAGTTCATCGCCGTCGAAGCCGAACTCAGCCTGCTCCGCGGCAACGTCGACCTGGCCCGTCAACTGCTGCCACGCCCGAACGGCGAAAAGTCAGCAGAACCGGCACGGATGGCTGTCGCACTCGCCCGGACCGACCTGTACGCCGAGGACCCGCACGGCGCCGCCCGGATCCTGCCGGATTGGGACGGCCCCGAGAGCGAATCCTGGCCGCTGCCGCTCCGGCTCGAAGCCGGGCTCCTCGAAACGGTCGCGGCCCGCCGGATCGGTGACCCGCGCCGGGCGACGCGGCTGCTGGAACGGGTGCTGCAACTGGCCGAGCCGGAAGGCTTCCGACGGGTGTTCCAGACTGAACCGACGGTCCGCGACCTGCTGGCCGCGCACCTCGACTCCGGCACCGCCTACTGGCCGCTGGTCACCGAACTGGTCGCCGCCGATGACCAGGTGGTCCTAGCGGGCGTCGCCCCCACCGTATCGGGGGAGCTGCTCACCGAACGCGAACTCACGGTGCTGCGCTATCTGCAGAGCATCCTGTCGAACGTGGAGATCGCCCGCGAGATGTCGCTTTCGGTGAACACCATCAAGACGCACGTACGCAACATCTACCGCAAACTCGACACCACCCGCCGCCGGGACGCGGTGCGTCGCGCCCGCGAGCTGCGTCTGCTGTGAGAGTCCTCGGCCGGGGAGGCCCACCGGCGCAGTGGTCCGGCGAGCCTCCCCGGCAACGCCGCCACGTCTGCTGATCAACCCCTCGTACGCGGCGACGAATCCGTAACGGCTCAGCTGGCAGCCTCATCTACCGCCGCCAGCAGGTCGGGTACGTCATAGCCACCGTCGTGGCGTACCCCGTTGATGAAGAAGGTCGGGGTTTCGTGGACCCCGCTGTAGATCCCGCCGACAAAGTCCCGGTGAATCCGATCCAGGCGTACATGCTCGTTGACCTCCTCGGCGACCTCGTCGACCGGCAGCCCCACCTGCTCCGCCCCCAGTGCCAGGTGGACCGGGTCGAGCTGGTCCTGGTGCTCGAAGATCCAGTCGTGTAGTTGCCAGAAGCAGCCGTGGTCCGCGGCGGCCTCCGCCGTCTCGGCGGAGATCTCCGCGTACGGGTGGACGTTGATCAGCGGGAAGTGCCGATAGGCGAGCCGTACCGAGTCGGGCCGCTGGCGCAGCACCTCGGTCAGGTTCGGGTACGCCGCCTTGCTGTTCGGGCATTGGAAATCGGCGTACTCCACCACGGTGACCGGCGCGTCGGGCGTCCCCCGGATGTGGTCGTGTTCGCTGACCGGAAGACGCAGCCGGCTGACGGTCACCTGCAACGGGGTAGTCATGACATATCACCCTTCCCGGCTTGAACGAGGCCTTACCCGTACATCGAGTACCCGGGCCGACCCGGGCCGCACCGCGCGTCCGCGGTCACATCTGGACCGTGATCTGGTTCTCCACGGAGATGACGCCCGGGGCGGACCAGCTCACCCGTTCGGCCTCCTGCCGCTCCAGCCAGGAGCGCACGGTGCCGCGCAGCACGATCCGGTTGCCCTGCACGTCGATGTCGATCCGCTCGGCATCCGTCTCGGCGCTGCGGACCAGGGCCGTCTCGATCTGCTCCTTTACGTCGTGCGGGGCCGGCTGCGCCGGGGGGCGGACGGTGAGGCCGTTGCTCACCCCGTGTACGCCCGCCAACCGGCCGACCGCGCTCTCGGCGGCCCGCCGCTGGTACTCCCACTCGACCTCGCCCTGCAGCATCACCCAGCCGTTGGAGACCGTCACGTCCAGGTTCTCCAGGGGTACGAAGGCGTCCCATTCCAGTGCCCGGGTGGCGGCGGTGGCGATGTCGGCGTCGGTGCGCTGCGCCGTCGTCGGTAGCCGGACCTCGATGTCGTTGGCGACGGCGCGCACGCCGCGAATGCGATGCGCCGTCCGCTCCGCCGCCCACTTCTTGGCGTAGTTGTTCACCCATCCGGAGAGGGTCACCACGCCGTCCTGTACCGCGACCCCGATCTCGTTGGGCCGCACCTGCGCTTCCCACTTCAACTCTTCGAGCAGGTCGCGTTGAATGTCCTGGTCCATCCGTCGGATCACTGCGGTGGTCATCAGCCACTCTCCTCCCGCGTGCTTCCCGCGTGCCGGACCGTCCTTACGGGCGTTTCCGGCACGGTTCGGGACCGTCGCCTCCGATGGTGCGGCAGGAGCGGATGAGCGCTCCTCACCCGGGGAAGGTGAACGGGGCAGGGGGCTGCCGCCGTACCGGCCCGATGGGGTGCCGGCGGGTCAGCGGGCGACCCGGACGGGGGCGCCCGGCCGGTCGACGTCAACGAATTCGATGCGGCCGGAGCCCTTCTCCTCGCGGTAGCGGCGCATCGCCCGGGTCACCGCCATGACGGCGGTGACGAGCGTGAGGCTGATGAGCGTGCTGGTGATGATCCGCTGCCAGGGGGAGGCGCGGGGGTGACCGGGGCGGTTGTCGGCGTTGACCGATGCGGCCCACTGCTCCCAGGCCTGGTCGATGCTGTCGCTGCGTCGTTTGGGCCTGCCGGCACCGAACATCCCGGCCACCTCCTCGGGTCCCTACCGGTCGGCTCGTCAGGTCCCCGCGGAGCCGGGCGGCAAACCACGATCGCCGGATCGGAGGCTGCCGTCCTGCGGGGCACCGGGTTTGTTGGACCGGTACGGCGCGGGTCGCGGTGGGGCGAGGGTGAGGGTGGGAAATTCGCAGCGTTTGGTCGCCGGCCTGTGCAAGGGTGGGGGACGTACGCCGTTCGAGCGTGGGTCCCACCCGTTGAGGCGCTATCGCAGGCGCGAGGAGTCGGGTGGTTTGAGACCGGTGACCCCATGGATACCCGTGGGTACGGTCTGTCCGAAATACGGAGATACGCGGGTTGCTGAGTAAGAATGCGACCTCTGGGGGTAGCGGCCGCGACTATCGCGGATTACGCTCAGTGCTGGCCCGCGTACTGATGAGGCGCCCAGCTGTGGGCGAGTGGAGGTGCTCGCGTGAGCCTGTCGATCGTTACGTCGATGCTGCCCGGTGGAGTTCTGGAACTTGCGCCGCGCGGCGAGATCGATGTCGATTCGGCCCATGAGGTGCGCGAAGCTATCGTCGGGGCGCTGGCCAAGGGCCGCCCCAGCCGGATCGAGCTCAACCTGCGGCTGGTCAGCTTCATCGATTCGGTCGGCATCAGCGCGATGGTCGCGGGATTCCAGACCGCCGAGGTGAGCGGCGTCAAACTGGTGGTCACCGAGCCGAGCCGTTTCGTCCACCGGCAGCTCTGGGTCACCGGGCTGCTCGGGCTCTTCGGTGCTCCCGAACCCTATTTCACCACCGCCGTCAGCGCGCCCCAGGCACCGCAACCGGCAACCGAGGCGCGCTGACCGCCCGGCAGAGCCCTGCGGGTTTGTCCGAGCTGAACGCCAACCGGCCCGTATCGGCCTCCGCCTAGCCGGGCGGACCGAAGGCCAGCGTGGTCCGGACAGCCAGGTCGCGCAGCGGGGTCAGCCGCCGGGCCTGGGCCAGCCGGCCGACGGTCCGCGACATCCGCACCAGCCGTTGGGTCGATCTGCGGCGCAGGCGGTCGTACGCGGCGAGCCCGTCGCGCACCCGCGTGTCGAGCATCCGCTGCACCCCGCCGTGCCATCCTCCGAAGAGGCTCCTGAGGGCGGCTGCGGCTGCGGCTGAAGATGCCGTCGGCGACCAGCACGACGTCGTACCTCTTCTGCATCGCCGCTATGTCGGTCACCTCGGTCCCGAAGGCCGCCACGCCGTCAGGCAGGGCTTCGGCCAGCAGCCGCAGTAGCGCCGGACGGGAGAGCAGGTAGACGGTGTCACCGGCGCGACCGCGCGTCGTGGGCACGTCGATGGTGGCGATCCGGCTGCCGTTGGGGCGCAGGAACGCGCCGCCGCGCTGGGGGGCGCCAATTGTTCGGATGCGGGCACCGAGTCCCAGCGTGCCGAGGGCCTACAGTGCTGCCGGCCACATGCCGAGCGCTGTGCCGGCCTCGTCGAGCCGGTCGGACCGTTCGAAGACCGTACGGTCCATCCCGCACGATGCAGCGCGATGCCCGCGACGAGCCCGTCCGCAGGGGCACCTGCGGCTGCTCCTGACCGACCTCATCGCCAGGAGCGCCCGCCCCTAGGCTCGGGTGCTCCTGGCGCATCGATCAGTAGACCGACAGGTGGACGTGGTTGGTGTGGTCGCTGGACGGGTCACCGCCGCCGTTGTAGGCCCGCCAGCCGCTGCTCGGTAGCCAGATCTGCTTGTACCAGATCACGTAGAGCACGCCGAGCCGGCTCGCGTTGCGGATGTAGTACGCCGTCAGGTTGTCGCCGTAGGTGCGGTCGCCGCCGGTGGCCACCCCACCGAAGCCGCCCTTCTGGGCAGCGAAGTCGCAGGCCCGGCCCTTGGGGTGTTCACCGGAGGAGCCGGGGCGGTAGCAGGAGACGTACCGGGTGAAGCCGGCGGCCTGCGCCTGCTTGAGCGCGTGCAGCGTGCGCGGAGTGAGGCACCCCGAGGTGGTGGGGTCCTTGATGCTGCACGACTCGGGCGGCCAGGACCCGTCAGCGTTCCGGGGCGCCGGCTGGGCCGTGGCGGCCCCGGAGCTGCTGATACCTCGGGTGGCCCCGCTGCTGCCGGCCGCCGCCAACGCCCGTTCGGCCTGCTGCTTGCGTTTGGCCATCACGTCGAGTTGCCGTTTCTGCTGGCGGACCTCGTTGTCGATCGCCGCCTTCGCCCGGGTCTGCTGCTCGCGGGCCTCGGTTAGGGCGCGGATCTGACGGTCCTCGTGTGCGGCTACCGCACCGAGGACGGCCGCCCGGTCCAGGAAATCCCCGGGGGAGCCGCTGCTGATGAGGGTCGACACGGTCCCGAGCCGGCCGGTGCGGTACGCCACCCGCGCCACCTCGCCGGCCGCCTGCTCGTGCTGCGCGAGCTCGGCCTCGATGTCGGCCAGGTGGGCGGCCAGCTTCCGTTGCCGCTTCACTGACTTGTCCAGCGCGGCCTTCGCGTCGAGGTAGCCCTTGCTGGCCGCGTCGAGCTGTTGCCGCAGCTTGTCGGTGCCGCCTTCGTCCAGGTCGGGATTGAGGGCGTACGCGGCGACCGGTGACATGGGTGCGGCGTTGGCCGGACCCGCGTTGCCCGGGCCGGCCGTTGCGCCGAGTGCGATGACCGCTACCAGGGCCGCGATGCGCGCGGCGGCCCTTCCTACCGGCTTTCCTGCAGTTGCCAACAACGGTTGTCCTTCCGTCGGCCGCCGACCGGGTTAGCTGACGGGTTCGGGACGGAAGATCCCTACCGCTGGCGCGGATTCACCCCAAGATTGGTGGTTCCCCGGTTCGCGCATTCGCGATTAGGCGACGGTCCCCGCGGGCGCCGGAAGCGCCGTCTCCGGCGGTGACCGCCGCTGAGCCTACCGCTGCGTTACGGATTATGCAGGGCGAGTGGGGACAATCAGCCCGTAAATAAGCCGAAATTTCCAGGCAAATCTGAGTAAAACGCGGCGGAAATTTAAGGCGTAGTTAAACAGAGAGTGATCGTGGCCGCGGGATGGTATCGGTCCGGCGGAAGCGGCCGCATCACCAACTGATCGAGGCGCAGGCTCCCGATGCCGCTCCCGGCTCGACCTGCAGCGTCGCATGATCGATCTGGAACTCCTGCTGCAGCGCCAGCCGGGCGTCCGTCAGCACGGTCCCGACCTCGGCGTCCGCCTCGATCGTGAGATGAGCGGAGGCGACCTCCATCCCGGAGGTGAGGGTCCAGACATGCAGATCGTGCACGTCCGAGACGCCGGGCACGGCGGAGAGCCGGGCCCGCACCGCGGCGACGTCGAGATGCGCGGGGGCAGCCTGTACCAGGATGCGGATCGCTGCGCGGGCGAGCCGCCAGGTCCGCGGCAGGATGAACAGACCGATCGCCACGGCCACCAGCGGGTCGGCCCACCACCAGTCGGTCAGGGCGATGACGCCGGCCGCGATGATGACCCCCACCGACCCCAGCAGGTCGCCGAGGACCTCCAGGTAGGCCCCGCGCACGTTGATGCTCTCCTCTGCGGCGGAGCGCAGCAGGGCGAAGGCCCCGATGTTGGCCAGCAGGCCGGCCACCGCGACGATGAGCATCGGGCCGGCCAGCACCTCGGGCGGGTTACCGAAACGGCGGATCGCCTCGAACAGGACAAAAATCGCCACCCCGGAGAGGAGGACTGCGTTGGCCAGCGCCGCGAGCACCTCCAGCCGGTAGAGGCCGAAGGTCCGCTGCGGGTTGTTCGTCGCCCGGTGGGCCGCGGTGATCGCGGCGAGAGCCATGCCGATGCCGAGCACGTCGGTGAACATGTGACCGGCGTCGGAGAGCAGTGCCAGCGAACCGGTGGCGAACGCGGCGACCGCCTCGGCAACCATGAAGGTCGCGATCAGGGCGAAGGCACCCCAGAGTCGCCCCCGGTGCCGTAGCCCGGCGTGGACCGCCTGGGCGGCATGGTCGTGACCAGCGTGCACCGACCCACCCCTCTCCGACCGGTTCCGCTCCACCCAACCTATGGTTACATCGCAATGTATGCAAATTATGGGGAGTGCGGCTCAGCGACCGGACACCTCAAGGAGTACCCGCAGCCGCCCCGCCGACCCGTCCGGCTGCCGTGGCAACCCGGACAGCCCAAGCTTGCGGGTCGGGCGCCGCCCGGCGACGGTGGGAACGGGGTGGGGCGGGCTGGCGGGGCTAACCGTCGATCGTGATCAGCCGCTGGGTGGCCCGGGAGAGGGCGACGTAGAGGGTGCGCACCCCCGCGGCGGTCCCGCACCGGATCTCCGACGGCGCCACGATCACCACCCCGTCGTACTCCATGCCCTTGGCCTGCAGGTCGGTGACCACCTGCAGGCGCGGCTCGGAGAGCTCCGTCAACCATCCGGCGACCTCGTCCCGGCGCGGCCCCGGCGTGATCACCCCGACCGTCCCCGGCACCTCCGCCAGCAGCTTCGTCACCGCCTCGCAGGTCGTCTCCCGCAGTTCGGCCGCCGGCACGGTCAGCGCGACCGGCTCCACCCCGGTGGAGCGCACCGCCCTCGGCAGCGTGATGCCGGGGGAGAGCTCACGGATCACCCGGGCGGCCGCCGCGAAGATCTCCGCCGAGTTGCGGTAGTTGGTGGAGAGGGTGAACTCCTGCCGCCGCCGGCGTCCCAGCGCCCGGTCCCGGGCCCGGGTCAACTCCGCCGGGTCACCGCTCCACGCCGTCTGGGCCGGATCACCGACCACGGTCCACGAGGCCAGTCGGCCTCGACGGCCGAGCATCCGCCACTGCATCGGCGAGACATCCTGTGCCTCGTCGACCACCACATGCGCGTAGTCGCGGTACTCCTCGGGGCGCTCCGCGGCCACCCCGCGAACCGCCCGCTGCCGATCGGCGTAGGTGGTGACCTCACGTACCCCGGCGATAAGGTACGGGTCCCGTCTGCGGCGGGCCGGCTGCGGCGGCCGGCCGAGTAGGTCATCGAGCTCGTCGAGGAGCGCCACATCGGCGATCGTCGGCCCGTCGCTGCCCAGCGACCGGAAAGACTCCGACAGCAGCCGGATCTCCGGGTTGGAGAGGATCCCCGCTGCGTACGAGCGCAGCCGCCTCGGGTCAGCCAACCAGCCGAGCACGTGCTGGGGATGCAGGCGCGGCCACCAGGCGCGCAGGAAGGACCGGAAGTCCTCGTTCTCGGAAAGGTCGTCCTCGAACTGGAACTGATCCCGGTCGACTCCCAGCCGTTCCGCCTGCGCCCACAGCGCGTCGAAGAGCCCGTCGATCCCGGCCCGGCGTACCTCGTTACGCCGCGCCCCCCGCGGCAGCGCCCGGCTCCAGATCGCGTCCAGTTCAGCGGAGGCCAACCGCAGTAGCGCTCCCCGGTAGAGCAGCCGCAACTCGGTGGGGCCGTCCGGCGCTGCGTCCTGCACCGCCCGCTGCAGCACCCGACGCATCCGTAGCGACCCCTTGATCGACGCGACCGCCGGCGGGTCGGTGCGGGTCGCCTCCACCCCGGGGAACAACGAACCCAGCGAGCGCAGCGTGGCCGCCTCCTCGCCGAGCGACGGCAGGACCGAGCTGATGTAGTCGACGAAGACGGTCGACGGGCCGACCACCAGCACCCCACCCCCGGCGAAGCGGTTGCGGTCGGAATAGAGCAGGTAGGCCGCCCGGTGCAACGCCACCGCGGTCTTGCCGGTCCCCGGGCCGCCGGAGACGATCGTCACCCCGGCGGCGGGGGAGCGGATCGCCTCGTCCTGCTCCCGCTGGATCGTCGCCACGATGTCGCGCATGCCGCGGCCGGTGGTTCGCGCCAGGCTGGCCAGCAGAGCGCCATCACCGACCACCCGCAGCCCGTCCCCGGCACTGGGATCGAGCAGGTCGTCCTCGATGTGGGTCACCCGCTCCCCGGAGGAGGAGATCATCCGACGTCGGACGACCCCGCGCGGGTCGGCGGGGGTGGCCTGGTAGAAAGCCGCCGCCGCGGGTGCCCGCCAGTCGATCACCAGCGGCTCACCGTGCTCACTCCGTACGCCCAGCCGGCCGACGTGCAGCACCGTCCCCTCGCGCAGGTCGAGGCGGCCGAAGACCAGCCCCTCATGCTCGGCGTCGAGCAGGTGCCGGCGTCGGGCGGCATGGAAGACCATGGCGTCCCGCTCGACCAGCGCCCCCAGGTTGCCGACCCGGGCCAGCCGGTAGCCCTCCTTCTCGGCCAGCACCGCCGACTGCCGTAGCTGCGCGAGTCGCGCGTACACCCGGTCGACGTGGCGCTGCTCGGCGGCGATCTCCTCTTGCAGGATGGTGAGGTCGGACAACGAGCGAACTCCAGGTGTCAGCGGCGGGCCGCGCGGACCGGATCGGCGGATGCGGCGCGGCGGACGGGCGGTCCCGGCAACGGGCGAGCGGTATGGCCACGGGTCCCGGTGACGACGACGCCCCGCCGCGGACCGGTCCGCGGCGGGGCATATTCAGCCGGTGACGCGGGCTCTGCTCAGCCCTCGAAGACGCCGGCGTCAACCAGACGCTGCTCCGTGGCGTCCCAGTTGTGGCCGGGGTGCTCGGCGGCCAAGCCCTTAATCTCGGCCTGGATCTTGGCGGCGTGGCCGGCCGCTGCCAACTGCCGGATCTCCTCGATGAATTCCTCGGAGTCGGTGTGCAGATGCACGGTTTGGCCGTTGGTCAGATTGCGCACATAGGCGTGCTTGCCGCCGTTGAGCGGGATCAGGTATTTGAATTCACCGAGCACGCTCAGTGCGCCACCCTGGCCGGCCTGGCCGGCGCGGACGGATGCGCGCGCGGTCTTGGAGGTGTTGCTCGCCACGGCGGTACTCCTTGCAAGACGTACGGGAGTGGACGCGAGGTCCGGGGCTTGAGGCGGCGGCGGGGACCGCCAAGAAAAACCAACGGCACAAGCCGCCGGGAAAACTTTACACGACCGCGAGATCCGGACTATCGGCACCTCCACACCTGGCTACCACCGGCGGGGAGGGTGGCCGCTCCACTTCGGGCAGCATTCAGGGCGCGAGGTTTTCAAAATTGGCAGCATCAACTTTCCGATTTCCTGGCGCATCATCCGTCACTCAAGTCATCATGTGTCCAAGCGAAAACATTAATCAGGGTGCCTGTCCGGTGATCGAGGTCGTAGGGGAAGATGCCCTCGGTCCCCCGGGAGGTCACCGTGCCAACGCGTGGTGTCGTATATATCCACTCGGCCCCGCTCGCCGTGTGCCCACACGTCGAGTGGGCGATCGCGCGTGTCCTCGCCGCGCCGGTCAACCTGCACTGGACGGCCCAGCCCGTCGATCCCGGCGCCCGGCGCGCCGAGTGCGGCTGGGCCGGGCAGCCAGGGACCGGGACTGAACTCGCCGCGGCGCTGCGCCAGTGGCCCATGATTCGGTTCGAGGTCACCGAGGAACCGAGCCCCGGCAACGACGGCGAGCGGTTCATGTACGCCCCCGGGCAGGGGCTCTTCCGGGCCGCGATGGGGGCGGCCGGCGACATCCAACTCGGCGAGGATCGACTTCGCCGGATCATGTCGACGGTCCGGGTGCCGGAGGCGCTCGCCCACGCACTCGACCAGGCCCTCGGCCGGGCCTGGGACGCTGAATTGGAGCCCTACCGCGCTGCCGGTGAGGGGGCTCCCGTCACGCTGCTCACCCGGGTCGGCTGAACCCCCTCGCCGAGTACCCGGCGAGGCAGGATCCTCCGGCGGTGCCGCAGCCCGGACGGGGGCGGCAGGCGGAGTTGCCCCGATCCGGCAGGAAATGATCTGATGGCCGGCGTGTCCCCTCGTTGGCGGCGGAAAACCGTCGCGTTCGCGGCGCTGGCCGCACTGGCGATCCCGACCGGATGCGGCACGGTAGATAACCGCCGCCACGACCCGCCCACCAGCCCCATCGAAACGTCGGATCCGGCCGCCGCGGCGGCCGCGCTGGTCCGCGAATTCACCGACGAGGACCTGGTCGGGCAGGTACTCATGCCGTACGCGTACGGCAGTTCTGCCACCGAGGTCTCCAGCGGTTCGGCCGCGGGTAACCGCACACTCGCCGGCGTCGACACCCCGGCGGAGATGGTCGCCCGGTACCGGCTGGGCGGCATGATCCTCGTCGGCTTCTCCGCCGACGACCCCACCTCCGACAACCAGGTCACCACCAATGTCGATAATCCGCAACAGGTCCGGGACCTGACCCGGGGCCTGCAGAAAGCCGCCGACGGGTTGGCGGCCGGCCGGCTGCCGATGCTGATCGGCACCGACCAGGAGTTCGGGGTGGTGACCCGGGTCAAGGACGGGATGACCCTCCTGCCCAGCGCGATGGCCATCGCCGCAGCCGGCGACCCGGCACTGACCGAGGCGGCCTGGCGGGCCGCAGGCACCGAACTCGCCGCGGTGGGGATCAACGTCGACTTCGCCCCGGTCGCCGACGTCCTCGGCGCCGACAGTAAGGTCATCGGATCCCGGTCGTACGGCTCGGATCCGAAAGCTGCCGCCGAGCAGGTTGCCGGCGCTGTCCGCGGACTCCAGGGCGCGGGTGTCGCCGCCACCCTCAAACACTTCCCCGGTCACGGACACACCACCGTCGACTCGCACCACGACCTGCCGGTGCTGTCCCAGAGTCGGGCCGCGCTGGCAGTCGATGACCTGCCACCCTTCGTCGCCGGCATCGACGCTGGCGCGTGGCTGGTGATGTCGGGTCATCTCGATGTGCAGGCCATCGATCCGGGTACGGCCGCCACCTTCTCCCGCAAGGTCCTCACCGACCTGCTGCGCGGCGAACTCAGGTTCGACGGGGTGGTGGTCAGCGACGCGCTGAACATGGCCCCGGCGATGCGCTGGTCGGCCGGGGAGGCGGCGGTGCGGGCCCTCAACGCGGGCAACGATCTGCTGCTCATGCCGCCGGACGTCTCAGCAGCCTACGAGGGGCTGCTTGCCGCACTGCGGGACGGTCGGCTGTCCCGGGACCGGTTGGTCGAGTCGGTGACCCGGGTGCTGACCCTGAAGTTTCGGCTCGCCGACCACTCCACACCACCACCGATGTCGGTGCTCGGCGATGCGGCGCACCAGGAGGCAGCGCACCGGATCGCCGCGGCCTCGGTCACGGTGCTGCGCGGCCCCTGCGACGCCCCACTGGTGCAGGGCCCCGTCACCGTCACCTCCTCCGGAGGACGGGACGGCACCCGGGCGTTGCTGACCGCGGCGCTGCGCGAGTCCGGGGTCGAGGTCATCGACAGCGGCGGCACGATCGTGCACCTGGTGGGGTACGGCGACGGCCCCGACGACCTACGCAAGGACGCTGCCGTCACGGTGGCGATGGACCTGCCGTACCTGCTGGGTAAGGCCCGGTCGACGGTGCTGCTCGCGACCTACTCCTCCAGCGCGGTCTCCATGGCGGCGCTGGCCGATGTGCTCGCTGGGGGATCGGCCCCCACCGGCCGCTCACCCGTGGCAGTGTCCGGGCTGCCGCGGAGCGCCTGCACCACCTGACGGCTGCGCCGAACTCCCAAGAGGGCTGCCTTGTAGATGCCGCGAGGGCCCAAAAGGGCTGCCCTGTGCCCGATGGGACGGAAACAGGGCAGCCCTTTTGGGGAGAGCGCTTGCCGGAGCGCTCCTCAGAGCGGGATGTTGCCGTGGGCGCCGCGGGCGGGCGGGGCGGCGGCCAGCGCCTCGGCGATGCGACGGCGGGTCACGCTCGGCTCGATCACCTCATCGACGACACCGATCTCCAGCGCCCGGTTGACCCCGCCTGCGACCCGGGTCTGCTCCTCGATCAGCTGTGCGCGCAGCGCCTCGCGTTCCTCCTGCGGAGCGGCAGCCAGCTCCTTGCGGTGCAGGATGTTCACCGCGGCGGACGCGCCCATCACCGCGACCTCCGCGTTGGGCCAGGCGAAGACCGCGGTGGCCCCGAGCGAGCGGGAGTTCATGGCGATGTACGCACCGCCGTACGCCTTACGGGTCACCAGCGTCACCCGCGGCACCACCGCCTCGGCGAAGGCGTGCAGCAGCTTGGCGCCGCGGCGCACCACGCCGTCCCACTCCTGGCCGAGACCGGGCAGGTACCCCGGCACGTCAACCAGCACGATCAGCGGTACGCCGAGCGCGTCGCACATCCGCACGAAGCGGGCCGCCTTCTCCGCACTGGAGGCGTCGAGGCAGCCGCCGAGCCGCAACGGGTTGTTGGCGATGACGCCGACGGTGCGGCCGGCGAAACGGCCCAGGGTGGTGACGATGTTCGGTGCCCACTTGGCGTGCAGTTCGACGCCGGGCTCGTCCAGCAGCGCCTTGATCACCGGCTTGACGTCGTAGGCGCGGTTGGCCTCGGCCGGCATGGTGGCGGTCAGGTCGTGGCCGTTCTCGCTGCGGGTCGGGACGTCGGCGGGCGAGAGGCGACCCGGCCGGCCCAGCAGGGCGGCCAGCTTGCGGGTCTGGGTCATCGCGGACTCGTCGTCCTTGGTGGTCACGTGCACCACACCGGAACGCCGGCCGTGCGGCTCGGGGCCGCCGAGGCGCTCCATGTCGACCTGCTCGCCGGTGACGCTCCGCACGACCTCCGGGCCGGTCACGAAGATCCGGCCGGCGCCGGACATCACCACGATGTCGGTCAGGGCGGGACCGTACGCGGCGCCACCGGCCGCCGGCCCCAGCACCACCGAGATCTGCGGCACGCGGCCGGAGGCGCGCACCATGGCCGCGAAGACCTGCCCGACGGCGTCGAGGGCGACCACGCCCTCGGCGAGCCGTGCGCCCCCCGAGTGCCACAGCCCCACCACCGGCACCCGTTCCTGCACCGCGGTGTCGATCGCGTCGACGACGTGTTGACACCCCTCGATGCCCATCGCGCCACCCATCCGAGTGCCGTCGGTGGCGTAGGCGACGACGGGGGTGCCGTCGACCTCGCCGCGGGCCCACAGCACGCCGGAGTCGTCCCGGGGAATCCGTAGGCGCAGGCTGCCGGCGTCGAAGAGCGCCCGTAGCCGGACCTCGGGATCGCGGTAGTCCACCGCAGGCTCGGCGATCACAGGAATGGTGGTCACGAGTGCCTCCAGATCAGGGGCGGGTAAAGATCAACGCGACGTTGTGGCCGCCGAAGCCGAACGAGTTGTTCAGCACGGCGGGAATCTCCATCTGGCGTGCCTTGTGGGCGGCCACCTCGAGGGCGAGGCCGTCGTCGGGGTCGTCCAGGTTGATGGTCGGCGGTACGACACCGTCCCGGATCGCCAGGATCGCCGCGATCGACTCGAGAGCGCCCGCCGCACCCAACAGGTGGCCGGACATCGACTTGGTCGCGGTCAGCACCGGGTGGTCACCCAGTGTTGCGCGGACCGCGGCGATCTCCGTCAGGTCACCGACTGGTGTAGAGGTGGCGTGGGCGTTGACATGGGTGATGTCGGCGCGGTCGATCCCGGCGTCGGCGATCGCCTTGTTGATCGCGCGGATGGCTCCTTCGCCGTCTGGGTGCGGCTGCACCATGTCGTACGCGTCGGAGGTCAGCCCTGCCCCGGCGAGCCGGGCGTAGACGCGGGCGCCCCGCGCCGCGGCGTGGTCGGCCCGCTCCAGGACGACCACCGCCGCCCCTTCCCCGAGGACGAAGCCGTCACGGCTCTTGTCCCACGGGCGGGAAGCCAGCTCCGGCTCATCGTTGCGGGTCGACATGGCCCGCATCGAAGCGAAGCCGGCGATCGGCAGCGGGTGGATGACCGCCTCGGTGCCGCCGGCCACCACCACGTCGGCGCGGCCGGCCCGGATAAGGTCCAGCCCCAGGGCGATGGCCTCGGCCCCGGTGGCGCAGGCGCTGGCGACCGAGTGGACGCCGGCCTTGGCACCGAGGTCCAGCCCCACCCAGGCCGCCGGCCCGTTCGGCATCAGCATCGGCACGGTGTGTGGCGAGACGCGTCGCGGACCGGAAGCCTCCAGGATGTCGTCCTGGGCGAGCAGGGTCTGGGCCCCGCCGATACCGGAGCCGACGCTGACCCCGAGCCGCTCGGGGTCGAGGCCGGTATCGGCCAGTCCCGCGTCCGCCCACGCCTCCCGGGCGGCAATCAACGCGATCGCCTCGGACCGGTCGAGCCGGCGCAGCTTGACTCGTTCGATCACCTCGGACGGGTCCACGACCAGTTCGGCGGCGATGCGGACGGGCAGATCGGCCGCCCACTCCTGGGTGAGTGGACCCACCCCGGAGCGGCCGGCGAGCATGGCGTCCCAGGTCGACGCGACGTCCCCGCCCAACGGGGTCGTCGCGCCGAGCCCGGTGACGGCGACGTCGATGCGACTCATCTCAGGACTGCGCCTCGATGTAGGTGACGGCGTCCCCGACCGTCTTGAGGTTCTGCACCTCGTTGTCGGGGATCTTCACGCCGAACTTCTCCTCCGCCGCGACGACGACCTCGACCATCGAGAGCGAGTCGACGTCGAGGTCATCGGTGAACGACTTTTCCGCGGTGACGTCGTCCGGGGTGACCCCGGCGACCTCTTCGAGGATTTCGGCGAGGCCGGAGATGATCTCGTCACGGGTCATGGTGCTGTGGTTCCTCTCCACTGGGTTGGTGTGCGGTTTCCGGACGTCGTCATGCTAGGGACAGCGGACGACCTGGCCGGCGTAGGTGAGGCCGCCGCCGAAGCCGAAGAGCAGCACGGGGGCGCCGGAGGGCACCTCGCGCCGTTCGACGAGTTTGGACAGGGCCAGCGGCACGCTCGCCGCAGAGGTGTTGCCTGACTCGACGATGTCCTTGGCGATGACCGCGTTGGGCATGCCGAGCCGTTTGACGATGCCGTCGATGATCCGTGCGTTGGCCTGGTGCGGCACGAATGCTGCGATCTCCTCCGGGGCCACACCCGCCCGCTCACAGGCCTGCCGGGCCAGCGGGGCCAGCGCCGTGGTGGCCCAGCGGAACACCGACTGCCCCTCCTGTTGGATGTAGGGGTGCCAGCCTTCGATGCGGACGGCGTCGCCGCGTTCCGGCACCGAGCCCCACACCACCGGGCCGATGCCCGGGGCCTCGCCTTCGGCGGTAGCGGTGACCACGGCAGCGCCGGCGCCATCGCCGAAGAGGATGCAGGTGGAGCGGTCGGTCCAATCGGTGATGTCGGAGAGCTTCTCCGCACCGATGACGATGGCATTGCGGGACGCGCCGGCGCGCAGCGCATGGTCGACGGTGCCGAGCGCATAGGCGAAGCCGGAGCAGGCGGTGTTGATGTCGTAGGCGCCGGGGGCCTTGATGCCCAGCTTGGCGGCGACCCGGCAGGCCACGTTGGGGCTGCGGTCGATCGAGCTGCAGGTGGCGACCACGACCAGGTCGATGTCGGCGGCGGTCAGCCCGGAGCCGGCCAGCGCCTTTTCCGCCGCGGCGGCCGCCATGTCGGCCACCGTCTCCTGGTCGGCGATACGTCGGGTGGAGATGCCGACCCGTTCGCGGATCCACTGGTCCGTGGTGTCGACCATCTTCGCCAGGTCGTCGTTGGTCAGGATCCGGGACGGCTGGTAGTGACCGAGGGAGACGATGCGGCTCATAGGGTGCCTCCGATACGGGCGAGGGGCTGCCCCGGGGCGACCGGGTCGTTGGGGTGGGCGAGCCATTCGGTGAGGACGCCGCCGTCGTGTGCGGCCACCTCGACCGGACCCTGGCGGGTGGCGACGTGACCGACGACCTGACCGGAGCGGACGGTGTCGCCTTCGCTGAGGTCGTCCGCCGGTTCGAAGGTACCGGCGGCGGCGGCGACCACGACGCGGAACTGCATCGCCGGCTCGTGGCTGGGGGCCAACCCGTGCCGGGCGATCAGGTCGCGGGCGGCGGGCAGGTCGTCGGGGGTGTTGAGGGTGACGATCTCGGGCACCCCGGTGGCCTTGAGTTCACGCTTGATCAGTCCGGCGAGGGCGCCGGCGGGCGGCAGCTCGATCACCGCGGTGACGCCGAGGTCGACGAGGGTACGCATGCACAGGTCCCAGCGCACCGGGGCGGTGACCTGGCGGACGAGACGTTGCAGCATCTCTCGGCCGTGGCTGACCGCAGCACCGTCTAAGTTGGAGAGCAGGATCTTGTCCGGGTCGTGGGGGGTGATGCCTGCGGCGACGGCGGCCAGGGCCGCCTCGGCGGGGGCCATGTACGGGGTGTGGAAGGCGCCGGCGACCTTCAGCGGCATCACCCGGGCCTTGGCCGGCCGGTCGACGGCGAGCTTCTCCAGCCGGTCGGCGGCGCCGGCGGCGACGATCTGCCCTGCCCCGTTGCGGTTGGCCGGATGCAGCCCGTGCCCCTCGATCGCGGCGAGCACCTCGTTCGGGTCGCCGCCGAGCACCGCGGCCATGCCAGTGGGCTCCAGGGCGCAGGCCGCCGCCATCTCCCGGCCCCGTACGCCGGCCAGGGTGATCGCGGTTTCGGCCGGCAGCACCCTCGCCAGAGCGGCGGCCGCCAGTTCACCGACGCTGTGGCCAGCGGTGACGGTGACGTCGTACAGCCCGCCCGAACCGGTCCGGACGGGGGTGGGCACACCGCCGGGCAGTTGTTCGGCCGCCAGCAGCGCGGCGGCGACCAGCAGCGGTTGGGTCCGCGCGGTGTCCTTGATTTCGTCGGCGTCGGCCCGGGTTCCCAGGTGCACCAGGTCGACGCCGGCCAGCGCTGACCACCAGCGCAGCCGCGCTTCGGCACCGGGGATGCCGAGCCAAGGTGCGAGGAAGCCGGGCTTCTGGGAGCCCTGGCCGGGAGCAAGTACGGCGAGCACGTCTTTAGACTCTGCTGGATACCGGTGAGTCACGTGGTTGCTGTCGTGCACCAAACCGCACTACGGGCTTTGTATGGTTCCTACAAAAATCGATGTCGGTCATCGACGGGTCGCGGTGGCATCGCCGGAAACAGGGGCGATCGGTGCGGCCGGATCCAACCGGCCGATGGCCAGCGCTACCCGCAGCGCGAAGGCATCCCGCGACGCCAGCGGCGAAAAGCCGGTCACCTCGGCGATCCGCCTCAGCCGGTAACGCACCGTGTTGGGGTGGACGAAGAGGCTGCGAGCGGCGCTCTCCAGCACGCCCCCCGAGGCGAAGAAGGCATCGAGAGTCTCCAGCAGTTCGCCGCCGGCGCGCACCAGCGCCCCGTACACGTCCTGCCGCAGGCTCCGCCGGGCCTCCGAATCCCCGGCCAGCGCCCGTTCCGGCAACAGATCCGTGGCGGCCACCGGCCGAGGCGCCCCCGGCCAGGCAGGTGCCGCCCGGAAACCGGCCAGCGCCGCCCGCGCCGAATCGGTCGCCTCATCCAGGTTCGGCACGGCGGGGCCGACCACCACCGGCCCGGTGCCGAAGCCGCCGAGCAACTTCTCGGTGGCGGCGAGCGGATCGGCCGCTCCACCCAGCACGACGACCAACCGGTCGCCGTGCACCCCGCCGATGACCTCCACCCCGATCCGGCGGGCGGCCCGGTAGACGGCAAGCAGCACCGCGCCCACCTCGCCACCGGGGGAGCGGCCAACCGCGACCGCGACCGGTGGGGCATCCGCCCAGCCCAGGGCCGCCGCCCGGCTTGCGACCACATCCGGGGTGTCACCGCGCAGCAGCGCGTCAACGAGCAGTGCCTGCAGGCGGGCGTCCCAGGCACCGCGGGACTCGGCGGCACGCGCGTAGACCCGGGCCGCGGAGAAAGCGATCTCCCGGGAGTAGCGGAGCACCACCTCACGCAGCAGCCGCTCCTCGCCTGCCGCGGCCAGATGCGGCACCTGCTCCTCAACCACGTCGATGGTCACTTTGATCAGAGCGACGGTCTGCTGCAGGCTGATCGAGCGGGCCAGGTCCCGGGGAGCCGCGGCGAACACCTCGTCGGACACCTCCTGCGGGCTGTCCAGGAAGGTCATCGCCCCGTTCTGACTGGTCTGCTCGGCCCGGTTGGACCGGAGCCACTCCACCAGTGAACGCACGCCGGCCTGCGCCACCAGCATGACCCACGACCGCTGGTCGGCCGGAAGTTCCCGGAACCAGGGCAGCGCCTCTTCCATCCGGGCCACACTCGCTGTCGCCAGGGCGCCCGCCGAACGTTCGATGCGGCGCAGGGTGGCAGCCAGCTCGCCACCGTCCGCCGAGCCGGTCGCATCGGCAGGCAGGGAATCGGCCCCGGAACCTTCGTTACTCACGGCCCTAGCCTGACATGGCCGGTTCCGGGCGCTGCTGGTACGCCATCCGGCAGGCCGGCCATGTCACGATGCAGCGGTGAGCGCCCGTCCACCACTGGCTGTCCCGCTGGCCGCCCTGGCCGGCTTCTCGGTGCTGCTTGGCCTGGTGGTCGTCGGCTGGTCACCGCTGACCGAGGCCGACCGTGCGGTCAGCGACGCCTTCCGCGACTACGGGCGCTCCTCACCCGCCCTCATCGGGGGGTTACGCATCGCCACCGACCTCGCCGCCACCATCCCGTTCGCCGCCGTGGGGGTCGCCGCATCCCTCTCCCTGCTGGCCCGGCGGGAGCGGCGCAACGCCACCTTCTGCGCGGTGGTCACCCTGCTCGTGCCCCTGCTGTGGCTGGTGCTGCATGGGCTGCTGGACCGCCCCCGCCCGCACGACGGATTCGTCGTCGTCAACAGCAACGGCTTCCCCAGCGGGCACACCTCGATGGCCACGGCGGCGGCGGTAGCGGCCGTACTCCTGCTCTGGCCGCGCCTCACCGGCATCGCACGGGTCGTCACGCTGGTCGTGGCGGTGGCGTTCGCGGTCTTCATCGGCTTCACCCGGGTGGCGTTGCTCGCCCACTGGCCGGTCGACGTGCTCGGTGGTTGGCTGCTGGGCCTGGGTGTGGTGGCACTGGTCGCGCACCTGCTCAACCGAGATCCGACCACCGAGCCGGGATCACTTCAGCGGTAGGTCGAGTTCCTGGGCCAGGATGGCGGCCTGGATCCGGCTGCGTAGCCCGAGCTTGGCGAGGATCCGGCTGACATGGGTCTTGGCGGTGCTCTCCGCCATGGTGAGCCGAGCCGTGATCTCCTGATTGGACAGGCCCCGGCCAGGCAGGAGATTCCGTCCGGCCGGGGCATCCGGACATGCCTTCGATCCCATCACAGCGCCGACTACGCCGGCTCCGACCGCCCGTGGAGCGCGGCCGCCGTGCAGATCCGTCGAACGGCGTACGCCGATCAGCCGTACACCGGGGTCATGGCGGCCGCCACCCGCAGATGCGCGGCGGCCTGCTCGTGGTGCCCCTGCCGTTGCAGCACCCGCCCGAGCAGCAGCTGGACGTAGGAGTCGTCCGGCGTCTCGACGGCCAGCGACTCGAGCACCTGCCGGGCCCGGTTGAGCTGGGCGGAGTGGAAGTAGGACCGCGCGGCGAGCAGGCGCACGCCCCGGTCGTCGCCATGCTCCTTCAACAGCGGCCGGAGCAGGGTGAGCGCTCCGAGCGGGTCGCCGAGATCGAGCAGGGACTCGGCGAGCCGTAGACGCTCGACCTCCTCAGGCACCGGCCGGGGGGTACGCCCGGCGGCGTTGTGCAGGAAGACCTGGATGGCCTCGGGCAGTTGGGCGCCGCGCAGGGCGATGCCGTTGACGACCAGCGTCGGTGAGGATGCCACCCCCATGGCCCGGCCCCGTAGCGCCAGCTCCCGGACGAGCTCCTCGCCGGCCCCGGTGTCGAGGAGGTCACCGCCGTCGGCGAAGCCCGCCTCGGCAGCGAGGCGGTGCAGGACCGCCGATGAGCTGATGTCGAGGCCGTCGATGAAGTGGGCCCGCAGCACCCCTTCCACCACGGCGTCCTGGAGCCGGGCACCGCCGGATTCGTAGGCCAGCGCGAGGAGTCGGTGTGCCTCGTGACTGTTGGCCCGCCAGGCTGCCCCCCAACGCGGGCCCAGGCCCTCCTCGGTCGCGATCTGCGCGACCCGCACCCGGTTCTCCGCAGGGGTCAGCTCCGGCGCGCACTCCCGCAGCGCCTCGTTCACCATCGGGTCCTGCAGCGTCTCCGCCATGGGGTCGGCCGGTACCGGGGCTGCGGGGTCGATGCGGAACGGCCGCCAGACCACCTCGGCCGGGGCGTCGAACGCGGCGAGTGCCCGTTCCAGCCGCCGTTTGCCGATGTACGCCCACGCGCAGACCACGTCGGCCCAGACTTCGATTTGCATGTCCCGAGAATAGTTCGACATGTGTCGTGTATGCAACAGGTGTCGTATAGTGTTCGGCATGGAACCCGTCGATCCCCGTACCCGACGCACCCGGGAAAGCCTGCGGGACGCCGTCCGTGATCTGGCATTCGAGCGGGAACTGAGCGACATCACCATGGCGCAGGTCGCCCAGCGGGCCGGGGTCAACCGGGCGACGGTGTACCTGCACTACCCGGATCTGGACATGCTCCTCGCTGATGCGGTCGAGGAGGAAGTCGCCCGGCTCGCCCGCGCCGCCGCGCTCTGTCCGTTGGAGGCGCCGCGCGATGTAGCGCCGCAGCCTCTGGTCGATCTCTTCGAGCAGGTCGCGTCCGACGCCGTGCGCTACCGTCGGATGCTCGGCCCTCAGGGCAGCCCCCGCTGCATCGCCCGGATCCGGGAAGGGCTCGCCGCCGAACTGCAGCACCGCTTCGAGCAGGGTGCCCGACCCGGCGGATTCGAGGACGTGCCCGTCGACCTCCACGCCGCCTACCTCGCTGGCGCGATCACCGGCGTCATCACCCACTGGATCACCTCTGACCGGCCGGCCCCGGCGGCGGAGGTGGCCCTGGCCACCTGGCGACTCTTCCGAAACTGAGCCTCCATCTTTCGGCGTACCCGGATCTCGTCGTCAGCGGCGAGGTCGGCGCGCTGCCCGGCCCGGATGCTGGTACGAGACCGAACGGGAGGTCGATGGATGCTGCTGGCAGTGATCGTGGCGTGCGAGGTCGGATTCTGGATGGTATTGGGTGCCGGCCTGGTCGCCCGCTATCTGCTACGACGGCAGCGACTGAGCACGATTCTGCTCGTCGCCGTGCCTCTAATTGACCTGGTGCTGCTCGCGGCGACCACGATCGACCTGTGCGGCGGGGCGACGGCTGATTTCACCCACGGACTCGCCGCGGCGTACCTCGGCTTCTCGATCGCCTTCGGACGCTCCATGATGCGCTGGGCCGATCAGCGGTTCGCGTACCGCTTCGCCGGTGGACCACCGCCCTGGAAGCCGCCGAAGGGTGGCTGGGCCCGCACCCGCTACGAGTGGCGGGAGTGGGGCAAGTTTCCGGGGTCATGGCGATCTGGTTTGTCGTCGGCCCGGCCTGGGCCACGGTCTTCCCCGGCCGGGCCCGCGACCAGGGCCGTGTCGGTATGAACGACCAGGCCAACTAGCGGGTGCGGCGGCGGATCAGCAACGAGATGCCGGCCAGTCCGACCGCGATCGTCAGCACCACCGCTCCGTTCAGGAGGATGAGGCGGCGCAGATCATCGAGGAGCTGGTCGACCTGCTCGCCGGGAGCAAGGCCGCCGTCCGGCAGCATCCGCTCGCCACCGCCGATGCCGCCGTGCAGGACGTCGGGCTTCTGTGGCAGCGGGACGCCCGCGGCTCGCAGGGTTTCCGACATGTTGACGCGGCCGAAGAACCAGGCGGCCGTGGTCTTGCGTTTGTCCGGCTGCTTGGCCGGACGGAAGGCGCGCGGTCCGCCGGACGCGAGCGGATACAGGTCGTACGTCTGCGTCGGAGCGTCGTCGACCAGCACGACCACCGTGTACTTGGGGCCGAGTTCGCTGGCCTTCGGCGGCCCAGCGTGCCCGCTGCCGCGCAGCCAGTCCACCTGCTTGAGTACGGCGGCGAAGAGTTCCGGGTCCGACTCTTCCTCAATGGTCAGCGGCTCCGCGAGCTGGTTGCCGCTGATGGTCACGGCGGTCGGGGCTGGCGCCGCCGATGCTGCGGCTGGCACCAACGGTGCGACGAAGATCCCGAGCAGCGCGGTGCCGGCAACGAATCGACAGGTCAGCGCTTTGACCACAACGACCTCCTCGCCCCGATTCGATGGATGGTCCTGAAACAGGTCACGCGCTGACCGGTCACTTGCCGGCCCCCAGCGCACGAAGGGCGGGTCAGCGGTGCTTACACAATAGACTCGGGACAGCGCCGCCGGGTTCCCCCTTCCGGCCGGAATTTATAACTTTATGCGATCTATAGAGAAATGCTCGGGGTCTATGAGCGGCCGCTACGGCAATCGGGCCCGGGCTGCGCGGAGCCGGTCCAGGACACGCTCCCGGCCGAGCACCTCAAGTGATTCGAAGAGCGGCAGTCCGACGCTGCGGCCGGTCACCGCGACCCGTGCCGGAGCCTGGGTCCGGCCCAGCTTGAGGCCGCGCTCCGCCCCGACCTCCTCCAGGCTCGACTTCAGGGTCTCCGCATCCCACGACGGCAGCGCATCGTAGGCGGTGATCGTCGCATCGAGCAGTTCGCCCGCCCCCTCC
>DASULK010000219.1:0-5612 GCA_036278255.1 Micromonospora sp.
CCCTTACGCCAGTAGCGGCGCAGGAGCCGGTACCCGAGCTCGGCCTGCCCTTCGACCGGGCTTTGATCGGTGCGCTCCGGCGGCTCCAAAATCCACCACCCGACAAAAGCTCCATCGACGAAGCCGGCCCAGAACCCTAGCCCCGGAACACGGCCGGCGACGGCAAGCCGCCGGCGATGGAGGATCTGCACCTCCTCACGGGTACGGGGACGGCCATCGCCCAGGTAGCGCATGACCTCGGGATCGGAGTCGAGTTTCACCTCGTACTCAAAGTGATCATCGGAGAGTGGGACAAGATGGATGCGGCTGGTTCGCAGCTCCGCCTGGGGCATGGGGGCATTCTCGCCGGGTGGCTCCCACTCAACAACCCGGTTAGATCGGCGTTCGCGATCGTCGCACGAGATCGCTTCGGTGCCCACCGAAACCACGGCCCGGGGCCTTGCAGCCGTTCTCTGGTTGAGCGGCTAGGAGATGCCGCCGTCGCTGTACAGGAGTTGGCCGTTGATCCAGCCGCCGTCCAGCGAGCACAGGAAAGCGACGAGACTCGCGCAGTCCTGCGGTTGGCCGAGTCGCCCGAGCGGGGTGGATCGGACGACGGAGGATTTGAGTTCTTCGCTCATCCATCCGGTGTCGGTCGGGCCGGGATTGATGGCGTTGGCGGTCACCCCGAGGTGGGCCAGTTCGTGGGCGGCGGCCAAGGTGATGCGGTCGAGCGCTCCCTTGCTGGCTCCATAGGGGATGTTGCCAACGGTGGCGTCGCTGGTCAGGCTGACGATGCGTCCGGTGCCATGACGACCGCGAAACCGCTGGGCGTACTCCCGGATCAGCAGCCAGCTCGCCCGGGCGTTGACCGCGAAATGAAGGTCGAAGCTTTCGACGGTGGTGTCCAGTATGCCCGAGTTCACGGATTCGCAGTGGCAGAGCACCAGCGCGGTGACATCACCCAGATCACCTTCGACGGTGTCGAAGGCTGCGACCGGGGTGCGCGGGTCGCTGAGATCGGCTTCGATCGCCAACGTCCTGGCTCCGTGCTTGCTGGCATGGCCGACGAGTCCGTCAGTGATATCGGGATCGGCGCCCCAGGGCATTCTCGCGTCATAGGCGCTCCAGTAGGTGAAGGCCACATCCCAGCCGGTCTCGATCAACTTTCGGACCACTGCTGCCGCGATGCCGGAGCTTCGGCCCGCTCCGGTGACCAGGGCCACCGGTCGATGCTCATTGCTCATATCAGGCGAGCATAAGTAGATCAACGATTAGGCACCAGCGGGTATTACCGGAGTAGTGGCCCGACATGACGTCCGCATCCGCCGATGCCGGCGGCGCGTCAGTTGGCGAAGGCGCCTACGCGGGCGGGGACGGCGGCGATGGTGTGCTGCGGCGCGGGCGGCTCGAAGGGTAAATCGCTTGCCGATCGGGACGGGGCCATGCGACGGTTTATCGCTACGTCCGTCGCCTTAAGGGGTCCCGCGATGCTCCTGTGAAGCGTTCACCGTGTCCCGCAACCCGCCCCGGCGGTGCTGACCACCGACGCTTCGGAGTATCGGCATGCCAACCCAGATTAACGTCCGCGCTGTCTCGAAGTCCTACGGCGACCGCTTGGTACTCGATGCGGTGACCTGCGCCATCTCCCCCGATGACCGAACCGGGATCATCGGCGAGAACGGCTCGGGCAAGTCCACCCTGCTGCGGCTGCTAGCTGGCCGGGAGCAGCCCGACGAGGGCCAGGTGACCGTCACGGCCGATGGTGGCATCGGTTATCTCGGGCAGGACGCCCCGCTACCGGCGCACCTGAGCGTCCAGCAGATCATCGACCATGCGCTGACCGACCTACGCGTGATAGAGGCACGGTTGCGGCAGTTGGAGCCGCTGCTCGCCGCCGGCAACGAGCGGGACCTCGCCGAATACGGCGACCTGGCGACAATCTTCGAACTTCGGGGCGGGTATGACGCCGATGCTCGGGTCGCGCGGGCCCTGCACGGCCTTGGCGTCGCCGGCGTCGACCGTAGGCGGCGGCTCGGCAGCCTCTCCGGGGGCGAGCGGGCCCGCCTACATCTGGCGTCGGTGCTGGCCGCCAGGACCGGGGTGCTGCTACTCGATGAACCGACCAACCATCTCGACGACGCCGCGCTCACCTGGTTGGAGGAGCACCTGTGCGGCCGACACGGCACCACCGTCGTCATCTCCCACGACCGGGTGTTTCTCGAACGGGTGGCCACTAGCCTGATCGAGGTGGACGCGGACCGCCGTAGCCTCGGCCGCTTCGGCGGCGGCTACGCTGGCTATCTCGAGGAGAAGGCGGCAGCGCGACGGCGCTGGGAGCAGGCCCACCAGCAGTGGCAGGCCGAGGTCGACCGACTGCGGGAGGTTGCCGCGACCACGGCACGCCAGGTGGCGCCCGGCCGCGCCATGACCGACCGCAACAAGATGGCCTACGACCGAAACGCCGGCCGGGTGCAACAGTCGGTCGCCAGCCGGGTCCGCAACGCCGAACAGAGGCTGCACCGCCTGCAGGAGCGGCCCGTGCCGGCGCCACCGCAGCCGCTGCGATTCACGCCGTTGCTGCCTACCGCCGGGACCACCGGCACCGTACTGGACGCTGCCCAGGTATCGGTCGACGGCCGTCTGCAGCCCACCTCCGTCCAGGTACGGACGGGAGAGCGCCTGTTGGTCACCGGGCCGAACGGGGCGGGCAAAAGCACCCTGTTGCGCATCCTGGCCGGCGATCTTGAACCGGACACCGGCCGGGTGACCCGCCGTGGCCGGATCGGCTACCTGCCCCAGGAGGTCGCCGTCGACCGCCCGCACGAAACGCTGCTGGCCGCCTTCGCCCACCAACGACCGGGCCCTGCGGACAGTCACACTTCGCAACTGCTGTCGCTGGGCCTGTTCGACCGTGACCGGCTCGCCATCCCCGTCGGGAAACTGTCCACCGGCCAGCGGCAGCGGCTGGCTCTCGCACGCCTACTCAGCGATCCTGCCGACCTGCTGCTGCTCGACGAACCCACCAACCACCTGTCCCTCGGCCTCGTCGAAGAACTCGAGGCCGCCCTCACAGACTATTCGGGTGCCCTGGTTGTGGTCAGCCACGACCGGCGTCTGCGCCAGCGCTGGCACGGTGAATACCTGACGATGGCCGCCGGAATGTTCGTCACCGCTCCGGTGCCCGCCCGTACATGACCCAGCCCTGGGCCTGAGGTCACCGTCACAGCGCCGGCACGCCGTGGTCCGGCAAGGTGTTGCTATGAGGACATTCGGTCGGTATCGAACGTTTGGGGAGTGTGAAGCGCGGGGCGAGTCACTGACGTACGAGCGGCTCGCTGTTGCTGTCGCAAACGACGCGCAACTGCTGGACCTGCTCGATGAGCTGCGCTGGCTCGACGCGCTGATCTGGCCGGAGCAGCAACACCGCTGGGCCCGGCTGCACGCCGCCGCCAGCATCGCCCGCGCCGACCCGCCACACCTGGTACGCGGGGACCTACTCGCCGATCTGCCGGCGCTGGCTGCCCAAGCGCCTGCCGAGGCGGCCCTGGTCGTCTTCCACAGCGCGGTCCTGGCCTACGTGCCGCCCGAGACCCGTGCTGCCTTCGCCGAACTCGTCCACACGCTGCCCGGACATTGGATTTCCAACGGGGGCCTGCGGGTACTACCCGACCTGGCCGCCACCGTCTGCGCGCCCGCCGGCAGTCCCTCCACTTTCCTCCTCGCCCTCGACGGTCAACCGCTCGCCTTCACCGCGCCGCACGGGCAGAGGCTGCAGTGGCTGGACCTCGAAGACCAGCGCTCGTAAGGAGCAACCTCACCGGATAGCAGGCGAACCACTGGCCGGTGCCGCATCCACTAAATCCGAAGGAGTTCGACGAGCCGGGCAACCGGCACCGCATGCAGGGTCCGCCTGTGCACACCGTGCGTCGTCGTGGCGGCGACCAGCGAGTTCAGCACGGACTCCTCGACGGCGTCCAGCGCCGCCTCGAACAGCGGGCTCAGCGCCGCGTCCCGGAGTGCGGCGACGCCGGGGCGTACGGAGAAGGCGATGCCGTAGTCGCCGCTGCCGTGGCTGTAGTCAGCACCTACCCGGGCCAGCCCGAACACCAGCCGCCGGGCCAGCCGGGTGAGCTGGCGGGCATCCAGCGGCGCATCGGTCGCGGCGACGATCATGCATGACCCGACGTCCGGGGCGGCCATCTCCGGCAGCCCCACCGATGCGGCGGTGACCGGGCGGCCAAGCACCCGCAGCGTACCTCCGAAGTTGGCCTGCACCAGAATGCCGACGGTCACCGCCTCCCCATCGATGTCGACCTTGCGGGAAGCCGTGCCGATGCCCGCCTTGAACCCGAGCGCGCCGGTTCCGGTGCCGGCACCGGCGCAACCCTCCAGCACCGGCCCGTCGCTGCCTGCATCGATCGCGGCCAGCACGTGCTGCTCGCTGATCGGTCGGGCGCGGATGTCGGAGAGGTAGCCGTCGTTGCATTCCCCGACGACCGGGTTGAACGACTGAACATCCACGCAGTCAGGGCGGCTCAGCATCCAACTGACCAGGGCGTCGGCCGCGCGGAACGCTGACAGGGTGGCGGTCAGCACGATCGGCGACTCGATCACCCCGAGCTCGACCAACTGCGTGGCCCCGACCAGTTTCCCGTAGCCGTTGCCGACGAAGAGCCCGGCCGGCAGGGGCGAATGCGGACTCACGCTTTCCGGCATGATGGCGGTCACGCCGGTGTGGATACGGGGCGGTCGACGAATGGTGGTGTGGCCGACCCGTACGCCGGGCACATCGGTGATGGCGTTGTACCTGCCTGGCTCGCCGCCACCCACAAGTCCGAAGTCCCGTGCCCGCTGACTGTGCGGCATCCCGTACCTCCCTGCCTGTGCCCCCTGCCGGCCTATTCTCATGACCGCAACGGACACGACGCCTGTCCGTATGGCCCATCGATCCGGTCCGGCGCAGAATAGCTTTGTGGCAATACCGTTTCCCTCGCCCACTGTCCCGGCGGCTGGACGCACCGAGGTGTTCATCCGCTATCTCGACTATTTCCGTGAGGCCGTGCTGGCGAAGGTGTCGGCGCTGCCCGAGGAGGAGCTGCGCAGCAGCCGACTGCCTTCGGGTTGGAGTCCGCTGGAGTTGCTGAAGCACCTGCGGTACGTGGAGCTGCGCTGGATCGAGTGGGGTTTTCAGGGCCGCGATGTCGGCGAGCCGTGGGGTGACCGACGCGGCGACCGCTGGCATATCGCGCCCGAGGAGACCCGCGACGACCTGATGGCCGCGCTACGCGCGCAGGGCGCGCACACCCGCGCGGTGGTAGAGGCCAGCGAGCTGTCGACGCCCGGGAAGCCCAGTCCCCGATGGGACGGCGCGGACCCGCCTCCGCTGGAGCGGGTGCTGTTCCACCTGCTCCAGGAGTACGCCCGCCACCTTGGACACCTCGACATCGTGGTGGAGTTGGCCGGTGGGCCGACCGGGGATCTCTGACGGGGCGGCCGCTTTTCTGTGGATCTGGCCGTACCAGCAAAGGGCCCGGGGGAGCCTTCGGTGTGGAAGGCTCCCCCGGCTTTCAGTTGTGCCTCAGGTGTTCAGGTTGCTTATTCGGTGAAGTGGAAGTAGGAGCGGAACTGTT
>DASULK010000220.1:0-23588 GCA_036278255.1 Micromonospora sp.
TCGACCAGCAGCTGGCCGCCGTTCAGGTAGAAACCACGCGTGCAGAATCGGGTGAGATCGCTTTCGTTGTGCGACACGAGCACCATAGTGCGCCCTTCGGAGAGGAGGCGCTCGATGGTGGCGTAGCACTTCTGCCGGAACTCGGCGTCCCCGACCGCCATTACCTCGTCCACCAGCAGAATGGGGTGCTGGAGCTGGGCGATCACGGAGAAGCCCAACCGGACCTTCATCCCCGACGAGTAGTGCCGCACCGGAGAGTCGATGGCCCGCTCGATCTGCTCCCCGGCGAAGGAGACGATCTCATCGAACTTGCGCCGCAACACCGCCGGGCCGAGGCCGTGCAGGGCCCCGACCAGGTGCACGTTCTCCCGACCGGTCAGCTCGTTGGAGAAACCGGCCGAGAGTTCCAGCAGCGGCGCGACCGGCCCGCGTACCGTGATCCGCCCTTCGTCGGGGATCAGCACACCGGCGATCAGCCGCAGCAGCGTGCTCTTCCCGGTGCCGTTCTTGCCGATGATGCCGACCACCTCGCCCGGGTGGATCTGGAACGACACGTTGCGCAGCGGCCAGAAGACACCGGAGTCGGGACGCCGTCGACCGCGGTGGATGAACAGCTCCCGCAGCCGCAGCTGCCGTCGGCGTCCGCGGACGAACCGGATCCCGAGGTTCTCCGCCGCGATGATGGGCTGATCCACTAGAGCTCCTTCAGCACCGCGGGTTCAAGGCGACGGAACACCCACCATCCCCCGATCAGGAGCAGCAGGCTGCCGGCGACCGAGGTGGCCAGCATGCCGACGTCGGGAAACTCATCCGGATACCAGACGGCGTGGTGCAGTTGGAAGATACCGACGAGGGGATTGAGCTGGTAGGCCGCTTTTACCCACATCGGCATCGGTGAGTCCTGCACGAGCGCGAGGGGATAGATGATCGGGGTGGCGTAGAAGAGCACCCGGGTGATCAGCCGCATGACCCGCTCCACGTCGCGGAGCAGCACATTGAGCGAGGAGAGCAGCAGCGCGACACCGACCAGCAGGGTCCCCTGCAGCAGTACGGCGAGCGGCAGGGCGAGCAGCGAGACCCGGGACCCGAACTCCCCGAAGATCAGCGCGAGCAGGATCAGAATCGGCAGACCGGCCAGGTATTCGGCGAAGCGGCCGAAAACCCGACCGATGGGGAACACCTCCCGGGGCATTTTCATCGTGGTGATCAGCCGGGCCTGACCGGTCAGTGCCCGGGTGGCCTCCCCCATCGCCGAACTGGTCCACATCCAGGCGAAGATGCCGGTGACCAGGAAGAGCGGGTAGGAGTCGGCGGCGGTGCCCAGATGGCGGGTGGTGTCGGCGCTGTAGAGCCCGCCGAAGACGAACCAGTAGATCGCCCCCATACCGAGCGGCTCGATCAACGACCAGAAGTAGCCCAGGATCGACTGCTGGTATTTGACTGCGAGATCCCGTCGGACCAGCACCCGCAGCACGTTGCGCTGCGACCACACCGCCATGACACCAGTCGTCACCGCCGCCTCCAGATCATGAGTGGATCACTGCAGTTTCTGGGGGGCAGCACTTCCGGAGGGGCAGCACTCGATCACGTCAGCCTACCCGCAGCGACGGGCGGACCCCACCTGGTGTGGCTCGTCCCTCCGGACCCGGGTGGGTGGCGTCAGGGCACCGAGTAAGTGACCGTGACCTGCTCATAGCCGAGGGAGCCGAGCAGCCCCTCCAGCATTTTTCGGGTGTTCGCCTGAGCCCGGTCCGCCAGCCCGCTATCCCGCGCCGCGGTCTGGATCCGCTCCTCGGCCAACTGGTAGACCTCCCGCTGCCGGTTGGGATCACCACCGAACACCTCGCCGAGGCGGTTGAGCAGCCCCCGCTCCTCGGCGAAGACATAACTCTGCTCCAGATCCAGCTTGGCCTTCGACAGTTGCGGCGCCGGCAAGGTGACCGTCACCGTCTTCTTGTCCGCCGACTCGACGATCGCCTCGGCGGAGAGTTGCGCGAAATCGACGAAGGCTTCAACCGTCCCCGCTCCGACGAAGAGCGTCCGCTCGTTGAGCAGAAAATCCGGGACATACCGCCGGTCGCGCTGCAAATCGATAACAACCTGGAAGTTGCCCTCCGCCGCGACGTACCGGCTGAGGTCCTGGATCGACGTGAGCAGTGCCGGCTGGCTGCGGTCGGTCCGCTGCTCCGCGAAGGGGTTCCGCCAGTCGGGCCATACACTGACCGCACCGATGCCGAGCAGCAACACGGCGGCCAATCCGATCACGCCGGCCAGAACCGCCGCTCCCCGCCCCCAACTGTGGGAGCGGGCCGTCTCGCCCCCCTGTGGCTGCTCGGGGAACTCGCGGATACCGCTGACCTCACCGTTGCCAGTCATGGGCCGCTCACCGCCCTCACCAGACATCCATGTAGGTGAGACCATACGGCTGCGGCACGACATCCGCGTGATCGACATCTGCAGCACCAGATCCTCCACCAACCCCCTACGTACTCGCGCAACTACGGCGCGACACGGAGCAGGGGTCCCGATCATCAGGCGGCCGTTCACTCTCAGGCGCTGCTGTTGTTTGATCCCTAGGGGGCTGTTAGCCTGCCGATTCTGGCGCCGTGCCCGCCCGTCCTGACGGCGAGGTTTGAAGACCGCTGCACGTGGGCGCTGCAGCTGTCTACCTCCGAGTGCCTGCCAGAATGAAACTGCTGGAGGAATCGCCGCCTGCTCCCGATCCTGGCATTAACGATGTTCCGGATCTGGAGCTTTGATCATTTGAAGACGGCGACTGAGACGAAGCGTTGACGCGTAGAAAGTTGGAGTGAACGAGTGAGCCAAGTCCTGCTGAGCCTGCGTGGGCAGGGGCGGATAGGTCTGGTCTGGGTAGTGCTTCTGGCGCTCGCCCACCCTGCACTGCTCGTGGCTGCTCTGGTCCCCTCGGCGCCTTGGTTCGCCGCCGTGGTCCTGCTGTCGTATCTCGCCGAATACCAGGCGCAGCGGTGGGCCCCCGTGATCATCGGACTCGTCCACAGGACTCAGATCAACGCCACCTATCGACAGATGATTCGAGATGTTGCGCTGCTGGTCCTCGCGGCCCGCACCGAGGTCTACGAATTTCCTGTCCTCGCCGCCCTCATGGTGGGCGTACTCACGCTGCACGGGTCGCGGGGCGCTCTCAACGCTCTCCAGACCGCGGTTACCAAGCGGCGGACCCTTCCGATCGAAACACGGAACATCGACCTGTCGGGGCTTCGCATTCCGGACGCCCCCCCATCGATCCTCATGGGCCGACGTACGCGCCGGCCGTTGCACCTGCTCATCCCGGTCTACCTGGGAGTGCTGCTCGACATTGCCGTCGGAGGACCGGTCTTCGGTCTCGTCGGTCTGGGTATCGGCCTGGTCGCTGGCGTCGGCGCGAACGCCCTTCTCCTCACCCACCTTCTGCGGCTGCGCCATCTCAACAACAGGTCGCGCGTTTTCCAGCATGTGCGTAAAAGGGTGGCCTCCTACAAGCCTGAGGTGGCGCTGTACTACAGCAGCGGGCAGGACACCGCCTACCAGGTGAATATGTGGCTTTCGGCGCTCACCAGCCTGAAACGCCGGCCGATCATCATCGTGCGGGAACGGGCCCACATGTCGCAGATCGCGCCGACCGCGATCCCCATTGTCTGCCTGACCGGTGGCTCCGATGTCATGGACTTCGAACTGCCCGACCTTAAGGTGGTGCTGTACGTCGGCAATGTGGGCAAGAACATCCATATGCTGCGTAACAACAATGTCAAGCACGTCTTCATCGGGCACGGTGACAGCGACAAACTGGCCAGCGCCAACCCGGTCAGCAAGGTGTACGACGAGGTCTGGGTGGCGGGCCGGGCTGGGCGGGACCGGTACCATCGCGCACGCGTCGGCGTCCGAGACGAGGCGATCGTTGAAGTCGGCCGGCCGCAGCTAGCCGAGGTGGAGCCGGCCGGCTCCCGCGTCAACCCTATGTTCACGGTCCTGTACGCCCCGACGTTCGAGGGCTGGTCCGATGACATGTACCTCTCGTCGGTAGGGGTTCTCGGCGTGAAATTGATCCGCCACCTGCTGGCTCACACTCCCGAGATCCGGATTCTGTACAAGCCTCATCCCCTGACCGGTGTCCGTAATGCCGCAGTGGGCAGGGCGCACCAGGCGATCATGGCAGCGTTGTCCGCGGCGAATGAGGAACGACTGCGCCAACACCACTGGGCGGAGGTCGCTGCCCGCGCTGAGTCGGAACGCCGCGAAGCCCGACAGCTCTTGAGCCGCTTGGATGCGCAGATCAAGAATCTCCGCAACGAGGAGCATGCTGACGCGGCAGAGCAGGCGCGGGACAACGGCACCGTGGACAGCCAACGCCTGGCGGAGCTTGTTCAATGTGAGGCCAGCTCGCGGGAGGCTTTCTGGGCAGCGGTGGGTTGGTGGTCGCACCAGACCATCACCGGCCCCCGTCCGGATCTCTACTCCTGTTTCAACCAGGCGGATCTGCTGATCAGCGACATCTCCAGCGTCGTCTCCGACTTCCTCGCCAGCGGGAAGCCCTACGTAGTCACCAATCTGGAGGACCTCGACGAGACGACCTTCCGGGCCCAGCAGACCGCCGCCGGCGGCGCCTACCTGCTCAGCCCGGACTACCGCCAGCTTGACGACATCCTCAAGGCGGTGCAGACGCCGGACGGCGACTACCTGGCCGAAGCGCGTGAGCAGACCCGGCGCTATCTGCTCGGCCCGGACCAGCCGGACGCGATGCACCGGTTCAGTGCGGCGGTCGAGGCCCTGATCACAAAACGCGCGGCGGGACTCGACGTACCCGGTGAGCCCCCCGTCGCCGAGAACATCACGAGTTTCACCTCCATACCGGGGCAACGGTAGGAACAGGTCATCGTCGGACGTGTATGACGTTCGAGCTGACTTTTTGATCATGCACTCCGTGCAGCGCAGCCCGGCGCAATCAGGGACCGGTGGGAGGAATATATGAGGGAACCGGATGTCAGCGTTATCATCCCCGTCTTCAACGCGATGCCCTATCTGATCCAGTGTGTTACCTCAGTTCTCGAACAGTCCATCGGCCAGGACCGGATAGAAATCATTGCGGTCAACGACGGGTCGACGGACGACTCCGGCAAGCAATTGGATGAGTTCGCTGCGACCAACCTCAATCTCCGCGTCATCCACCAAGAAAACTCAGGCGGGGCCAGCCGGCCTCGCAACGTCGGTCTCGAGCACGCTACCGGCAAGTACATTTTCTTCCTCGACGCGGATGATTACCTCGGTGTGGAGGCGCTGGAGCGAGTCGTCCGGATGGCCGACGATTACGGCTCCGATATCGTCCTGCCCAAGCTCGCCGGGGTGAACGGGCGACCGGTGGCTCGAGCAATGTTTCGTCGCACCGAGCCCCGGGTCGACCTCTACACCTCTGAGGTCTACCGCACGTTGAACGTGTTCAAGCTCTTCCGTCGAGATCTGGTAGGCCGGCTCGGGCTGCGGTTTCCGGAAGACCTGCACATCGGCGAAGACCAGTTCTTCAGCGCGCCGGCGTACTTCCATGCGAAGACCATCAGCGTCCTCGCCGACTATGACTGCTACTACCTACGAAGACGCGATGACGGGGAGAACATCACCAGCCGCCTGACCGATGTCCCTCGCCGCCTGGACCTGCTGGAACGGATCCTTCCCCTGGTGGCGGAGCATGTCGATGCGGGTCCTCGCCGCGACCACATCACCCGGCGGCACTTCCGCGAGGTCGCTAACGCGGTCTTCGGCCGTAGTTTCCTGAACAGCAATCGGGCGGTGCAGGAAGAGGCCATGACCCGAGGCCGAGCCCTGCTGGAAACCTGGTACACCCCGGGCGCGGCGCGCGCCCTGCCCGCCGTGCACCGAGCAAAACTCCATCTGGTCCAGACCGGCAACGTCGACCAAGTCGTTGAATACGTTCGCGCCTGGCTCGCCGGCGAGCACGGCAAGGACGTCGTGGAGAACGGACGCATCTACGCTGCCTACCGCTTCTTCCGCGATCCCACCGTCCGAATCCCGGACGAGTACTTCGACGCGACCGATGAACAGAAAATCCGCCACAACCTGACGGAACTGGCGTGGACCGGAAATCTGATTCGGATGGCCGGGCACGCCTACATCGATCACATCGACATCAAGGAGCCGGGCACGGAGCTCGTACTGCGAGAACGGACGACGCACACGGAGCACCGCTTCCCTACTCACGCAACACCGACGCCAAACCTGACCGCCGAGTTCGGCGAGGGCCTGTACGACTACGGCATGGCCGGCTTCACCGCGAGCATTGACCCGGCCCGCGGCAACGACGGACAACCTCTGCCCCCTGGTCGCTGGGACGTCTTTCTGTCCTTACGCATGCAAGACGTCGTGAAGGAAGTTCGGTTCGGCCGCAACCGCGCTGCGGCAATTGATGACGCACCCCAGCGCCAGGTGCTTGCGGTCCCGGATGAGCCGGGAGTCGTCGCGACGGCCTACTTCACCAAGCCCCACGGAAACTTGACCTTCGACATCGGCGAGAACGTCCACAAGCTTTCATCCGTGTTGGTCATCGATCACGTTTCCTGGTCCCGCAACAGTGGACCCGCGCTACTCATCAGAGGGCGGCTCGATTTGGCCGACCCGGGACCGCTCCCAGGGCTGGCCGCGAAAGTGCTACTCACCGCCAAAGACGGCCGGATGCACGAAATACCTGTCGATCTGGGCCCGGCGCCGCGGAACGGCTTCACCGCCACCGTCCCGTTGGCTACCGTCGCCGGGGGACGCCGGCTGCCCGACGGCCAGTGGCAGGTCACGGTGGAGTTCGAGGTCGCCGGCCTGGTGCGGCAATTCTCCGGACGGTGGCCGGCGGTGCAGGAGACGATCCGCTGGCTCCGCCGAGGACGACCTGTGACCGCCACCGCCGCCAGCGCGAAATCCGGAAAATCTTTGCACCTGCGGATCAACACCCTGTCGATCCGCGGGGCGGTTCGCCGAGTCCTCGCCCCAGGGTGGCGCCGACTCCCCGGCCGATAACTCCGTCAGCGTGCCGGATCCTTCAGCACCAGTACCCGGGCGTGGATCTGGTTGCGCTGCTGCAGCGCCGCACGCAGTGCGCGGTGCAGGCCGTCTTCGAGGTAGAGCGCGCCGTGCCACTCCACCACATGGGGGAAGAGGTCGCCGTAGAAGGTCGAGTCCTCGGCGAGGAGCTTGTCCAGCGCCAGCTCCCGCTTGGTGGTGATCAACTGGTCGAGTCGCAGCGGGCGCGGTGGGATCTCGGCCCACTGCTTCAAGGTGAGCCCGTGCTCCGGGTACGGGCGACCGTCCCGAACCGCTTTGAAGATCAACGGTACGCTCCTCCCGGTCCGACGAATCTGCGACAAGCCTGGCCAGCGGCGTTCAACCGACCGCTGCCAGGGTAGCGACCGATGGCGACCATACGGGCATAGCTGACTGTCGGATCAACGGCAAACCGGACGAAAAGCCTCCTCAGCTCCCCCACCTGCCGCGGTGAACAACCTCCTCCACCGGCCGCCGGCCCCGCTTGAGCGAGGGTGACCGATGATCCGGGGCGGGGTAGCCGACGGTGACCGCACCGATCGGCGTGTACTCGGCCGGTACGTCGAACGCCGCACGGAACGGTGGGATGCGCTCCGGCGGGATGCCGAAGAAACAGGCCCCCAGCCCCTCGTCAACCGCGGTCAGCAGCATCAGCAGGGCGGCGAACCCGGTGTCGATATGCCAGTACGGCACCGGCCACCGCGCTTCATCCCGATCGGTCCACCCCTTGTCCGGCTCGGCATAGCGCTCCAGGTATGCCGAGCGGTTGGAGAAGGGCACCACGATCAGCGGCGCCTGCCTCATCCCGGCCATCCAGCGCCCCTGCCCGCCGCCCTCCGGGGTGGTGGTCGACCAGAAGAGGTCCCGCTCCGCGGCGGTCTCCAGCACCAAAAACGCCCAGCCCTGGGAGAAACCGGCGGATGGGGCGCGGATCGCGTGCTCGAGCAGGCGGTCGGTCACCTCCGCCGGCACCGGGCGCTCCGGGTCGTAGTTGCGCACCATCCGTCGCCGCCTGATGACCGCTGAAAGCTCCATGATGGGACCTCCCCGTAGTGGTGACCGACAATATCTTCTCGATCAAGATTCCGCGCTCCGCGCTGCCCTGCGGTAGCGCAGCAGCGCCGGGAAAGCGACGGCGAGCGCCAGGGCGAGCACCGCGGACGCGATCCCACCCCCCACCCAGGCGAAACCCGCACCGAACGCGGCAGCGGTTGCGCCCGCCCGCAGGTCCCCGAGGCGGGGACCACCGGCGATGACGACCGTGTACACCCCCTGCAGCCGCCCCTGCAGCCGGTCCGGGGCGTAGGTCTGCAGGATGGACTGCCGGAAAACGGCGCTGACCAGGTCGGCTGCCCCGGCCAGCGCGAGCAGCCCCACCACCAGCCAGAGCTGACCGGCCAGCCCCGCGACAGCCACGGCCAGGCCCCACCCCACCACCGCTACCACCAGAGCGAGCCCCTGACGGCGTACCCGGCCGATCCAGCCGGAGGTGAGGCCGCCGAGCAGTCCACCGATGCCGAGAGCGCCAAAGAGCCAACCAATCGCCGCACCGCCACCGAACCGCTCCACCGCCATCTCCGGGAAGAGCGCCCGCGGCATGGCCAGCACCATCGCGATCAGGTCGATCGCGAAGGAGAGCAGCAGCACCGGGGTGGTCGCCAGATAGCGGATGCCGTCGACGATGCTGCGCAACCCGGGCACCCCTGTCCCGCGCTCGTCGGGCCCTGCCGGCCGCTCCTCCGATGAAGCTCCTGGCGGCACCGACGGCAGTCGTACGGTGGCCCAGAGCGAGACGGTGAAGAGCAACGCGTCGAGCGCGTAGGCGATCGGTAGAGCGATCTCGGGCCGCCAGGTGGCGAAGACCAGGCCGGCGGTGAGCGGGCCGAAGACCAGACTGACCTGGAGAATGGTGAAGCTCAGGGTGTTCGCCGACGGCAGCAGGTGGGCCGGGACCAGACGCGGGATGATGGCCTGCCGGGCGGGTGAACTAACCGCGAAGGTGGCCGACTGCAGGGCCACCAGCCCGAGCAGCAGCGTCGGGCTGCCGACCTGGAGCAGTGCCTGCACCAGCAGCCCGAACGTCGTCACCCAGGCCAGCACCGAACTGGCCAGCAGCAGCCGGCGACGATCCACGGCGTCGGCGGCGGCACCACCCCAGAGTCCGAAGATCAACAGGGGTACGAGACCGGCCACACCGAGCAGCCCCACCCAGAACGAGTCCCGGGTCAGGGCGTACATCTCGAACGGCACCGCAACCGCGGTGAACTGGTAGCCGTACATCGATACGCCGGTGCCCAGCCAGAGCCGCCGGTAGGTCGGCACCCGCAGCGGTCGAAGGTCGATCGCCCACCGAGAGCGGGCCCCTTCGACTTCTTCCGCCGCAGAGGTGGAACTCTGCTCGACGCTCGTCACGGAGCTAACCGCTCAACTTGCCATGCTCCGTCGTCGCCGTGACGGTAACGCAGCCGGTCGTGCAGCCGGCTGCTCCGCCCCTGCCAGAACTCCACCGTCTCCGGCATCACCCGGAACCCGCCCCAGTTCGGCGGGGCCGGCACCGGCGTACCGGCGGGAAACCGCTCCGCCGCGGCCGCCAACCGCTCCTCCAGCGCCGCCCGGTCGGGCAGCACCCGCGACTGCGGGCTCGCCCAGGCACCGAGCTGCGACCCGCGCGGCCGGCGGGCGAAATACGCCTCGGTCTCGGCGCGGTCGACCGGCGCGATGCGGCCGCAGATCACCACCTGCCGCTGCATGGCGAACCAGGGGAAGAGGAGACTGGCGTACGGGTGTGCCAGCGCTTCGGTGCCTTTTCGCGACTCGTAGTTGGTGTAGAAGACCAAGCCCCGCTCGTCGTACCCCTTGAGCAGGACGGTACGGGTGCTCGGCCGTCCGCCCGCGTCTGCGGTCGCCACCACCATGGCGTTCGCCTCGGGCAGGCCGAACGCCACCGCCTCGGCCAGCCAGCGGGCGAACTGCCTGAGCCAGTCCGGAGCGAGGTCGGCACAGGACAGGCCGGCGTTGCGGTAATCCTTACGCATGCCGGCCGGTTCCACGATGCCTCCCACATGGCTATCTTCGCTCAGCCGCCCCGGGCGGGCCGAAAGGCCCTGACGCCCCTTGCGGCAGATCGCTCCCGGAGTCGGGTGACGACCGACACATTCACGCCAGTGTTGCCGGAGGCACACGATCCAGGACTCGACCTGCTGGTTACTGAAGAGGCAAGATGACATGAACTACTAGCTGAGCGTCACCTAAGGAGCGCCATCGGGCACATGAGACGGGCTCCATGCGACGAACCAGATCCGGGAGAGTGAATGTCCGACTTCAAGCCGGGGTTGGAGGGCGTGATTGCCTTCGAGACCGAGATTGCCGAACCGGACCGGGAAGGCGGCTCCCTGCGGTATCGCGGCGTCGATATCGAGGATCTGATCGGCAAGGTCTCGTTCGGCAACGTCTGGGGACTGCTGGTTGACGGCCGGTTCGGCCCGGGGCTCCCTCCGGCCGAACCTTTTCCGGTGCCGGTGCACTCCGGTGACATCCGGGTCGACGTGCAGTCCGCGGTGGCGATGCTGACGCCGTACTGGGGGCTGAACCCGCTCCTGGACATCTCCGATGAGCAGGCCCGAGAAGACCTGGCGCGGGTGTCGGTCACCGCACTCTCCTTCGTTGCGCAGTCGGCCCGCGGGCTGGGGATACCGGCCGTACCGCAGAAGGAGATCGACAAGGCCGCCACGATCGTGGAGCGCTTCATGCGCCGCTGGCGGGGCGATCCGGACCCCCGGCACGTCAAAGCCGTCGACGCCTACTTCATCTCCGCGTCTGAGCATGGCCTCAACGCCTCGACCTTCGTCGCCCGGATCGCCGCCTCCACCGGTGCCGACGCCGCCGCCTGCATCTCCTCCGGCATCGGCGCGCTCTCCGGGCCGCTGCACGGCGGCGCGCCGTCGCGGGTGCTGCACATGATCGAGGCGGTCGAGCGCAGCGACAACGCCGAGAGGTACGTCAAGAGCGTCCTCGACCGCGGGGAGCGGCTGATGGGCTTCGGTCACCGCGTCTACCGGGCCGAGGATCCGCGGGCCCGGGTGCTGCGCCGCACCGCGAAGGAGTTGGGGGCCCCCCGCTACGAGGTCGCCAAGGCGCTGGAGAAGGCCGCGCTGGCGGAGCTGCATGCGCGCAAACCCGACCGAGTGCTCGCCACCAACGTCGAGTTCTGGTCCGCGGTGGTGCTCGACTTCGCCGAGGTCCCGCCGCACATGTTCACGTCGATGTTCACCTGCGCCCGGATGGGAGGCTGGAGCGCCCACACCCTGGAGCAGAAGAAAGCGCAGCGACTGGTCCGTCCCTCGGCCCGCTATGTCGGCCCGGGGCAGCGCAAGCCGGAAGAGGTCGAGGGCTGGGACTCCATCCCGCACATCTGACGCCGCCCGGCGTCGGGGAAATGTGATGGTTACCTCGCCGCTATCCGTGGGACGACGGGGCAGCGGACGCATCAGCAGTGGAAGGATAGGGGCTCGGCCTTCGCCGTGCCCCTCATCGCCGCTGCGGCTGATCCGCATAAATAACGGAAATCCGCAGGACTGACCAGAAGAAGCCACCCGGAAGGATCTTTTGTCACCGTGGCTGACGTTTCGACGATCCGCATCCCCGACGAGATCAAGCCCGCCGACGGCCGGTTCGGCTGCGGGCCGTCCAAGGTCCGCCCGGCCGCCGTCTCGGCACTGGCCGACGTCGCCACCAGCTACCTCGGCACCTCACACCGACAGAAGACCGTCAAGGACCAGGTAGCCCGCCTGCGTCGCGGTGTCGCCGCCCTCTTCGACCTGCCCGATGGCTACGAGGTGGTGCTGGGCAACGGTGGCGCCACCGCCTTCTGGGAGGTGGCCGCCTTCGGACTGATCCGCGAACGGGCGCAGCTCGCCAGCTTCGGCGAGTTCAGTGCCAAATTCGCCAAGGCGGTCTCGGATGCCCCCTTCCTCGCCGAGCCCACCGTCCGTACCGCCGTACCTGGATCGGCGGCGGCGCTCGTCGCCGAGGCCGGTGTCGACGTCTACGCCACCGCGCAGAACGAGACCTCCACCGGAGTAGCCGTACCGGTCCGGCGGGTCGCCGGGACGGACGAGGAGGCGCTGCTGCTGGTTGACGCCACCTCCGCTGCCGGCGGGCTGCCGGTGGACGTACGGGAATGTGACGTCTACTACTTCGCCCCGCAGAAATGCCTCGGCTCCGACGGCGGGATCTGGCTCGCGCTGATGTCGCCCGCCGCGCTGGCGCGGGCGTCCGAGATCAAGGCCTCCGGCCGCTACATCCCGGCCTTTCTCGATCTCGTCACCGCGGTCGGCAACTCGCGGCTGGAGCAGACCTACAACACGCCGGCGCTGGCAACGATCTTCCTGGCGGCGGAGCAGGTCGACTGGATGAACGAGCAGGGTGGGCTGGCCTGGGCGACCAAACGCACCGCCGAGAGCGCCGCCGTTCTCTACGACTGGGCCGAGCGGTCCACGGTGGCGGCCCCCTTCGTGACCGACCCGGCACTGCGCTCCACTGTGGTGGCAACGATCGACTTCGCGGAGGGCGTCGATGCCAAGGCAGTCGCCAGCACGTTGCGTGCCAACGGCATCGTGGACACCGAGCCCTACCGCAAGCTCGGCCGGAACCAGTTGCGGGTGGCGCTCTTCCCGGCGATCGAACCAGCCGATGTGGCGGCCTTGACCGCCTGCATCGACTACGTCATCGACCGACTCGGATAGCTATTCCGGGTAGTTGACGACCGGCGGCAGCGCGCAGAACGCATCGGTAACCGATACGAAAAGGCTGCTCGCGCGGCGTGGCCTACTCCCATCGGGTTGACCTTCGGCGTACCGTGGTCGGAACGATACTGGGGTTGCTGGCTCGCAGTCGGGGGCCGGCGAAGCGGGACGGAGGCAACGGATGCGGCCAGTACGCTTCGTCGCCCTTTCCGAGGACGGCCATGCTCTGGTGCTCGCCGACGAGGTGGGGCGGCTCCTCGCGCTCCCCATCGATCCGCGGGTGGCAGCGGCGCTGCGCGCCGAACGGGGGGCGACTATCCCACCGCTCACGCCGTCTGCCACCGATCCTGCGCCGTCGCTCTCCCCGCGGGACATCCAGGCCCGGATCCGGGCGGGTGAGTCCGCCGACGATGTAGCCCGGATCGCCGGCGTCCCGGTCGACCGGGTACTGCGCTACGCCGGCCCGGTGCTGCAGGAGCGGGCGATGCTCGCCCAGCAGGCACGGCGTACCCGGCTGCGCTCCTCGGACAAGAACACTCCGCTCGCCAAGGTCGTCGGCGACCGGCTTGCCCAGCACGGCATCGACGGCGAGAAGATCTCCTGGGACGCCTACCGGCGCGATGACGGCACCTGGCGGATTGTCGCCACCTGGCCGTCGGGCAAGGCGACGGCGCAGGCAATCTGGGAACTCGACCGGACCCGCCAGACCGTGTCGCCGCACGACGACATGGCGCAGTACCTCTGTGCCGAGCGCCCCACCCCGATCCTCGGGCAGGAGCCGGCGCCGGAGCGGTCCGGGCACGGATTGCCCGCACCGTCCCGCGGCGAGCCGGGCCGCGGCGGGCACGGGCTGCCGACCCCTGCCGGCGAGCGTTCCCGCCCCACCCGGGACCCGATCCGGGCCGGGCGCGACGCGCTGCTCGCCTCGCTCGACCGTCCCCTCGGCTCTGCCGCCGGCCGCGGCCTCGATCCGGCCCGCCCCGCCGCTGCTGCTGGTCAGGAGCCGAGGCGGCAGCGGCCGGTGACCGGCGGTGCGGCGGCATTGCTTGGCGGGGGGCCGGGTTCCGCTTTCGACGACGACAGCGACCTGCCCAAGGAGGTACCGGCGGTTCCGTCGCTGGCGGTGCTGCGTCCACGTCGTACCTCGGGCCCGGCGGGCGGCGAGTCCGACGATGCCGCCGGCAAGCCGCGTAAGCGCTTGCCGAGCTGGGACGACGTGCTGTTCGGCGGTGCCCCCGCCCGCGAAACCTCCTGACCGACACACGAGGACACCGCGTGGCATCGTGGAACGCATGGAGTACACCAACCTCGGCCGCACCGGCCTCTCGGTAAGTCGGCTCTGCCTCGGAACGATGAACTTCGGACCACAGACCGACGAGCCGGACAGTTTCGCCATCATGGACCGCGCGCTGGAACACGGCATCAACTTCTTGGATACCGCCAACGTCTACGGCTGGAAGACCGGCGAGGGCATCACCGAACAGATCATCGGCCGCTGGTTCGCCCAGGGCGGTGGCCGCCGTGACAAAGTCGTCCTTGCCACAAAGGTCTACGGCCGGATGGGTGACTGGCCGAACGAGCGGGGGCTATCGGCACGGCACATCATCCGCGCCTGCGACGACTCGTTGCGGCGGCTGCAGACCGACTGGATCGACCTCTACCAGATGCACCACATCTCTCGCTCCACACCGTGGGAGGAGATCTGGCAGGCCATGCAGACCCTGGTCAACCAGGGGAAGGTGCTCTACGTCGGCTCATCCAACTTCGCCGGCTGGCACCTGGCCGCTGCACAGGAGTCAGCGGATCGCCGGCACTTCCTGGGGTTGGTCTCCGAGCAGTGCATCTACAACCTGATGACGCGGCACGTCGAGTTGGAGGTGATCCCGGCCGCACGCCACTACGGCCTCGGCATCATCCCGTGGTCGCCGTTGCACGGTGGCCTCCTCGGAGGTGCGCTGCGCAAACTGGCCGAGGGTGGTGGCGAGCGGACCAAGAGCGGCCGTGCGGCCGAGGCGCTGGCTGAGCACCGGGCGACCATCGAGGCGTACGAGAAGCTCTGCACCGAACTGGGCCACGATCCCGCCGATGTCGCACATGCCTGGCTGCTCTCCCGGCCCGGGGTGACCGCACCGATCATCGGCCCGCGCACCGTTGCGCAACTCGACGCCGCTCTCGGCGCCCTGACGGTGCAGCTCTCCGACGAGGTCCTGGCCCGGCTCGACGAGCTTTTTCCGCCGATCGGCCAAGGGGGTCCGGGCCCGGAGGCGTGGGCCTGGTAGGCCGCGGCGTCCGCGACCTACAGCGGCCAGGCCGCCACGCGGTCGTACGTGGGCCGGGGTCCGAGGTGGCTGCGCATGAGCACCATCTCGGTCACCGGCCACGACGGCCCGAGATATCCGTCGAGCGTGCACCGGTCTTCTTCGATGGGCTCCGGCTCCATCCGTTCACCGGGACGGGCGATGGTCAAGTGCGGGCGGAACGGGCGCCGATCATGCGGCAGCCGAGCCCGCTTCAACTCCCGTCGGATCGCCTGATTCAGCGCATGCAACGCATCGACGTCACCGGTAAGCCCCGCCCACAAAACCGTGAACCGGCCACGCCCGAAGCAGCCGCCACCCGCAAGTCGGATCCGCGCCGGTCCGAGGCCGACCCGCGATCCGGCCACACCGGCCGGACGGTGCCAGGTCTGCGCGGCACGGCCGAGGGCAGCGGTCACGCCCTTCAGCCACGTCTCCTCGATCTCGCCGAGAAACGCGAGCGTGACGTGCATCCTCTCGGGCACGGCCAGCCGTACGTTGATCCCCATGGCTGCCGCCTCCCCAACGCGCAGCCGCCCCACCTGCTCAGTGAGGTCATTCACCGCCTCCGGTGACGGGTAGAGGGCGACGAAGAGTCTCAAGCCGGCTCCCCGCCCACCGCTACTCGCCCTGCCGCCCGGTCGCTGCTGCGTTCAGGATCAGCCCGGCGGCCTGCAGTTCACCCTCGACCCGAATCCGTTCGATCTCCAGGTCGACACCCTCGACGTCGTCGAGATGCTCGATCACACCCAGGCAGCGGCTCGCCTGCCGCAGCAGGCCGTCGTAGGCCTCCATCACGGAGTCCTGTCGCGCTCGTGGTTGGTCGGCGACCACCAGTCGCTGCTGGCCGAGGCGACGCAGGTCGGCGGCGAGCTGCTCGATCGCGGGTCGGTCGTTCCGGTCGAGCAGGGCCGGGTCCACGCCCCAGTCAAGACGGTCAACGCCGATCATGCGGTTGAACCGGCTGATGTCACGGCGTCTCCGCCACACCTCGTAACGGACATCGACCGCTCGGGACAAACGGTCGATGACTTCGTCGGCGCAGATGATCGCGGCGACAACCGCGGGCAGGCATGCTGTTGCCAAGACTGCCAACGGCAGCGCGAGAGCTTGCACATCCGCCACTCTCCGCACATTATGCCGTGCCCGCAGCGACTGCTACCTATTTTGGGTTGATCTGCACCATCAGCTCATTGGGTGGCCGTTTTGGTCACCTGTCGTAGCCGATCGACGGTTGACTCATCACCCGTCCTTTCATACGTCGGTGGGGGGCACCACGTGGAACCTCGGCAGCGGCAGGACCCGCAACCGCAGCCGGGCCCCGGTGCGTCGCAACTGCCAGGCCAGCGCCATGCCGGCAACCGCCACCGTGATCAGGCCACCGCTCCAGATGGCCGCGCCGGCCCCGTAGCTTTCGGCGACCCAGCCGACCACCGGTGCACCGATCGGGTTGGTGCCGAGGAAGACGAGCACCCACAGGGCCATGACCCGCCCCCGGTACGCCGCATCGACACCGAGCTGCACCCGCTGGTTCGCGGCCTGGGCGAAGAAGACCATCCAGAAGCCGGCGAGCGGGAGGAGGAGCGCGACGAGCCAGTACGCCGGGGCGAAGCCGACCAGCGTGGCGGCGAACCCGGCCGCCACCGCGGCGCCGAGCACCAGGTAAACCGAGGGGCGGCTGCGCCGACCGCTGCCCGCCAGCGCCCCGGCGAGTGAACCGACGGCGAGCGCCGTGCTGAGGAACCCGAAGGATTCGGCCCCGGCTTGGAAGGTCGTCTTGGCCAGGGCCGCCAGGGTGAGCTGGAAGTTGAACAGCACCATGCCGACCACCGACATGAGGGCCATCGGCAGCAGCAGATCCGCCCGCCGGAAGACGTAGCGCAGCCCGTCGACGACACGGGCGGGTTCGCGCTCCTCCAGCGGCGGCAACTCCTCTCGGTGTAGTTCCCCGGCCCGCATCCGCATCAGGCAGCCGAGCGGCGCCAGGGAGCTGGCCGCGCTGACCAGGAAGACCGGCCCGACATCGACGACGGCGATCGCCAGACCTGCCAGTGCCGGCCCGATGATCCGGGCCGAGTTGAAGGCCGCCGACGACAAGGACAGCGCGTTGGGCAGGAGTCTGGTTCCGACGAGTTCGGAGACGAAGGCCTGCCGCACCGGGTTCTCGATGGCGTTGGCGACGCCCAGCAGCGCCGCGAAGACGAAGACGTGCCAGAGCGCGACCACCCCGGTGAGCACGAGCAGGCTCATACCCAGGGCCAGCAGGCTCCATGCCGCGTTGGCGAGGAGGAGAAGTAGGCGCTTGTCGTAGCGGTCGGCGAGCCGGCCGGAGAGGAGGGTGAGAAGAAGCACCGGCGTGAACTGCAGCGCGGTGACCACACCGAGCGCCGTCGCCGAGTTGTCGGAGAGCTCCAGGACCAGCCAGTCCTGGGCGATGAACATCATCCATACACCGATCAACTTGGTCAGTTGGCCGGTGGCGAAAAGTCGGTAGTTACGGACCCGCAGCGACTGGAATGTGCTGCCTAACTTTGCCCGCACTCGGGGTGCGCCTCCTCGGATCGTACGCGTCATCCACATGTAGCAAGTGGACGAAGCGGAACCCGGGCGCCGGTCAGGCGCGGGCGACCTTCTGCAGGATCTCTGCGGCCCGCAACAGCGTGCCGCGTTCTTCCTCGGGCAGTTCGGCGAGTCGCAGGGCCAACCAGCTGTCACGAGTCCGTCGCAGCTGGGCGAGCACCTCACGCCCCGCCTCGGTCGTGGCGAGGATGACCTGCCGCCCGTCGGTCGGGTGAGGGCTGCGCTGCACAAGGCCGCGCTCCTCCAGCCGGGCCACCATTCCGGTCATGGTCGGCGGCTGCACCCGCTCGGCATCGGCCAATTCACGCGGAGTCAGCGCGCCCGCCAAGTCCAGACTTGTCAGCGCGGAGAGCTGGGTCACCGTGAGATCGCCGACCGGGCGGGCCTGTCGGACCCGTCGGTTGAGCCGGGTGATCGCGTCGCGCAGCAGCGTCGCCAACTGCGCCGGCGGCACTCGCTTCGCCATCACCATCCGCTCCGTCACAATCGTTAGCCTAGCTAATAAACCGGCCTGACGACCATTGTTTATGACTGCTGTCACCGAGGACCCAAAACGGCAAAGGCTACCGGCGCAGGCCCCGGGCACCAAGTCGGTCCTTCCCCGGGGCCCGCACCGCAACCCTAGAAAATCAGCCCCTCAACCGGCCCACGCAGGAAATACAAGACAAACAGGATGGCGGTGCCGTAAAGCAGCGGGTGGACCTCACGGGCCTTGCCCCGGGCCACCTTGAGCAAGGCGTACGTGATGACGCCAGCCCCGATACCGTTCGAGATCGAATACGTGAACGGCATCAGCACGATGGTCAGGAACGCCGGGATGGCGATCTCGTAATCGCTCCAGTCGATGGTGCGCACCGCGGTCATCATCAGGAATCCGACCACCACCAGCGCGGTCGACGCCGCCTCAAACGGCACGATCACCACCAGCGGTGCCAGGAACATCGCCAGCAGGAACAGGCCCCCGGTCACCAGGTTCGCCACGCCGGTACGGGCCCCCTCCGCCACACCCGCGGCACTCTCGATGTACGAGGTGTTGCTCGACGTGCTCGCCGCCCCACCCGCCGCCGCGGCGATCGAGTCGACCAGCAGAATCTCGCGGGTACGGGGCGGCATCCCCTCCTGGTCGAGCAGGTTCCCCTCCTGCCCGACCGCGACCATGGTCCCCATCGTGTCGAAGAAGTCGGTGACCAGCAGGGTGAAGATGAACATCAGCACGATCAGCCAGCCGGCCTTCTCCCAGGAGCCCAGCACGTTGAACTTGCCGAGCAGCGAAAGATCGGGCAGGCCGACGATGCTCTCCGGCAGGGCCGGCACGTTCAGCGACCACCCCTTCGGGCTGGGCTGCCCGTCCACCACCGAGGGGCCGACCTTCGCAATCGCCTCCACCACGATGGCGAGAACGGTCGAGCCGAGAATGCCGATGAGAATTGCGCCCTTGACCCGCCGCACCACGAGCACCAGGGTGAAGAGCAGCCCGACCACGAACACCAGGGCCGGCCAACTGATCAGCCGGCCACTGATCCCCAACCCGACCGGCACCGTGGTCTCCGCCGCATCCGGGAGGCGGCGGACGAAACCAGCGTTGACCAGGCCGATGAGCGTCAGGAACAGGCCGATACCGACACCGATGGCGGTCTTAAGCTGGGTAGGCACCGAGCGGAAGACCGCGGTCCGCAGACCGGTGAGCACCAGGAGACCGATGATGACCCCCTGGATGACCACCAGCCCCATCGCATCGGCCCAGGTCATCTGCGGGGCGATTTCGTACGCGACCAGCGCGTTGACCCCGAGACCGGCGGCCAGAGCCAACGGGAAACGGCCGACCACCCCCATCAGGATCGTCATCAGCCCGGCGATGAGCGCCGTTGCTGCGGCAATGGCGCCGATGGAGAGGCGTTTACCCTCCCCGTCGAGGGCGTTGCCGAGGATCAGCGGGTTGAGCACCACGATGTAGGCCATCGTGAAGAAAGTGGCCAGCCCGCCCCGGACCTCACGGCTCAGCGTCGAGCCACGGGCGGATATGGCAAAAAACTGGTCGAAGCTGTTACGCGGCTGCGCAACTGTGGGCAGGACTCTGCCGCCCTTCTTCGGGGGTGTTGTCATCGGGTCCTCGCTGAGCGATCAAAAGTTAACCCGCGCATCGTTGCAGACCCCCCTGCCCAGGATGAAGGCCGGTCGGCCCCTGCGTACCCTGGGCCACGTGCCCCGACAAGAACAACCGCTGCGACCGGAACCGCTCGACCCGCCCATGGCGCCGTTCGCCATCGCCGGGATCGCGGCCTGGGCGGTTGCCGGCCTCACTCTGCTGATCTTTTTCCGTGACTGGCTCGCCGAGCACGGGCACCTCAACTGGTTGTGGATCTGTCTGGCCGGCTTCCTGCTCGGCTTCGTCGGCCTGGCTGTGATGATCAGGCACGACGCCCACCGCCGGAGGCGACGCTCCGCCCGGTAACTACCGCGTCGACCTGCGGGCGTCAGCTGTGCCCGTACGGCTCGGCGGGCTCGCTGCTCCCGACCGATCCCGCTGGCCGGCTCACGGAGATTTCCTCCACCTCACCGTCATCGTAGACCGTGGGCAACTCGTCCACCGGTGTTTGCGCAGCCGTCGCCAACGCCTCCGAATGGGCGCCGCAGCCGTGGTCGTTGCTGACCACCCGGCCGTCGTCCGGGGCGTAGACGTTTCCGCAGACCCCGAAGACCAGCCGCATCGCGCCGGCCAGCGGAAGGTAGAAGCCGCACGACCCGCACCGGGCTGCGGAAGGCGCCGCCGTAGAGATCGGGGCGCTGGGGCCGTGATCGCCGTCGTACCACCGCTGGGCGACCTCGCTGCGCCCCTCCCGGGACATGACCCGGACCCGCCCCAGGCCGAGTTCCCAGCTGACCTCCTCCACCCCCGGATCGTCGGAGAGCAGGTAACCGGGGGCAAGCCGATTGTCATCGGGGCTGGTGGGCAGCAGGTCCCCGACACCGAGGTCACCCGGCTGGAGCCGGTCGTGCCACGGCAGCCATCCGGGTGCCAGCAGCGCCTCGGGCCCCGGCAGCAGCACCGTTTCGCAGATCGTGACCCGCCGGCTGCGCGGAATCCGGGTGACGGTGACGGCCCACCGCCAACCCCGGTAGTCGGCGAGCCGGCATTCGAAGAAGTGGGTGACCACCCGGTCGCCTTCAGCGATCGCCGACAGGTGGTCGCCGACCGCTTCGGGCTCAACCTCGGTGATAGCGGCACGCGCGGTCTCCACCGCTTCGGCGCAGATCCGGTCGAGACGGGCGGGTCGGGGGGCAACGCTCCTGGTCACGCAGCCATTGTTCCCTATCGGTACGGCCTGGTGGACAGCTACTCCCCGGGTCGGTCTCAGGTCAGTTGCAACGCGGTGCCGCCCCGATGGGCGAGGATGGTGCCATGCCGTTGTTCACTCGCCCGCAAGGATCGTTCCTTGGGCGCACCATCGGCAGGGCCGTGCGGGGCGCGCGACTGCTGGTGCGGGGTTCGGTGGCGGGAAGCCGCTGGATGGTCAACCGCGCCGGCCGGGTGCGGGCGAAGGGGGCGGCCGGCGAGGCCGGCATGATCCGGCTGTTCGACCTGCACGCTGCCTCCTGCGCCGGCGACACGCTGATCGCGATCGGCCTGGCCGGCACCATCTTCTTCAACACCTCACTGGGCGAGGCGCGCAGCAAGGTCGCGCTCTACCTGCTGGTCACCATGGTGCCGTTCGCGCTGCTGGCGCCGGTGGTCGGTCCACTGCTCGACCATTTCCGGCACGGCCGCCGCTATGCGCTGGCCACCACCATGCTCGGCCGGGCCTTCCTGGCCTGGTTGATCTCCGATCACATCCACGGGTTCGGGCTCTACCCGGCCGCCTTCGGGGTGCTGGCGCTCTCCCGCGCGTACGGCGTGGCCCGCTCCGCCGCGGTGCCCCGGTTGCTGCCGGAGGGGCTCGGCCTCTCCCAGGTAGGGGCCCGGGCCAGTGTCTACGGCACGGTCGCCGGTGCAGTGGTCGCCCCACTGGGGCTGGCCGCGTTCTGGTTCGGGCCGCAGTGGCCCCTGCGAGTCGCGTCGGTCATCTTCCTGATCGGCATGGTCATCGCGCTGCGGCTGCCGCCACGGGCCGACTCCGAGCCGCCGGAAACCGTGCCGCGGGTCTTCGCCGCAATCGGTTTCCGCCGCGGCAGAGACGAGCGGCCACTGCTGGGGACGGGCCCGGCCGGGCGGATCGTGATCGCCACCTTGACCGGCAGCGCCGTGCTGCGGGGTCTCTACGGCTTCCTGCTGCTCTTCCTCGCCTTCGCGATCAAGGCCGGGGATCTGACGGACATCGTGCTCGGCCAGAAGCTGGGGGCCGAAGGAGCGATCGGTCTCGTCGGAGGTGCGCTCGCCGTCGGCACCTTCCTGGCGACCGCCCTGGGGACGCGGCTGCGGATCCACCATCCGGCCGTGCTGCAATCCAGCGGACTGGTCATCGCGGCTGGCGTCGCGGTGCTGGCCACCGTCCGGTTCTCCCTGCTGACGGTGGCGCTGCTCTGTCTGGTCACCGCCGTCGTCAGCGGGCTCAACAAACTCGCCGTTGACGCCTGCATCCAGGAACGGGTCCGGGAGAGGCTACGGGCCAGCGCCTTCGCCCACTCCGAAACAGTGCTCATGCTGGCCTTTGTCGCGGGCGGGGCGGTGGGTCTCATTCCGTTCGACGGGCGCGTCGGCGTCGGCGTCGCGGCCGGATTCGGTGTCCTGGCGGCGGTGCCGGCCATCGTCATGGCCAACCGTTTGCGCGGCGAACGGCTGCAGGGCCGTGCGGCGGCGGAGACCGGGCCGGCCGAAGCCGCTACCGCCGCCACCGCTGCCGAGGCGGCCCCCGAGCCGGTCAGCGTCGAAGCGGTCCCCGCGGTACCCCGCCCGGAACCGCTCTCCAACGGCCTGGACGATGACCAAGCGGTTACTCCGCCCGGCTACCACCTCTACCGCCCCTCCACCCCGATCCCGGGGCCGGGTGACGGTGGAGTCTTCCGGGAATCCCGAGGCCCGGCCGGATGAGTGGACGTCTCCTGGTGGTCACGGCCGTCGAGGTGGAGGCGGCCGCCATCCGCTCCGGCCTGCCCGGCGGCGCATCCGTCACGGTGGCAGCGGTCGGCGTCGGGCCAGCGCTGGCTGGCGCCGCCACGGCCCGGCTGCTGACGCTGGCCGAGTCGGCCGGCCGGCCGTACCGGGGTGTCATCAGCGCCGGCATCGGTGGCGGATTCGTCGGCCGGGCCCCGGTCGGCGCGACCGTCCTCGCCACCCGTGCCGTCGCCGCCGATCTCGGTGCCGAATCACCGGCGGGTTTCATCCCGGCCGACGAACTGGGGATGCCCCCGGAACAGCTCGGCGCGAAGCTTTCGATCACCGCCGACCCCACGCTGCTCGCGACGCTGCGGGACCGGCTGCCGCACGCCGTCACCGGCGCTGTCCTCACCGTCTGCACGGTCACCGGCACCGCAGAGAGCACCGAAGCCCTGACTGTCCGGCACCCGGATGCGGTCGCGGAGGCGATGGAGGGGTATGCGGTCGCCTGCGCCGCCGCGGGTGCCAGCGTTCCCTTCGCCGAGGTGCGCACCATCTCCAACCCGATCGGCCCCCGCGACCGGGCCGCCTGGCGGATGCGGGAGGCCTTCGACGCGCTGACCGCCGCCGCCGCCGCGTTCCGGTAGGAAGGACGGGGAGGGCCCCGGTGACCCGCGGCCACGCGGAGCAGGGAGCAGACAAGCCACGGCCGGGCGGCCGTTACGGTGGACCGGTGGCGCTCTCCCTGGCGATTTCCCCCTGCCCCAACGACACCTTCGTCTTCCACGCCCTGGTACACGGGCTGGTCCCGCAGGCACCGCCGGTCACAGTGACCTATGCCGACGTGGACATCACCAACAACGCGGCCGAAGGTGG
>DASULK010000221.1:0-54875 GCA_036278255.1 Micromonospora sp.
ATGAGAGGGAGTCACATGTCCCAACGGCACACGATGCTGCGCTCGATGCACGACCTCGGCCTAGGGGCCTGGTTCGGAGGATCGCTGATGGGGGCGATCGGCGTCAACGGCGCGACACGACAGATCGACAACCCGCAGCAAAGACTGCCGGTGGCATCGGCGGGCTGGGCGCAGTGGACGCCCATCAACGCCGCGGCGATCGGCACCCACCTGGTCGGGGCGGCCGGCGAAATGGTGACCGAGAGTGGTCGCGTGATGACCCAGAAGGGCGTGGGGCGGATGAGCACCATGAAGACCGCGCTCACCGCCGCGGCCCTGGCGGTCACCGGCTACAGCCGGATGCTCGGTAAGAAGATCGAGAAGGCGGGGACTACGCCGGTGGCGGGAACCACCGCGCCCAGCGATGAGACGCCGAGCGATGTGGCGGCCACCCAGCAGAAGTTGAAGTTCATGCAGTGGACCATCCCGGCGCTCACCGGGGCGCTCATCGTGATCACCGCGTACGCCGGTGAGCAGGAGAAACCCGGTGAGGTGATGCGCGGGATGATGGGTCGTGCCATGGGGTTCGCCCGCGCACCGATGCGTGCCGCCGGCATGTATCAGCGGATGCGGCGCCGGTAGGCCGGGTGGGTGGCTCCCCTCCCCGGCGGCGGGATCAAGCCTCTCACCTGTTGCTTAACAAGAACCTCAGCGGGGGACCTGCGGCGGGAAGCCGTGGGTCCCCCGCTGTTCTGTTGCCGCTTCTGCCGCTCGTCACCCGGCACCGGGATGTGCGGGTGGTGGCGGCTGTGCGATGGTGACGACTGTGATCAGCGCGCAGACTGAAGCTCGTCGGCGCAGCGCACCTCAGCCAGAACACTTCGTTGAAGGAAGGCCACAGAACATGAGTAATGCCGCCTCCCTCCCGCTGTCGCGGGGCGTCCTCGTCGACGCCCTCTGGGCCCACAGCCGGGTGCGGAACATCGCCCTCGTCGTCGGGGCTGCAGCGCTGACCGCGGCCGCCGCCCAGGTGGTGATCCCCGTACCGGGCTCGCCGGTGCCGGTGACGCTGCAGACCTTCGCCGTGCTGGTCACCGCTGCAGGGCTCGGGGCGACCCGGGGTGCCCTCGGCCAGCTGCTCTACCTCGCGGTCGGCGCCCTGGGTGTCCCGGTGTTCCACGGCGCCACCGGGGGAGCGCAGGCCCTCTTCGGGTCGACCGGCGGCTACTTGCTCGGGTTCGTGGTCGCCGCCTACGTGGTCGGTGTTCTGAGCGAGCGCGGCGCTGATCGTAAGGTCGCCAGCACCGCCGTTGCCTACGTCGCCGGTAGCGCCATCATCTACGGGCTCGGCGTGACCGTTCTGGCCCTTTCGGCGGGGCAGTCGCTGGGCTGGGGCATCCAGCACGGGCTGGTTCCGTTCCTCGTCGGTGACGCGTTGAAGGCGCTGGCCGCGGCGGGGGCGCTGCCGCTGGCCTGGCGTGCCATCCGTGGCTGGAAGAACAGCTGACTCGTTGGGACTCGTTGAGTCGTCGGGGCGGAGGCGTTCGTCGCCTCCGCCCCTTTCTTCTTGACCGCCTGCAGCTGCGCTGTACGACACGCCGAGAGAACCGCTGCTGAAGTGCTGAGGAGCATCGCAACGCAAGTGGGAGCGGCACCGGTCATGATGAGTAGTGACGACGGATCGTTTCGCCTCTAGCTCAGGGCAGGTTGGATCGCCGTGACGCCGTAGGGAATCCCCGGACCGGAAATTGGTGGCACGTAGTAGCGGAAGAGGTCCATCCACCCGTTAGCCTGCACCCCATGGTGGCGGCCGGTGCTGTTTGGCGTGAGTTTGTGCCACGAATCGACATGTTTTACATCGGCCACTCCGATGGACGCAAGAGCGTTGAGGATCGGTTGGGCCAGTGGCACCCACCCGTTCTTCCCTGAAATATGGGCTAGCTCGGCGGCCAGTGCGTTTGCGAGTTGCTGGTAGTCCCTGCTGCCGTTGTCTTCCATCATGATTACATCGACAGTGTTGTGCAGGTATTTTCCAGTCGGCCAGTGGACCAGTAACTGCTTCGGGTAGTAGGTCGTCTTGCCGTGGTCGAGGTAGGGCATGTCCACGATGTTGATGGCGGGTTTTCCGTCTGCCCTGAAGCCAGCCACGATGGAGAAGATTTCCGCAGCGCCCCTGACTATCGGCTCTTTGCTGTCGTTAAGGTAGACGGCGTTGATCATGGTGGCGTAGTAGCCGGGTATCGAGGCTGTGGTCATGTCCCCCTGGTCGGTGGTGGTGGCCGTCGGGGTTGGGGAGGATTGCGCGTGTGCGGGCTGCCCCACGGAGGCGAGGATGACCGCTGTTGCCGCAGCCAGCGGCAGCATTATTCGTCTGATAAGAGTTCGAGACATCGATAGCTCCGTTTCTCGTATCAACACAGGCGATCTGCGGATATTCGTGTATAGGTCTTGACTCAGGTCAGGGATGGCAGGCTAGGAGAGCCCCATGGTTCGACGATGCAGATGATCTGGGTCGGGTCGTCGCATCCAGTTGGCGGCGGCGGAGGCGGCGGCGGCGGAGGCGGCGGCGGCGGAGGGGGCAGCAGAGGCGGCGGAGCGGATGGGTCACGCGGAGTAAGCGGTTCCACGAGGTAGAGGGAAAGTTCCATCCACCCGTTAGAGTTCACCCCGTGACGGCGGTCGGTGCTGTGTGGCGTAATTTTGAGCCACGAGTCGACATGGTCCGGATCGTCGGCCCAAAAGGTGCGGAAATTCCCAATAACGGTACGGATCGTGCCAGCCAGCGATACCCAATAATTTGTGCCTGAGATGTGTGCCAAGGCATGGGTCAAGAGCAGGGTGAGATGTTGGTAGTCCGTGTCGCTGTCGTCTTCCATCATGACCACATCGACGGCGCCGTATAGATACTTGTCGGTCCGCCAGTGGATCAGGATCTGGTTCGGGCGGTAGGTCTTTTTGTCGTGGTCGAGGTAGGGCATGTCCACGATGTCGATGATGGGTTTTCCGTCGAGTCCGAAGCCGGCCACGATGGAGAAAATTTCCGCAGCACCCTTGAGAAAAGGTTCTTTGTCGTCTTTGAGGTAGACGGCGTCGATCTTGGTGGCGTAGTGGCCGGTCGTCGTTGTTGAGGATGTGCTCATGTCCCCTTGGGCGGTGGTGGTGGCTGTGGGGGTTGGGGAACTCAAACCGGCTTCGGCTAGTCCGTCGCGGACGACTTGTAGGCCTATTGACTGGGCTTTTTTGACGTTGACGTCAACGAGCAGCAGAGGCTGGCTGGGCAGGCTGGTGGCGTCGAGCACGATGGCCGCACCCCGATGGTCATATGCGGTCGCGCTGGTCGCTGTTTTGTCGGACACGGCTGCGACGACCAGTGGGAGTTGGCCGCGGTCAAGCGCGGCGCGCATGTCGGGGTGGGCCAGTTCCACCTGTAGCAGGGATCCGGAGGTAGCCGGTAGGCCCTTGGCCGCGATCACTGACCGGTTGGCTGCTTGGGCGGCGTGGGCGAAGCTGGATTCGGGTTCGATGGTCAGCAGGTCGACCGGCCCGTTGATGACGGCGGAGGTGATCCGTTCGGCGACGGCGGGGTCGGCCAGCATCCGCGCGAGTTGATGTGCAAGATCGTCGGTGATTGCTGAGACTAGTCCGGTGGCTGTGCCGGCAGCGCTGGCCGCCGGCTCATTCTGCTCGGATTGTGCGTGTGCGGGTGGCGCCACGGAGGCGAGGATCACTGCTGTTGCCGCGGCCAGCGGCAGCACAGTTCGTCTTATAAGAGTTCGAGACACTGGTAGCTCCTTCCTTGCTGGCCACCCTTCGGTAGCCGGTGCTGATTAGCTCTCTGCCTGTACTACGCAGGGAAGAGCCCAGCTCGACAAAATTTTTAATGTTTTGCCTAATGCGTAAGGATCAACATGGCTGCCCGCATGGGCGTGCACTGCTCAAAGGCAGCGGGAGGGCACGGCGGGCGAGGGGGCGCCGATGCTCAGAGGGTTTGGCGTCGGCGGGTGCTGCCGTCGAACAGCAGCCGACGTGCGGCACCGTTGGAAGCATTGCTGGGTGGAAAGCGCCGGTGCCGCTTCCGCATCAGCGGAAGCGGCACCGATCATGGTGCGTGCGGTGAGGCTATCGCCTCTTTATTATCGCGTTGAGTACGGCTCGACGATGCAGATGATCTGGGTCGGGTCGGGGCAGTCACCGCCGCCGCCGCCACCGCCACCGCCGCCACCGCCACCGCCGCCACCGCCGCCACCAGGGGGCGGGCTGGCCGGTGCCACGTAGTAGCGGGAGAGGTTCATCCGCCCGTTGCTTTTCGCCCCGTAGTGGAGGCCCGTGGTGTATGAAGTGATCGTGTACCACGAGTCGACATAGTCCGGGTCATCGGTCCACCAACTGCCGGCAATGAAGTCAATGATCTGCTGGGCGAGGGGAACCCAACCGCTGTGACCCGTAATCTTCCCCAGTGCTACGACTAGATTGCGAGCGAGAGTTTGGTAGTTCACGCCGCCGTCGTCTTCCATCATGACCACGTCGGCGATGTCCCACAGGTACTTGTCCGTGCGCCAGTGGATCAGGATCTGGTTCGGGTAGTACCACCGCTTGTCGTGGTCCAGGTAGGGCATGTCCACGATGTCAACGATAGGCAGCTTGTCGAGTCCGAAGCCACTGACGATGGAGAAGATCTCGGCAGCGCCCTTAACGCTCGGCTCGTGGTCTTTTGCTAGGTAAACAGAATCGATTCGGGTGGCGTAGTAGCCGGATGTGGAGGAGATATTCATGTCCCCCTGAGTGGTGGACATCTTCGTCGTGGTCTTGCTGGTGGGCATCCGGGAATCGAAACTCAAGCCCGATGCAGTCAAGTCCTCGCGGAGGACTTCCAGGCCCATCGGCGCAGCCTTCTTGACGTTGACCTGAACGACCAGCATGGGCTGGTCGGGCAGGTTAGCCGAGTCCAGCGCGACCGTCGCGCCCCGATCGTTGTACGCCGCCACGCTGGCCGGCATGGCACCGCTAACCGCTCCGACGACCAGCGGCTTCGCGCCGCGAGCCAGTGCCGTGTGCATGTCCGGGTGGGCCAGTCGTACCTGCAACAGGGATTCGTCCGTGGAGGGGAGGCCCTTGGCTGCGGCGATTGCTCGGTTGGCCGCTTGAGCGGCGGCGCCGAAGTTGGAACTCAGCTCGAGGGACAGCAGGTCAGCCGGCCCCTCGGCGACGGCTGATGCCACCCGCTGCAGGACAGCAGAGTCATTCAGCATCGGAGCTAGTTGGCGTGCGAGGTGGCTAGTGATCGCTGATACCTGGTTGCTGGGGGCGGCGGGACCGCCCGTCGGCGCGCTGATGTCAGTGGTGGCGTGCGCGGGCGCACCCACGGAGGCGAAGAGGACCGCTGCTGCCGCACTTAGCGGCAGCACTGCCCGTCTTACAAGAGATCGAGACATCGATGGTTCCTTTCGTAGCCAGTGCTTGTGAACTTCTGCCTGTACTACGCAGGGAGGAGCCCAGCTCGACAAAACTCTTGAGGCTTTGCCTCGCAGGCAATGGTCAGCATGACTGCCCGTATGGTGCGCGCTGCTCGAAGGCAGTGGAGGGCGCTGCGGCGTGAGCCGCCACGCCGAAACCGTGACCGGCCACCCGTCCCAGAGGTGGCCGGTCACGGCGGTCACGGCGGCGGTGGCTACCCGGCGGCCTTCTCCGGGGTGACCTGGTTGATCGGCCAGTGGGGGCGCATCCGCAGCAGTCCCGTCCCCTGTCGGGTCTGCCAGTCCCGCAGTGCCCGCTTCAGGCGGTCGTTCTCCTGGTGGACGATCACGAGTTCGCGGTGTAGGGCGGCGATCTCGGCGGCGATTTCGCTGAGGAAGTCCCCGACGTCGTCCGGGTTGAGGCCACGACGTTTGGTGGGGAACTGCCGGTTACGGATGCTGGTGGGGTTGAGCCGGCTCACCGCCCGGGCGGTGAAGGTCTGCAGCCGGTGTTGGGGTTGCGTGGCTCCGGTTGTGCTGCTCATGGCTGGGTCCTTTCGTCGATGAGTTGTTCCGGGGTGGTTCCGGGTGGGATGGCTCCGGCGGATTGGAGGAGGGCGATGGCGCGGGCGATGCGGGGCGGGTCGATGGCTCCGATGGGTTCGTTGCCGACGTAGGGGCGCATGAGTTCGAGTTCGGCTGCGGCGGTGGTGGGGTTGGTGCCGGGGATGTTTTTGGCGAGGATCTGGCCGGCTTCGTCGGGGTGGGCCAGGGCGTAGCGGAGTCCGTCGAGGAGCGCGTGGCGGAAGCGTCGGATCAGGTCGGGGTTGGTGGTGCCGGCGGCCCAGAGCGCGTTGCCGGGCAGGTCGATGAGGTGGTCGGAGTAGGGCAGCAGCGCCACGGGTTGTTTGGTGGCGGCTTCGATGGTGGGTTTGCCGACGACGAACTGTCCGATGGCGTCGGTGGTGCCGGTGCCGAGTAGGGAGGGCAGGGTTTGCGGGGTGGCATTGATGAAGCGGACTTTCTTCGGGTTGATGCCGGCGGCTGTGGCGTAGGTGGGGAAGAGCATCCGGACGACACTGGAGGGCAGGTCGGCGATGGTGGCGCCTTCCAGGTCTTTGGGCCGGCGGATACCGTCGGACTGCAGGGCCATGATCGCGGCCAGGGAGCGCTGGTGGATGAGGGCAACCGCGCGGACGTCAAGCTTGTTCTGGCTGACCTGCATCAGGGTGCCGGAGAAGTCGCTGGCGACGAAGTGGGCTTTGCCGGTGGCGACGAGTTTGATGCCGTCGGTTCCGGTTCCGGCGCGGATCTCGACGTTGATGTTGCAGTCGGCGAAGAAGCCTTTGGCGAGGGCGACCCAGGCGTAGGCGTCGCGGCCGAAGTTGCCGAAGGAGGTCAGGTAGACCACTTGGTCCGGGGGCCGGTCGGCTGACTGGTCGGCATCGTTCGCGCAGCCGGTAAGGGCGGCGGCCAGCAGGATGGCGGTGGTGAACCGGCAGGCGAATCTGCGCACGGTGAAGACACCTCTCGATCAAGGGATTCCGCGTCGATCAAGGACTTGTTGTCGTGAAACCGAGATCAAGTACGACCGTTTGCCCTAGATCCACGGGGTAGGGGGTGGGGTGGTAGGCGGGACTTGGTGGGTGCGGCGGGTGTGGATGGGGTGTTAGTGGCGGGGGAGGCCGGGGACGCAGGGGGTCAGGTCGTCCAGGTGCAGCCACCGGCCGATGTGCGAATCCCAGAGCAGTGGTGTCCAGCAGCCGCAGCGCAGCGGTGCCACGGACGGTGCGGGGATCGGCCCGCCACTGGGTAAGCGGGGCGGTCCGCTGCTGTCGATCACCGGTGCATCTGGCTGTCGTAGCACCCGGACCACGCTCCGTAACGTGTTTCGGGAAAGTTCCATCACCAGCCTCCTGAGCAGGGTGTGTTGGATGGGCGGGCCGCCGCCCGGGGCCCCCAGCGGCCCGCCCGCCCCGCCGCAGCCCCTCGGCGAGTGCGGCAGCGGGGTTGTTCTTGGGAGGTCGGGGCAGGCCAAGCCCACCCGCCCCGACCAGGGGCGTGAGCCGTCATCGTTGCCACGCGAGGAACGGCTCGACCTCAAACTCTCACGGATAAGCCGGCTAAGTCAAGCGATCGGTTGTCGGGAGGTGCCGTTGCGTGATCAAATTGGCGTGCCACGCGAGGAGTGCCATGCCTGCAATACCCGATTACATCCGAATTGCCGACGAGATCGTTGCCGACGTCAGAGCCGGGAAGCTCAAGCCGGACGACAAGTTGCCCTCAATTTCCGAGATGGTGCGACTGCACAAGGTCGGCTCCACGACAATCCAGTCGGTTTACGTCCGGCTGGAGGCGCTTCGGGTGATCCGGCGGCACCAGGGGAAGGGCGTGTTCGTCAACGACCCCAAGCTGTGGATGCGCGAGCCCGAGCCAGAGGAGTAACGCAACCGCCACTACGCCGGTCACGATCGGAAAGCCTAGGTTTGTGAGCGTTTGTTGCCGCTGCAGCAGCGGGCGGTGAAGATCAGCGGGTGACGGCGAACCGCAGCACTGGTCACGTGACCTCACGTAATCGCAAGAGTCATGGGTGATCGGGCAGAGGCGGCTGAGGTGCTGCGTCGGTGACTGGCTGGGCGGATGAGTCGGCTGCGGCTAGCAGCTCAAGCGCACGTTTGTGGGAGCGGCGGATGCCGACGGTGATCAACAGGATCCCCACCACAAAAGCCGCGAACATGAACCACAGCCATGGATTCTTAATGGCGGCGGCGATCAGTTGCAGGATGCCAGGCCCCATCAACCATGGGAAGGCAAGACCTGAAGCCCGTGTTTTGACGATTCGCTGAGCGAAAAATACGGCTGCTGCCTGCACCCGCGGATCATCCGAAGGCCGGCCGTGATCGACTGCTCGCGCCGCAGCGATCCGCTCGTCGATGGTCAGCGGGGGTTCAAGTGGCGGCTCGAACCTCTTCCGGACGAGCTTACTGATCAAGGGCAGGACTGCCGCCATGATGCTGCCGCAGATCAGTCCACCCACGACGGCACGGTTCCACTCAACGAGGCCCGCCACCGTACTGAACCAAATGGGAATGAAGCAGGCGGTGAAGGCTCCGACAAGGCTGCCATGCAGCCATACCGGCATCCGCATGATCCGGTACTTCATTGAGCGATGATAGGTGATCTTCGCTCCCGGTTGGACCTACAAGTCACGGCGCATACACACCTGCGGCCACCGGTCCAGCCCATACGCCGCAACTCGGGTCCGGGATGGCTGTGTCCTCTATGTTCTAATGGCGGAGATCGTTGAGCGACGAGTGGATTGAGGCCGATGGGTCCGCAGGATGGGGACAGTAGGCGCTGGAGGCTGGCGAGCCTGGACTTTCTGGGCGACCCGGACGAACTCCGGGCGCAGGCCGAGCAGGCGCTCCGACGGGAGGGCAACGACCTTCGCCACACCGACCGCTTCGAAGGCGCCGATGACACCAACTCGATCCATGTGGTGGTCGATGCGCAGCACCGGGTGACCGATATCGGCATCAGTCCCCAATGGAAGCGACGAATCGGGGTGGACGGGTTCGCGTCGGCCCTCTTCGACGGCTACACCGTCGCGATGCGAGAGGCGACGGAATCCGCGGTACGCACCGCCCTCATGGCCGAGCCCGAGAACCACCAGGATGTCTCCGTTCCGCGTCCGAGAACCTCCGAATCGGAGCTCGGTGACGAGGAGTGGCTGCGGCGGACCTGGGCAACCCTGCACGACATCAAGGCGGAGCTGCGCCTGCTGGACCAAGCGGAAGAAGCCGCCCGGCTGGACGAGCGGACCGTGTCGGGTCCGGAGGGGCTGGTGACGCTGCGGCTGCGCGGGCGGAGCCTGGTCGGCGTCGAGGCGGACACCCGGCGGATAGCGTTCGCCGCCCCCGATCTGCTGCGCTTTGATGCACTCGACGCCTTCCGGTCAGCGGCCGTCGAGAACTGATCTGAGGAGCCACTCCATGTCACAGGTCACGGTGATCACTGATGCCCTCCGGGCCGAGGGCCGGAAGTGGTGTCAGCTCTCCGACCAGATAGCCACCATCAAAACGGCGACGGAGGGGCTGGAGCTCTCCACCTCGGCGTTCTTCATCGGTGATGCCAACGCCCAGCTGCACTCCGGGGCGTACGAGAAGTTTCAGTTGTTCATGGTGCACATCCTCTCCGGAGCGGTGACCGAGTTCGACCAGTTTGGCGGATCGCTGTACAAGGCCGCCGACGCCTACGACAACGCGGACGAGATCATCGCGCTGGACCTCAACGAGCTCTACCGCCCGTAGCTGACCTGACAAGAGAGAGGACCTTCGGCACATGCCGGCCCACCTCACGGACATCGAGTACGAGGGACCGTTCAACAGCGCCTTCACGGAAATCCAGAACGGCATCAGCACATGCGTCGAAAAGTTCAACGAACTCGTCGGCCAGGTGAACGACCGGCGCCGGCTGCTCGGTCCGCTCCTGCTCTGGTGGATCAAAGGCAAACTCGAGTCTGTACGAGACGGCTTGCAGACCATCATTGAGAAAGTCCAGTACGCGCTGGATCACCAGGTTCCCGTCCTGTCACTGATGAGAACCAGCTTCCGGTGGGTCACTGAGGTGAAGACGCCCGTCTCGGATCTCTCGTTCACGACGACGGATCCGGCGGACTACAACCTGGCGAAGTGGACGGGGGATGCGTCCAGCCTGTACAGCTCCATGGCCGGCAAACAGAAGGCTGCCGTGGACGAGACGGTGGTCAAGGCCGAGTTCATCAGCCAGTGGCTCTTCAAGATGGCTAAGGCGAACGTCGACTACGCGGTGGAGCTGGCGAAGATCGTGACCGGGATGGCGGGCAAAATCACCCAGGCCGCCATCGACGCGGCGACGGTCATCGACATCCCCTGGGCGATCGACACCCTGGCCAAGATGATCGGTGACCTCGTCACCGCAGGGCTGAACAACCTGCTCACCATCGGTCAGCGGTTCATGGATGCGCTCGGCAACGTGCGGGACATCGCCACCCAGGTCGGCGACCACTCCAAACTGCCCGGCGGAAACTGGCCCGAGGCGGTCCGCGGCTAGCGCCGCCGGGGCGCGTCGTTACGCCTGCGGCACCAGGGCGAGGGTCGCCTGCAGGACCGCCAGTGCGCTGCTGGCGAGCTCCGATTTCGCGGTGACCTTATTGGCCCCGACGGCGAGCCAGACCTTCACGACCAGGTTTCCGCTGCGCGCGTGAACCAGGTATTCGGCGTACTTGAACCCCGGCTCCGATTCCTTGGTGTACGCCTCCGCCTCGTCTGCGACGCCGGCTACGTCGCCGACAGGGGTCATGACGGTCACCTGCCGGGTGGTCCGGTAGAGCCGCTCGGCCTCCTCCGTCGACACCAACGTCGTCGCCTCCACCAGCAGGCTCGCCGGATGCCCGTCACGGCTGCGCATCTCGAAGAGGCAGGCAGCGCCGGGACCGGAGGTCGGTGCCTTCGGGAGGGTGTCGGTCACGGTGAGGGAGAGGTCGGCGATGAGGCCCAGATCCGTACGTCCACAGACGTCCATCCCCACCGCGTCGTACTTTGTCTGCTGAGTCGGTGCGGGCGTCGGGGTGCTTTCGGTGGTAGCGGTGACGGTTGGGGTGCCGGCGGGAGGATCGGAGGGGCTGCCGCAGGCTGCAGCAAGCAGCAGGGCCACGACGGACCCGGTCACGGCCAACGCGGAACGAAAGGCGGCAGTCATCGTCGGTAATATATCTGTCGCACCAGGCTGTCATTCACTCTGATCGGAGTATCTGCCTAAGGTGGCGGGATGCGGCCTGCACACACCCCCGACGCGATCGCCCGCTACCGTACCGTCACGGCTGCCGCCGTACTGGAAGGCCGGGTCGACCTGCGCAGCTACCCTTACCGGCACCTCGCGGTGCTGTGCCAGGGCGTCGGCGGGGACAGGATCGCGCAGGCGATGGCGGCCGCCGACCTGCTCGACCGGTTCGGCTGGGATCTGGTCACCATCTCCGAGTTGACGACCAGTAACAGCGTCTACGCCTTCCTGCGCCGCCGCTGACCCGGTTGCGTTTTAGCCGTCGGCACGATGGGGCCATCGGTTTTCGCCGGGCCCGCCACGGCCTGCTATGACCCGTTCCGGGTGACGACGATGCGGTCGAGGTCGGGGATCGGGGCATACACGTTGCCGAACTCGATGACGTTGAACCCGGCCGCCAGCCGGGCCGGGATCGACACCGCGGCGATGCTCTGCCCCGCCCGGTCCGGCGCATCGAAGTGCAGCCAAGACCGCCGGCCGTTGACGGAGATCATGGCTCGACGCGGATCGGGCGTGGCGTAGTAGAGCGTGATGGTGTAGTCGGCCGTTTCCGGTACCGCAACATGGTCGAAGCGGGCGGAGACCCCGTTGGACTGCCGCGGCCCCAGCCGTCGGTCGCGTCCGCCGACCACCACACCCCCGGAAGCGTCCGCTAACTCACGTCGGCGTGCCGGGCCGCTCCAGACGACCAGGTCGCCTTCCGCCTCGAAAGAGAGGATGACCGCGGGTTCGGCCGGTGGCGGCGCCTGCGGCTGTGGGGCGATGTCGTCGTCCGGTTTGGGCGAGGTCCTCCCGGCGACGGTGCCAGCCGGCAGGGTAGCGGGGCTGGTCGCGGCGGTGCCGGCTGGTCTGGTGCTGCTCTCGTGAACGCCGGCCGGGTGGGCACGGGCGCGGGCAGCGGCGAGGGGACCCGCTGGGAGCGGACGGTTCGGCTCCATCGGAGGTGCCGGGGCAAGTAGCGGGGTGATGCCCGGTCGGGGCTGCAGTGCCGACAGCGGCCCCGCCGGGAGATCCGTATGGGGCGGTGTGGCAGCCACGCCGAGCGTCAGCGGCACGGCGGTGACGATGGCCACCGCCGTGAAGAGCAGGCCACGGAAGCTGCTCGCTCCGATGAGGTCCGCTCGGCGGTGGGCGGGCCGCTCGCGGATCAACGCTGAGTCGGTTGGCGGCAGCCAGGCTGGCGGGCCCGCGGGTGGGGCCGCACTCGGGGGTGGCACCGCTTCCCGGATCGGGAAAGCCGGGACCCGGACGCGCCGGGTTGGGGCCGGATCCGGTGTCGGCGGGGCTGTCGCGGTACGGGGCGCGAACACCTCGTCGGCCGAGGGTGCCTTCGGATGGGCGGGTGGCAGCCACGGGCCGGTCCGCAGCCGGCTTTGACGTTCACCGCCAGCCTCGGTCATGTTTCTATCCCCCCCAGGAACCCTGCCTGATCAGCGCAGTGACGCGTTGTTCGTCACCTTTGACCCTTGGCAGTATCCCCCGATCGGCTCATCCGGGGTCAATCTCAGGCATCGAAATTAGCCATTCTGGGGATTGCGGAGCCACGGCGAGGGCGAGATGTTTACAATCGCCGCTGGCCTCTCGTTGTCGGTCAGGCGCGGGTTGTACGGGTAGCCGTCTTCCGTGCCGCGCTTCTCTCCTGGGCAGAGGCGGCCTTCTTTGCGCTGCCGGCCTCCCGGGCCGCCGTCTTTCTCGCCTCCGCGGTGGCGTTCCTGGCGGCGGCGGGCTTCTTCCCGGTGGACGCCGTCTTTTCGGCCTTGCGTGCCGTGGTCGGGGCGGCCTTCTTCGCCGGGGTCTTGGCGGCGGTCGCCCCCGTGGCCCGCAGCGTGGCCGTGGCGGTCTTCTTCGCCGCCGCGGTATTTCTCATCGGGGCCTTCTTCGCCCCGGTGGTTTTCCTGGCGCCGGTGGGTCGTACGGCCGGCCGGGTGGTGGTGGCCCTCTTCGCGTCGGCCATCTCAAGCTCCTCCTCGCAGGATGCGCTCGCTGCCTTCCCGGGGCTCAGGCCGGCAAACCCGTCAGAGATTGGTGCCGTCGGTCGGCACCTGGTCGGGGAGTAGGGCTGCGGGGCCGGCACCGGCGGTGGCCGCGTCCGGGCAGGACAGGCCGAGGGTGTAGGCGGCCATCGAGATCGACCCGGCGGCGTGCCCGTCGACGAGAAGGTCGGTGGGCTGATTGGCGGAGCCGGCCAGGCCAGCGAGGTAGAGCAGCGGCAGAAAGTGGTCGGCGGTGGGAACGGCCTTCGCGAAGTCGGTGTGCCCGTCGAGGGTGGTGACGGCGGTCGGGTCGGTGAGGAGTAGTTCCTTGGCTCTTTCATCGAAGCGGTGCGCCCAGTCATAGCCGCTGTCGGGCTGGCTGAAGTCGACGGCGCGGAGATTGTGGACAATGTTGCCGCTGCCGATGATGAGCACGCCGCGCTCCCGCAGGGGCGCGAGTTTGCGGCCGAGCTCGAGGTGGTAGTCGACAGGTTTGTTGGCGTTGATGGAGAGCTGGACGACGGGGATGCTGGCGTCGGGGAAGGCGTGGACGAGCACCGACCAGGTGCCGTGGTCGATGCCCCAGCTGTCGATGTCCCGCCCAACCCAGGTCGGCTTGACGATGTCGGCGATCTCGTGGGACAGCTCGGGCAGCCCGGGTGCCGGATACTCGATGTCGAACAGGGCTTGCGGGAACCCGTAGAAGTCGTGGATGGTGCGCGGCCGGGGCATCGCGGTGACGGCGGTGGCATTGATATACCAGTGCGCCGAGACCACGAGAATGGCCCGTGGTCGGGGCACCGATTCGCCAAAGGCCCGCCAGGCTGCGGTGTAACGGTTGGACTGTAGTGCGTTCATCGGGTTGCCGTGGCCGATGAACGCGGCCGGCATCGTCGGGGTTTCCACGGGCCCTCCTGCATGCGTGGGCAAAGCGACTCCGAACATTGTCCACCCTCGCGCCCCCGAGTGGGACGATTCGCCGCAGTGGCGGACCCTGATGGACGCCGGTGCGTTCCGGAAAACGGGTGCCACGGTTGGATACCGGATGCCCAAGGACAAGCCATCGAAACGTCTCGTCCTTTCGATGCCGCTGCTGTCGGGCCATTTGCCCATCGCTACCATCACCGACGTGATCATGAGAAAACGGCCGGCCGTCCTCCTCTTGGGACTGTTAGCCGCCATGTCGACAATCGCCCTTCCGCCCGCCCCGGCCGACGGAGCCGAACCCGTCGCCACCGAGCCGCCCAAAGTGGAACTGGTCCTCGATGTCAGCGGCTCGATGGCTGCCAAGGACATCGACGGTCGCAGTCGCATCTCAGTGGCACAGCAGGCATTCAACGAAGTGGTGGACGCCCTCCCCGAGGGAACCCAGCTCGGTATCCGGGTGCTCGGCGCGACCTACCGCGGCAAGGACAAGGTCGCCGGCTGCCAGGACACCCAGCAGCTCGTGCCCGTCGGCCCGGTGGACCGGGACGCCGCCAAAGCCGCGATCGCTACTCTGCAACCCACCGGGTTCACCCCCGTCGGTCTCGCCCTGCGTGAAGCGGCCGCGGACCTGGGCGTCGGTGAAACCCCCCGTCGGATCGTGCTGATCACCGACGGTGAGGACACCTGCGCCCCGCCGGACCCCTGCGACGTCGCCCGCGAGATTGCGGCCCAAGGCACCCATCTGGTGGTGGACACCCTCGGCCTCGCCCCTGACGAGAAGGTGCGGCGGCAGCTGCTCTGCATCGCCACCGCCACCGGCGGCACCTACGCCTCCGCGCAGACCCCCGACCAGCTGACCAACCGGATCAAACAGTTGGTCGACCGCGCCAAGGACACCAACGCCCCCGCCCCCGCACAGGTGGCCGGCAACAAGGAGTGCGCCGGTGCCCCGCTACTTTCCCCCGGCGTCTACGCCGACCGCGAGAAGATCTCCGAGCACCGCTGGTACCGGGTGCCGGTCCGCGAGGGCGAGGAACTGCGCGCCTCGGTGAGTATCGCCCTGGACCGTCCGGTCAATCGTGACTACGGGGTGCTGCTGCGCGCCACCGCCGCCGACGGCCGGGAGCTGGTCCGCGGCACGGATGCGGGCAGCGAGCGTACCGATGTCCTCTCCACCGGCCTGCGCTGGTCGGCGTCGGAGACGGACGCCGAGTCCGGCCCGCCGGAGAGCGGTGCCGCCGCGACCGAGGTCTGTCTGGTGGTCAGTAACTCGTTCGCCAGCCCGGTGGGGGCGGACGGGCCGGGGATGCCGGTCGAGTTGACCATCGACGTCGTGCCCGCCTCACCCGCGCCGGACGCTCCCGGACTCGGGCGGGGCTGGCTGCTGCTGCTGGTGCTGAGCGTCGCCGGTCTGGTGACCGGGGTGATCTCCGGTTGGGTGACCCGCTGGTGGATCGCGACCTGGAGGACGAACTGATGCAGATGCCCGCTCGACCTGAACACCGCCGACGCTACCTCCGAGTCGCGGTGGCTGCGGTCGCCGCGCTGGGGGCGGCCCTGATGCCGGCCGCCGCGGCCGCCGAACCGACCCCGTCGCCGGGGGCCACCCCGGTCAACCGGGCCGGCACCTCCTTCTTCACCGCCACCCCGGTCAATGCCGGCCAGCCGGTGCAGGTCGCCGGCTTCACCGGCGACTACCTCTACTGGTCGATCAGCGGCAGTGCCGGTCAGATCACCGAGATCGCGATGACCGTCACGCTCCCACCCGCCGACGAACGGAGCGGGCCCTCCACCTGGACCGTGGATGTCTTCGACGGGCTGCGGCGCCGGCAGGCGTGCACGGCCGGGGCGCAGACACCGACCGCCGCCGCCGACGCCACCGAGGTGGTTCTCGGCTGCACCCTGCGGCGGGTGCGGTCCTGGGCCGAGCCGTGGTCCGGGGACCCGCTGCCGGGCACGTACTACATCCGACTGTCAGTCATCGACCTGCCCGAGTCGGACATCGGCCTGCCCATCCAGGTCGACATGCTGATCAACAGCAGGGACGGTGGTTCCAGCGCCGACGACGGTGAACTGAAAGCGCCGCTCGTGCCCGCCGGCAAGCCCGGAAAAATTGTGACCGACGCCGAGGAGCCGGTCGATCCGTCGGCCAGCCCCAGCCCGGTCGAGGCGGGAAGCGACTGGATCAGCTTCGACTGGATCAGCTTCGACTGGCTGCCGGACCTGTCGGTCCGTTGGATCTGGACCACCGTGGGCGGGGCCCTCGCCGCGGTCACGGGGGTCATCGGGTTCTCTCTGACCTGGCGCCGCCGCAGGTAGCCGAGCCGGCACGTTCGGGGCCCCTCCGCGTCGGCGGAGGGGCCCCGGTACGTCCAGGGTTGGGCGGATCTCAGTCCAGGCTGCGGCGGGTGCCGGTGAAGAACTCGAAGAGAAGGCCGCTGGTGGTGAAGACGACACCGGTGAGACCGGTGATCACCAGCCACGGCAGGGTGAACGCCAGCCCCGCGCCGGTCAGCGTGATCGTGAAGGCAATCGCCACCGGCCAGTAGCTGCCCGGGGCGAAGAACCCGACCTCACCGGCGCCTTCCCTGATCTCCGCGTCGCCGCGGTCCTCGGGACGTAGGTCGATCCGGCGGGCCACGAAACCGAAGTAGAGGCCGCACATGCCGCAGAGGGAGCCGGCGCCGACCAAGGCGAGGGTGCCGGTAATTTCGATGCTCGTCATCCACGCGTAGGTCCCGGCGAGGAGGAAGAGGAAACCGCAGACAGCATAGAAGACGAGCGCTTCGGTACGCATAATCTCTTCTTACCAGCCAGAGACGGGCCTTCTGGCGAAATCGGTAAAATCCAGGCCAACCAGCGCAATGCCGCCGACCAGGCCCGCCACGAAATGCGCTATCCAGGCCACGCCGGGCGAAAATTCGGCCGCCGCCACCGGATCCAACTTCCCCCACACCAGATAGTGGCCGATCACCCAGACGACGTTGGCGTAGATGCTCGCACCCACGATCGCGATCGGTGCGCTCATCCCCGCACCGATCGCGAGCACCGCGAACGGCGCCAGCACCAAGACGCCGACCACAGCCAGGACCACCAGACCCAGCACGGCGGCCCCGAGGTGGAAAGCCCCGCTGGTCGGAGCCCCCCGCCAGAACGTATGAGCGACCAGGTTCAGCGGCCGCCAGAAGCCGTCACCGCCGAAACCGAACCAGATCATCGAAAACAGGGCGAAGGCCAGCCCGCCCACCAGCCCGGCGCCCACCACCCGACGCACCCTGCGCACCCTCAGCCCCCCGCCGTCGCGTCCTATCCCGCTCCTACTGCCCGTCATCGGACACGCCACCGGCCCATCACCGGCCGCCCGTGCCTAACTAAACCAGGGGCGGCAGCCACGAGGGTGGGGAATCGGGGATCGGCAAGTTGGTCGAGCCAGCCCGCCGGGTACCTGACGCACGATGGCTACACCTTCACCTCGACGCTCCCGCAGCGACACCGACTTCGAATCCTGGCTGGCCCGGCTCACCGACCGCATCGACCCGTTCATGGCCTGGCTCGGGGCCGTCTTCGCGCTGCTTGTCGGTTTTCAGCTCACCGTCAAGGTCCGGCCCCCCGTCCGGCTCGCGCTCGACATCACCACCTGGGCCATCTGGGCTGCCTTCGTCGCCGAGTACCTCATCAAGTTCTGGCTCGCCCCGGCCAAACGCGAATTCCTCCGCCGGCACTGGCTGCAGGCCTTCGGGCTGATCCTGCCGGCCCTGCGGGTGCTCAGCTTCTTCCGACTCGCCTGGCTCGGCCGCGCGCTCCCCGCCACCCGGGTGCTCGCCTCATCCCAACGCGGCGCCCACACCGCGCGGCGGATCCTGCGATCCCGACTCGGCTACCTCAGCGCCCTCGCCGTCATCGTCATCATCGGCTCAGCCGAACTCGCCTACCTCTTCGAGCGCCGCTGGACCCTCCGGACCTTCCCCGACGCGCTGGTCTGGGCCGGCATGGTGGTCATCGGCATGCAGGCCGACCCGGTGCCGGCGACCCGCCCCGGCCAGGTCGTCATGCTCTTCGGCTTCGCCTCCGGCCTCGTCCTCATCGCAACCCTGGCCGGCAGCCTCGCCGCGTTCCTCTTCGAAGGGATCAGAGAGCAGGAGGCCGAGGAGGAGCGCGAAGAGCGGTGACCGGATCAGCCAGAACGCCCTGCCGCGCTGGTTTGTCAAGAGGGCTGCTCGGCACAGATGTAATGCGGCTGGGCCTGGTAGGTCCAGGTGAACTTCTCCCGCCGCACCTCCTTGCCGTCCTTCCGGAAGATCCGCCAGGCGTCCTGGGTGAAGCCGTCGATGCCGTTGGTCGCGATGCAGCCGGGTTCGGGCTTGAGGTAGATGACCTTCGGCTTGGTGATATTGCGGCGCGGACCCCACTCGGTGCTGATCTTGTCGTAGATCTTGGTGCTCCAGATCGACACGGTGACCGAGTTGGCGGTGTACGAAGTCTGGATGAGCACCCCGTACGGGGTGTTGTTGCGGAACTTGAAGTCCAGACCCGGGTAGAAAATCGTTGATTCGATCACCGCGGGGTAGCGGTCATACCAGTACGAGTGCGGCTGGTGCTCGACGTCCTCCAAGCCCGCGTAGTAGGTGGCGTTGAAGAGGGTGGTGGTGAACTGCGAGTTCCCGCCACCGGCACCGTTCACGAGCTTGCCGTCGATGATCACCGGCGCGTCCTGGTAGCCCTGCGCATAGCTGCGCTCGCCGGTGTGGCCGTTGAGTGAGAAGACCTTCCCCGGCTTGACCAGCGTGCCATCGACATGCTTCGCAATCCGTACGATGTTCTGGCTGCGCGGGGCGGAGAGGCCCCCGCTGAATTGGGTGGTGAAGCTCGAGACCTGCTCCTTGATACCGAGCCCCGCCAACTCCTCCGCGGTCGTCTTGGGCTGTACCGGCTTCAGCACCCCCTTGACCTCGCGTTCTTCACTGCGCGGCAGCACCGACAGCAGTTCGCGACTCAGAGCGGCGACATCCATCTCCTGCCCGTCCGCGCCTGCGGCGATCTTCGGCTTCCCCGAGACGATGGATATCGTCGCATCCTTCGTCGGCACCTCGATCTTGGCGAGCTGATCGGCCAGCCCGGCCCGGAGCTTCTTCGCATCGACCCGCGGCTCAATCTTGCCTTTCTTGTCCGCCTTCAGGATGAGGCTCCCGGCGATCACTTCGGGGGGGATGGTGACCTTCCCCCGGTCGCTGGTCACGGTGACCGGCGCGGCCACCGCCGGCTGCGCCAGCTCCACGATCAGCCGGTCCACCTCTTCGGCGCTGGTCGCCGTCGCCAGCTCCACCAGCGGCACGACCACCGGATGGCCCTGCAGCCAAGCGTCGCGCAGCACCTGTGCGGAGCGCTGCGGATCAAGCCCCGTCCCCGGCTCCGGATAGACCGGCTTCGGCACCGTCCCGGTGAAGGTGATCGCCGGCAGCTTCGCGGCCCGGGCCTGCTTCGCCGCGACTGGACGCAGCACCTCGTCGAGCCGCTCCTCATCCACCTGGATGACGGGATCCACGCTCCGGGAGCCGAAGAGCCGCTCGAACGGGCTGGGTTTGGTGCTGGCGGCGGCGGCCACGGTCGCCTCCACGTCCACCGCGAGGTCGACCTCGGCCGGCGTCACCTGGACGCTCTGATCACCGATTTTGACGGTCACCGGAGCGGCGAGGGTATCGGCCCGACGCTCGAGCTCGCTTCGCAGCGCCGTCGCAGCCTCCGCCCGGCTCCTACCGCCGAGATCGACCCCCAGCACCGTCGTCCCGCGCGGTACCTCACCGACGTACGCATAAGCGGTGGTCCCGGCACCCGCGACGAGCAGCGCCGCGACGACCGCGACGGCGATCAGGGCCCGTCGGCGACCGCGACCAGCCGTCCGGCCGCCCAGGGTCGGGTCGCCATCCGGCTTCTCCTGCTCGGGCCGCATCCCCTGCTGCCACGGGCTTAGCGCGGCGGTAGCGTTCGGGGGCGTTGCTGCGCCGGGCGGGCCGGCCGGTTCCGGCCGGTTCATCGCCCCCGGCACGGCGGAGAACTGGACCGTCGGCGTGTCGTCGGCGGACGCCTTCTCTTCACCATACGGATTCACGAGCAACCTCGATCAAGGGAAAGGCGACGGCGGGCCGGCACCCGCGAGCTCCCGGCGAGCTGTGCAGGCTACCGTAGCGAACCGCATCAGCCCCGCGAATTCCGCTCGGACGCGTCGGGTGGGCGCCGCTCTGGGGCGTCGGGATGGCGGTCGGCCTGTCGACAGATGGAGAGCGTCTCGACGACCCGGTACGCGACCGCGGTGATCGGCACCGCGACGAAAGCCCCGGCGATGCCGCTGGCCAGGGTGCCGGCGGTGACCGCCACCAGCACCACGACCGGGTGCAGCCGGACCTGACGTTTCATGATCAGGGGTTCGAGGAGGTTGCCCTCCACCTGCTGCACGGTGATCACCGCCGCGGCGGTCAGCAGGGCGGTGGTCGGCCCGTTTGCGGCCAAGGCGACCAGCACCGCGACACTGCCCGCCACCGTCGCGCCGATGAGCGGAACAAACCCGCCGAGAAAGGTGATCAGCGCCAACGGCAGCGGCAGCGGGACGCCGAGGACGACCAGAGCGATGCCGATGCCGACCGCGTCGATCGCGGCGATCGCGACGGTTCCCCGGGTGTAGGCGGCCAATGTCTGCCAGCCGGCCCGACCTGCCGCGGCGACGGTGGGCCGGGACTCCTCCGCGACCCGGCCCAGCAGCCAGCGCCACATCATCCGGCCGTCCTTCAACAGGAAGAAGAGCAGCACGATCGAGAGCAGGACCGCCCCGGCAACCTCCAGTGCCGCTTGAGCGCTCGCCACCGGATCCTGCGGTGGCTGCCGCAGCCCGGCGCTGGCCCGCCTGACCCACTCGTCGAGCTGTTCGGCGTTGATCGGCAGAGTGGAGAGGAGCAAGGAGCGCAGGCGGGCCAGGCCTGCGTCGAGCTCCTGGGACAGGTTGGCGAACTGGTCGGCGGTCACGTTCCACACCAGCACCACCGAGCCGGCGATGAAACCGAGTAGCAGCAGCAGCGTGCTCAGGGCGGCTAACCATGGCGGAAACCGGAGCCACCGCAGCCGGAGCAGGAGCGGGTCGAGCAGCGCGGCCAGAAAAAGTGTGGCGGCCACCGCGATGGTCAGCGGCGCCAGCCAGACGGCGACGGTGCCGAGCAGATAGAGCCCGGCAGCGATGACCAGCAGGGAAGCGCTCCACACCACCGCCGACCGGACCATCCAGGGGATCCGGTCCCACCCCCGCCGTACCGGCTCGCCTCCCGTCCGGTCGGCGGGAGCGGGCCCGGTCGCCTCGGCCACGTCCGCCTCCTCGATCTGGCGGAACGCAGGGTTCCCCGATATTGACGCCGTGACACCCCGTGTTGGCCGACGCTGCCACGAGTCCTCGGCACCGGGCAGCCGTGGTCCCTCGGCGAAGGTCAGGAGTCGGCTACCACCTCAACCGCCGGGCGGCGCAGCGTGCGCCGGGCCGTGCCGACACTCGCGGCCAGCGTCACCGCGAACGCGACCGCGATGGTGCTGAGGTAGACCGCGATGGTGGCGTCCGGCACGAGGGCGTCGGTGCGGGAGAAGCTGTACGGCAGAACCGTGACCAGTGCGGCGATCGTGCCGAAGAGCACCCCGGTCGCGGCCACGACCACGCCTTCCAGACCCACCATGCCGAGCACCTGACCGGGTGTGGCGCCAGCGAGCCGCTGCTGACCGAACTCACGGCTGCGGTAGGTGGTCGCCGCCACCAACGTGTTGATCAGCATGATGCAGAGGAACAGTGCGACCATGCCCATCACGACCAGATTCAACGTCTCGATGGCCTTCTCGAACTCATCCTTCTCGAGACCGGCGGCGGCGGTGGCGGCGTTCTCGATGCTCTGCATGTAGAGGACGCCGGTGGCGGCGCCGGTGAACAGGATGATCGGCATCAGCGCGGCGGCCATCTGCCTGGTCCGCTGCCGGATGCTCTGGGCGGCGAGGTAGCCGCTGATCCCGGCGAAGCGCTCCAACGGGCCGGCCAGGATGGCAGCGACCCGGCGGATCAGGGCCGGCCCGAGCAGCGCGAGCCCGACAGCGAAGAGGATCGAGGCATAGCCGGCGGTCGCCATCGCCTCGTACCCCCTACCGTGCATGACCGTCATGGTCAGTACGCCCAGGTTGACGCCGCCAGCGAGGCAGAGCAGCGCCGCCACGATCCGGATCCGGCCCAACTTCGCCCGGTCGGTCGAGGCCGCGACGAGGGATTCGGTCGCCCGCATGCGGGCGGTGCGGCGGGCGGCCAGCGCCGCGGCGGCCAGCGCGGACGCGAAGGTGATGCCGAGGCCCATTCCGAGGGCGACCGGCCCGAAGGCGTATATCACGCCGGGCGCGACCTGGCCGGTGTCGATCAGCGTTCGCAGCAGCACCCGGCCGGCGAGCATGGCTGGCGCGATGGCCAGCAGGGCACCGGCCGCCGCCAGGATGGCCGCTTCACCGACGATCATCCAGCCGACCTGGGCAGGTGTGGCGCCGACGCATCTCAGCAGCGCCATCTCGGCGGCACGCTGTCGCACCGACAGGGTGAGCGTGGACGCGACGGCGAAGACGACCAGGAGGCTTCCCCACCCGCCCACGACGCTCGCCATGATCGTCAGGATCTCCGCGCTCACCGCCGGCACCCCCTGGGCCATGCCGGTGTCGAGCATCGAGGCGAAGGACATCACCATCGTCGCGCCGAGGAAGATCGCGAGGAAGGCCGCCGCGAACGACCCGGTGCGCAGGCGCAGCGACCGCAGAGCCAGGCCGAACATCTCAGACCCCTTCCGTGAGCCGCTGCTCTGCGGCCTCGTCGTTGGACCGCCGCTCTGCGGCCTCGTCGCCGAGGCGCGTCATCCGCTCGGCTACCGCTTCGGCGGTGGGGCTGACCAGCCGCCCGACGATCCGGCCGTCCGCGAGGAACAGCACAGAGTCGGCGTAGGAGGCGGCGACCGGGTCGTGAGTGACCATCACCACGGTCTGGCTGAACAGGTGTACGGCCTCCTGCAGCAGCGCGAGGACATCCCGGGCGCTCCTCGAATCCAATGCGCCGGTCGGCTCGTCCGCGAAAATCACCTTCGGATTGGTGGCCAGAGCCCGGGCGATGGCAACACGCTGCTGCTGGCCGCCGGAGAGTTCCGCCGGCAGGTGATCGTGCCGCCGATCCAGCCCGACCCGGTCCAGCATGTCGACCACGTGCTGGCGGTCGACTCTCCGCCCCGCCAGCTTCAGCGGCAGGGTGACGTTCTGCAGCACGGTCAGCGTGGGCAGGAGGTTGAACTGCTGGAAGATGAAGCCGATCCTTTGCCGTCGGAACTTGGTGCGAGCCGTCTCGCTGCCGCCGGTCATCTCGGTGCCGTCAACGTACACGGTGCCCTCCGTCGGCTGGTCGAGGCCGGCTGCACAGTGCAGCAGGGTGCTCTTGCCGGAGCCGGACGGGCCCATCACGGCGGTGAAGGTGCCCGGCGGCAGGCTGAACGAGACGCCGTCCAGGGCGGTGACACGGCGGTCGCCGCTGCCGTAGATCTTGTGGACCGAGGCGAGGCGTAGTGCCTCGGCGGCCTTGCCGGAAGTTGTGTTGTCCATGGTTGTCAGCCTCGGCGGGGCCGCTGACCGCGCACGCACCAACCGCTGACCGTCCCGGCGGGTGCCTGACCATCACGCGCCGGCCAGGGCCAGCGCCTCCTCGCGGGTCATCGCCGCGCCCCGCCCGTACGCGGATTCGTAGGCGGGGTCGCCGATGAGCACACGGCACCGGGTACTGACCCGGGTGACATCGAGGTTCGCGGCCACGGCGGCACCGCGCAGCGCCGTGCCCGCACCGAGCAGCAGCGCAGCCCGCTGCGGATCGTCCTGAAGCAACGCGACTCCGGCCAGTGCCTCGACCGCTCCAGCGGCCGCCGGATAGTTCGGGTAGTCCGTTGGAGTGCTGAGGGTGAGCGCCTCGCGAAGCAACGACCCGGCCGTCTCGGCGTCCCCTTCGGCGTCGGCCACCCGGCCGAGCCCGATGAGGATGCGGGGGCGCTCGAACCGGGAGCCGTACCATCCCGCGTCGACGCTGCTCAGCGCCACTTCATAGAGGCGGCGCGCGTCAACGAGGTTGCCCCGGAGCCGGGCGGCCTCGGCGAGCCCCAGGCGGGCCGTGGCCACCTTGTTCGGCAGGCCAGCCCGACGGGCGAGTTCGGCGGCGCGTTCGAAGTCGCGGACCGCGGCGTCCAGGCCGCCACTGCGCAGCAGCACCTCAGCGCGCCGGCAGAGCAGATCCCCCATGTCCTCCAGAGCGCCGAGCTCACTAACCAGGCTGCTGGCCTCGCTCAACAGGGCGAGGGCCTCCTGCTGGTCGGTGCACCGCTCGACAAGCTCAGCCATCGTGTTCGCCATGCCCCAGCGGTCGCCGACCGCACGGAAGCCGGCCAGTGCTGCGGCGAACGCAACTTCCGCCCCGGCCGCATCTCCGTCAAGATGCCGGAGGAAGCCCTCGCCAAACTGGCTGGTCGCCCGCAACCACGGATCCATGCCGACCTGCTTGCGGGCCGCCGCCTCGTTTGACCGATGCGGACCGGCCGTGACCGCCCAGAGGAGAATGGTGACCGGATGTCGTAGCGGCCGGTGGATGCCGGCCATGATGGATTCGGCCCGGTCCAGACAGGTGCGCAGGCCCGGGACCGGAGCCGCCCCCGCCACGGCGTACGCCAGGCACAGGACATACTCCTCGTCGAGCCCGTCGAGGGGCTGCCCGCCAATGCGCTCCAGCAGTTCGGCGGCGAGTGGGCTTGCTTCCGCGCGCAGCCCCCGCAGCCACCAGTACCACGCCAACCCCGCGACCAGCCGCAGCGCGAGCGCCGGGTCAGACCGCACCGCCCAGCGGAACGCGGCCTGCAGGTTCGCGTGCTCGGCCGCCATCGTGGCCAGCCACGGCAGCTGCTCCGCGCTGCGGAGGTGCTGGTTGGCGGAGTGCGCCAACTCCAAAAAGTAGGCCGCGTGTGCCCGGCGCAGCGGCTCCTCCTCGTCGGCCTCGACCAACTGCTCGACGCAGAACTCGCGGATCGTCTCCAGCATCCGGTAGCGCCCACTGTCGACCTGGACCAGCGACTTGTCGGCCAGGCTGGCGAGCAGGTCCTCGACCTCGTTGTCGGGCAGCCCGCACACCCGCTGCGCGGCCGCCGGTGTGGCCCCACCGGCAAAGACCGTCAGCCGCCGGACCAGCATCTGTTCGGATTCGTCCAGCAGGTCCCAACTCCAGCCCACCACGGCGCGCAGGGTCTGGTGCCGCGGCGCGGCGGTCCGGCTGCCGCGCGACAGCAGCCGGAACCGGTCGTCCAACCGGGCGGCGACCTGCGCGACTTCCAGTGAGCGCAGCCGGGCCGCGGCAAGTTCGATGGCCAGCGGCAGACCGTCGAGCGCGCGGCAGATTCCCACGACCTCCTCGACGTTGGCGTCGTCCACCACGAAGCCGGGCCGGGCCGCAACGGCACGGTCAGCGAAGAGCCGTATGGCGGGATAGTTGCCGGCGCCCACGACCGACGAGCCGGGCGGCGGCAGCGGCAGTTGGCCGACCGGGCAGAGCGATTCGCCGGTGATGCCCAGCGGCTCGCGGCTGGTGGCCAGCACGCGGAGACCTGGACAGGCGGCGAGCAGGCGATGAGTGAGCAGGGCTGCGTCGGCGATCACATGTTCGCAGTTGTCGAGGATGAGCAGGAGCGGCCGGTCGGCGAGCGCCGCGACCAGTCGGGTGACCGGGTCCGGCTGCTGCCCGGGGGCGGGCGCGAGCAGAGTGGCCTCACGGATACCCAGTGCCGCGAGGAGCGCCCGGGGCAGATCGGTCCCGTCGTTGAGCGGCGCCAGATCGACGAAGCAGACCTCGCCCTGCTCCCGTCGGCCCACCTCGATGGCGAGTCGGGTTTTGCCCGCACCACCCGGCCCCGTCAACGTGACCAGCCGCGCCGACGTGAGCAGCCTGCCGATGCGGGCGAGTTCGTCAACACGGCCGACAAAGCTGGTGAGCTGGGCGGGTGGCGGCGCGGCTGCAACGGTCCGGGCCGATGGTGCGGCGGCCGCCGGTGCCGGCTCGGCACGCAGCACCGCCAGGTGCACGGCGGCCAGCTCGGCGGAAGGGTCCACCCCGAGCTGGCCGGCGAAGATCCGCCGCGCCTCCTCGTAGACCGCGAGCGCCTCGGCCTGCCGGCCGCAGCCGTACAGCGCTCTCATCAGCTGCCCCCGGGCGCGTTCCCGAAGCGGATAGGCGACCACCAGCTCCTGCAACTGGGCGAGAACCTCGCGATGCTCGCCACACATCAGCCGAGCCTCAGCATGATCCTCCATGATGGCCAGTCGTAGCTCTTCCAGACGGGCCGCCTGCGCCGCGGCGAAGGGCGCCTTGGTCACGTCGGCCAGCGCCGGCCCTCGCCACAGCTCGAGAGACTGCCGCAGCACGGCGGCGGCCCCCACGTGATCGCCGGCGGTAAGCGCTTCTCTGCCGTCACGGGCGAGCCGCTCGAACCGGTGCGCATCGACCTCGTCTGGGTCGACCGCGAGCCGGTAGCCCGCCGAGTGGAACTCGATCAGCCCGTCCCGCCCGACCCCGTTCCGCAGCACACGTCGCAGCCGCGACATCCGGGATTGGAGCGCATTCGCAGCACCGGCCGGGGGATGCGGGCCGTAGAGGCCGTCGATCAGGCGGTCGGTGGTGACGATCCGGCCGACATCCAGCAGCAGGAGTGCCAGCAGGGCACGCGTTGCCGGACCACCGACCACGACCCTGCCCCCGTCGCTGTCGTGGACTTCGAGCGCGCCGAGAATGCCGAACAACACGCATCGATTCTCGCTCACCTACCGGCAACTTCCGCTGCGCTCCGCCCGGCAGAGCGGCTCATCGCGACGGTGGCGACCGCGGCGGTGACCAACGCGCTCCACATGACGCCCGAATAGCTGTGTGGGACGACGGACCAGGCGGCTACCGCCAGGCCGGCCGCGGCGAACCACAGCGGGGCGGAGGGGCGGCGGACACCGGCCGCGACCCGGGCGTTGAGCAGCACAAACACCAGCGCATAGAGGGCGCCGGTGGCGGCGAAGACCGGTGCGCTGCCGCCGAGGTGGGCGTAGTCGGCCCCGCCGGCCAGCCGGAACGCCAGCCCGCCGGCCAGTGCCGAGGCGGCCACCAGCACCACCCCGCAGCCCGCGGTCAGGGCGAGCGCCGTGGCCCGGATACGCCGGTCCCCCCGGGCCAGGCGAGGCAGAGCGAGCACCGTGACAACCTGGGGCGCCCAGAGTGCCCCCTTGGTGAGCACCGTGCCGACGGCATACGCCCCGGACTCGGCGGCCGGCAGCAGCTGCCGGGCCAGCAGCAGGTCGGCGTACGACACCACGAGCATCGCCAGGGTGGCGCTGCAGCCGGTCAGCACCGCGCGGGCCGGCAGTCCCGGGCGTCCGTCGGCTCCGGACGCCCGTCGCTGGTCGACCGGCGCGGCGAGCCAGGCGATGAACGGCAGGCTGAGAAGTGCCACCACCGCGCCGGCCGTCAGCGCACCGGTCAGCCCCGCCCCGAACGCCAGCCCCGCGATCACCCCGCCGTAGCGGCCGGCGGCCAGCAGGGCCATCCCGGCGGCGAGCCGCAGAAACCGCTGCTCCCCCTGCAACTGCCCGAGCCAGCGGGCGGCCAGCACCACCACCGCCGTCGTGACCGACAGCAGAAGCGGTATCTCCGCCGGCAGACGCAGTGCCGTAGTGAGCGCCGGGGTCGCCACGATCAGCGCTCCCGCGGAGAGGGCGGCGGTCGCCACCGCCACCCGACCGGTGGGGACGCGGCCGTGCCGGGCGTGATGCACCGCCACCGCGAGTTGCAGTCCCAGACCGGGCACGCTCGCGATGGCGGCCAGGCCGAGCGCCGCCGCGAGCGCGCTCAGGTCGCCCGCACTCAACCGGCGGGCACCCAGCACCGGCACCAGGTAGGCCAGCGCGTTGGCCAGAACCGCGGCGACACCAACCGCGGCACCGGCGGCCCCCAACCGGGCCGGTGCCGGGTCCTTCGTCGGCGTCATGCCGCTCTGCCGTTCGCTGCCGTTGGCGAAATCGGTGCTCACTGGCACTCGGCGTTGAGGACCGACGTCCGCTGTCGATGCACGTCCGGCCCGTTGACGGACGCGCTGACTACCGGTACGGGATGCAACTGAGGGAGGGTGGAGAGCCACAACAGGCCGAGGCTCAACACCCCGACCAGTTGGGGTCCGGCCGCGACATGGCGGTGTTCAGCGGCAAGGTAGAGACAGCCGGCCAGTAGCAGCAGAGCGGTGGGCAACCAGGATTCCGCCGTGCGAAGAGCCCTACGGGTCGCTGGGGTTGCCGACAGCCAGCCGGGCCACCGCGGGCGGTTGTGGGCAAGAACCCCGCCGATGGCCGCGATGAAGACGCCAACCACACCGCCAAGCATGATCAACGAAGCCGCGCCAGCCGCGAACGGCAGCCACGACCACCGGCCGGGACGGCCGGAAGTTGCCCGGCGCACCGGTGCGGAACCGCTGCCGCTCGGACCACGGTTCGGCAGCACCGCCAACACGACCAAGCCGGCCAGCAGGAGCCCCCCACCGAAGAGCCCGGCCCGGTAGGGGACGTCCGGCCGGAACCGGAGAACCACCTCCCCCGAGGTGTGCGCCGGCAGCAGCCAGCCCTGCTGCCACCCGTCGACCACGAGCGGGGTCAATCTCCTTCCGGAGACAGTCGCCTCCCAACCGGCGTTGCTGTTCTCGCGGACCACGAGGATCCGGTCGACCCGGTGATCGGCTACCCGCACCCGCCGCTCGGCCGACGACCATGAGGCGACGGTGAGCGGTGTAGCGGTGGGGGTGGCGGAGGAGTGAATGGAGTTCGGCACCAACGCGAGCCTGACCGGGGTGGCCAGGGCGCTGCCACTGGCGATGATGCGCAGTTCGCCCGGATCGAGAGCCAGTCGGGAGTCGTCCTCGGTGCAGGGTTCAGCCGCCACCTCCTGCAACTCCAGCAGATCCCGCACCGTCGCAATGAGCCGTGTCTCGAAGCGGGTGCCGCCGATGTCCAGCGCGGGGCCGGAGCCACAGGGGAGAGGTACTGGCCTGTCGATCCGGCTCCGGTCCCGAGGCGTCTCCGGCAGCGCGATCACCTCGCCGACGGCGATCGGTAGCGAAGTGACGGTGTTGCCGTACGGGTCCTCGCTGTGGGCAGAAGGGTGGTCGAGGAAGAGGACCGACACCTCGTCGGTCCGCATCGGCGGATCGAAGGTGATTATCCCGTCGCCGTCCAGGAAACCGCTGCGGACCCCTTCGTCTCCGATCACCCGTACGCTCGCCGGCTTGGTGGCGGCAAACTCCGGGTCCAGCATGAGCCGCAGGCCGGTGACGACCCGGGGGTGGGGCCAGGTGATGTGCAGCAGAGGATGCTCGTCGGTGCTGGCCGGGGCCCACGCCGTTGCCGGATCGCCGTCGAGGACGGCGCCGGGCCGGCCGGCCGGGTCGGGCACCGCCGTTGACGAGGCGACGACCGTTGGTGCGCTTTCCTCCGGGTGATCGGTGCCCTCTTCGTCGAGCAGTTGGTCGAGTGCGGCTCCCGGCTGCGGGCGGGCCCAGACTCGGGGAATGTAGTCCCCGGCCGCCGCTAGGGTCAGGGTCCGGTCGATCCGGTTGCCGTCCTCCGAGCCGCGGGCGGCATCGGGGGAGCAGCGGGGGCGGTCGTCGATGAAGAAGCAGGACGGGATGGTGGGGGCGGCGGAGAGGACCACGGTTGCGGGATGACCGGTGGGGGGTGTCTTGGCGACGGCGAGGGTACGGGTCGGGTCAATGCCGCCGATGGTGATCTCGGAGATGCCGACGGTGTCGGGGCTGGGCCGTAACCCGAATACGGCGTCGATGGTGATGCGTAAGGACTGGGTGGCGTGGATCCCGGGCAGGTTGATCGTCACACTCCCGCCGAACGACTCCGCCGTGGCACTCTCGGCGCCAGCCGTCACCGTCACCCGCGTGGGGAGGCTGCCCGCCCCGAGGTCGAAATCGAGGCGGACCTCCGGCACGGTGGTGGGGTTCTCCAGAACCAGGTCGAGCCACTGGCCCACGGGCGGACTGCCTGGCGCGGACCGCCATGAGGTGGTCCCGTCCCCGTCGATCGCGGCGAACGGTTGGTGCTCGGGGCGGCTGCCGCCGGGTAGAGCCGCCTGTGCCCAGGAACTGGATGCCTGGACGGACAAGATCCCGTGGTAACGCGCGACGGTGAGGAACTCCTCCCCCCATTCCGGCAGATAGTCGTGGGCGGGAACAGGATTCTCATAGGGATCGTCCGCAGTGAGGGTCGCGGAGGTCCGGTCTCGCAGCCGGCCGAACGAGACGTCCCGCCGACGTAGGCCGTCCGTCACGATCACCGGGCCGGGCGGGGCCTCGTCCGGTCGATCACCGGCGAGCACCGTCGGGGCCGCGGTCAGTTGCCCGGCGGCGGCGATGTCGAGGAGCGATTCTGGGCCCCCGACGACCGTTGCCGCATCACTCAGATCGAACGCCGCCACCATGTTGACGTTGCGGTTGACCCGGAACACCTGTAAGGCAGGCATCGGTGCGTCCAGGCCGTGGTCCGGAAAGAGACCCGGATCCGTCGTCCCGCCCCGGACCGGCCCGAAGCTCGCCTCGAACGTCAAGCCGGGGGATCGCTGCAGGGCCTGCCGCACCACCGCGGGCGGTGCGGTGTCGGAGCGGCCGTAGTCGAGATCCGCCCGGAGGAGCACGTGACTGACCCCGGAGCGGGCGAGCAGATCCGCGAGACCGGCGGAGCCGGCCCCCGTCGACAGCACGGAGTCGATCGCATCGAGCAGTCGGATTGTGGTGGGTGGAGTGAACGGGATCGCGTTGCGCACCGCCCACCGCCCCTGCAGCAGCGGCTGCGTGATCTCGTCCGTGGTGGTACCCCAGTCGTACCAGGGGAAGCGGGCGGCGGGAACGACCAGCACCCGTCCACCTCCGGCCTGCGCGTCAAGCCACTCGGCTGCGCTCCGCCAGTAGTCGGGAACCTCCTGCACGCCTCCGGGCCGCGGCAGTTGGCCGGCGAGTGCGGGACCGGCCACACCGGCGATGGCGGTGATCGCCGTCGCCGTCACCAGCCAGGCCCGCCGCCGCGCCCGGCCCTGGCGGATGGTGGGAGACTGCCGGACGGCTCGGCCGAGGAGACCGAGCAGGTGGGCGATTCCGAGTGCCAGCGGCAGTCGCAGCAGCACGTCGAACTTATGCACGTTACGGAAAGGGGCGCCAGCGCCGTCGAGGAATGCCCGCTGCTCCTCGGCGAAGAGGTGCGGCAGGTCGCCGACGTGTCCAAACCCGACCAGCGCGGCACCCAGGAGGAGGCCGCCGACGAGAAAGCGGCGATTCGGCATGCCGCGGCGCGACAACCCGACGAGCCCCAGGCCGGCGACCCCTATCGTCGCGACGACGAGTGCCGGATCCGTGCCGAGCTTTGCCCCCGCCGGCAGGGCCGGGCCGAAGGAATCACCGAGATACGCCACCCAGTAGGAGGCGCCGCGCAGCACCGTGATGAGGTCGGTGATGCTCGTGGTGTGCCGGGCGCTCTCGATGTAATCCAGGAACGGTGGGCTGTACCGGCCGAGGACCAGCAGCGGCACCAGCCACCAGACGGTGGCGCAGACGACCGCTCCGCTCCAGGCGGCGATCGCGGCTAGTCGTCGGCGTAACGGCTGTAGCTCCATCAGCCAGAGCAGCGCCAGCGGAACCACAGCGAGGACAGCCGTCGCGTTCACCCCGCCAGCGGCGGCGACTGCGAGCGCGGAGCCGGCGACGGCCCGCCGCAGCGGCGCTCCCCGCCCAAGACCGATCAGGGGGATGAGGACCCACGGGGCGACCACGCTCGGCCAGGATTCGACCGACGACCAGCTGAGCTGGGTCAGTATGCGCGGTGATAGCGCGAAAGCGACCCCGGCGACCGCCCGGGCGGCGGGGGTGCCGACACCGAGTCGGCCGGCCAACCGGACCACCCCGGTGTAGGCGACGCAGAGCAGCAGCGCCCACCAGAGCCGCTGGATGACCCAGGCGGGCAGGCCGAGCCACGATCCGATCAGGAAGAACGGGCCCATCGGCCACAGATATCCGTACGCCTGGTTCTGCAGTTGGCCGAAAGCACCCGTGGAGTCCCACAAGTGGAGCGAGCGGAGTAGCCAGCCGTCGGGGTTGATGTTCAGATCAATTTTGGTATCGGCGACCGTCAGTCCGGGATTCTGGAGAAAAGCGAGCGCCGTCAGCGCGGTACAGACGGCGAGATGCCGCAGCCGCCATTGCCAGCGGAGCAGGCCAGCATCACCTGACTCGGGCTGCGCCGCTGACTTCGTGTGCATTTCGGCTCCCGTTATCGACGCCGATGGGGTGCAGTCGCGAAAGACTATCCGCGCCCGACGGATAACGGGTAGGTCCATGGGGCGGGCCGTGATCGGGGGGTGTCCTCATCGACCGTGGTATGGCAGGCTGCGGCGCATGGCGACGGCAGAAACAGCGGCAGCGACTGCCGTGGGCAGCGGGTCCGGCCAGGACCGATCGGGACGCACCGCGCGCTGGATCAGAGCCGATCCGGTCCGTGCCGTTGCCCTCGCGTTGATCACGGTCCAGTTGCTCCTGCGGGTGGATATCGCCGCTCGTGGACCCTTTTCCCAGGATGAGTACGTGATCGCCGCCCGAGCCGCCGGATCGGAGCTGACTACTGATTATCTCCTCGGCATCTTCAACGACCACCTCATGCCGGGCGGGCTTCTCATCGCATGGCTGATCACGAAAGCGGCCGGTCTGTCCGACGGGCCATGGGTGCTGTTGCTCATCGTCGGCCAAGCCATTCTGAGCCTGGCTTTCTACCGGCTGCTGCGCAGCCTGCTCCGGCCGGGATGGGCGCTGCTCATTCCCCTCTGCCTGTTTCTGTACAGCCCGCTCACCCTGGATGCGACATCGCTCTGGGTGGTCGGGTTGCTGCTGCTTCCGGTGCAGTTGGCCATGGTTCTCGCTGTCTCGGCCCAGGTGCATTATGTGCGTACCGGACGGCTGCGCCACCTGGTCGCACTCGGCCTCGTCGTGGTATTCGGTCTGCTCTTCGACTCCAAGGCACTGCTCATCGTGCCGCTGGTGTTCGTGCTGACCGTCTGCCTCTTCGGCCAGGGCAGTCCGCTCCGCAGCCTTGTCGGGGCAGTCCGCCGTTACTGGCCCGCCTGGCTGCTGCTCGCCGGCCTTACGGTCACCTACCTGGCGGTCTACGCCTCGCGCCCCCGCCCACCGCTCCCCGCACCCGAGGATGCGGGGGCGGTCGTCCCATACCTAAAGGACCTGATCGGGGCCACGCTCGTCCCCGGACTCTTCGGTGGGCCATGGCGCTGGACCGACACCGGGGACGGCCCACCGCTGGTCGCTCCCTACGAGATCGCGGCATGGCTCTCGTGGGCCGCGCTCGGGACGCTGGTGGTGCTCACCATCCGGCACCGGCCCGCCGCCGCCCGTGCCTGGGCGCTGCTGCTGGTGTACGTCGCGTTGGTCGCCGGCCTCTTCGCCGTGGCCCGGCTCGGATCCGTGCTCAGTCCGCTGGTCGGCCTCGTCCCCCGCTACGTGGCGGACGTGGTCCTGGTCGCCGCCCTCAGTGTCGGGGCCGCGCTGCTCGGTGTCGCCGGCATGAACGACGAGGAACCAGCCCGGCCCTCGCCGTGGCCGGCTCCCCTCCGTCAGCCGGAGGCAATGGCGGTCGGATATCTCGCGCTGGTCGTCACGATCGCCACGATCGGTGCCAGCACCCTCTGGAGCATCGCCCGGTTCGGCGACAGTTGGGACACCCGGCATGGAGGCGACTACCTGCGTACCGCGCAGGCGGAGCTGGCTTCCGCGCCGCCCGGCACCGTCTTCTTCGATCAGATCGTGCCGGACCGGGTCGTGGCCGGCTACTTCTGGCCGGACAACCGGCAGTCGCACTTCTTCCGCGCGGCCGAGCGTCAACCAGTCTTCGTCACCGAGGCGGAACATCCCGCGGTCTTCGACGACCTGGGCCGTATCCGTCCGGCAGCTATCGAGGGGCACAAAATTCCGCTCGGTGACGTTGAGGGCTGCGGTCACCTCATCGACAACGCCGAGCCCGTCCGCATCCCGCTCGACAGCGCCGTGAAGCCCTGGCCCTGGATCGTCTACTTCGGCTACCTCAGCTCCGGCGACTCGGCCGCGACGTTCCAGCTCGGCACCGCCGTGCACCGGTTCGAGGTACGCCAGGGGCTCAACCAGGTTTTTTTCCTCATCGAGGGGGCGGGCGACACGGTCACCGTCACGGTCACCGATCCGGCCGTGACGATCTGCACGAATGCGATCACGGTTGGCACGCTGGTTCCGCAGCCGTCCTGATACCCAGAAGGACAAGAGTCGCCCGGTGGCCGATGTGCAGAGATGGACAACACGGGATCGCGTGATCCTGCACCTCGTCGCCGCCGCCGTCACCGCGCTGGTGCTCGCGCCGCTCGCGGCACCCGGGTACGTGCTCCTCTACGACATGGTCTTTGTGCCCCGGCAGCCGCTGCGTTGGGAACTCGTGGCGCCCGCGTACAGCCTGCCGAGGGCGGTGCCGCTCGATACCGTGGTTTCCCTCGTCACGCAGCTTCTGCCCGGGTGGCTCGTGCAGCGGCTGGCCCTCGCCGGCGTGATCTTCCTAGCTGCGGTGGGAGCGGGACGGGTCGTACCGGCGGGGCGACCTTCGACCCGGCTCGTCGCCGCCATCGGATACGCCTGGACGCCCTACCTCGCCGAGCGGCTGCTCATCGGACAGTGGGGACTGCTGGTTGCCTACGCCGCGCTGCCCTGGATCGTGCGGGCGGCGCTGTCCGTCCGGTCCGGGCGGGCCGGCGCGTTACCGCGACTGCTCCTCGCCGCCGCGCCCGCCGCGATCACCCCGACCGGTGGCCTGCTGGCCGTGGCAGCGGTGGTGGCACTGGTGCCGGCGCGTGCCCGGCCACGATCGGCAGCCATGGCTGTCTGCGCGGTGGCCGCGCTCAACGGACCGTGGCTGGCGGCCACCCTTGTCAGTGCGGCGGGCGGGGCCTCCGATCCGGCCGGAGTGGCGGCGTTCGCCGCGCGGGGAGAGAACTGGAGCGGCCCGCTCGGCGCCCTCGCCGCAACGGGTGGCGTCTGGAGTGCCGAGGCGACGCCGGCCAGCCGGTCGTCCCCGGTGATTCCCTTGGTGACGCTCGGCCTCCTGCTCCTTGCCGGACTCGGGTTCAGCAGGCTCCGCGGCCGACTGCCGGCGGGCGGTGGGGACCGGTTGGCGCTGCTCGCCGCGGGCGGCTTCGGGCTGTCCGCACTCGGGGTGCTCCCCGGGGGCGACTCTGGCCTGCGCTGGATGGTCGAGCAGGTGCCCGGTGCGGGACTGCTGCGCGACGGCCAGAAATTCCTCGCCCCGTACGCGCTGGTGCTGGTGATCTGCGTGGCGCTCGGGGTGGAACGGTTGGCGACGGGCAAGGCCTCGGCGATGGCCGGCGGCCTGACGGTCGGAGCCATGCTGCTCCCCATCGCGGTCATGCCGGACCTCGCCCTCGGCGGGGCCGGGCGACTGCGTCCCGTCAGCTATCCCTCCGACTGGCACCGGGTCGCGGAGCAGGTGGCGGAGGATCCCGGGGAGGTGCTCTCCCTGCCCTTGAGCGCTTATCGGGCCTATCCCTGGAATCCGGGGCGGGTGGTGCTGGACCCGTTACCCCGGTATCTCGCCACGGACGTGCTGACCGATGACACGCTTTACGTGGGGGATCTGTCGGTGGCCGGCGAAAATCCGCGGATGCGGGAGGTTCGGCGACTGCTCGCACAGGGGCGACCGGTGGCGGTGACCGGTGTGCGGTGGGTCGTCATCCAGCACCACACCCCGGGTGAGCTTGACTCGTCCTGGCTTACCGGCCTTCAGGCCGTCCATCAGGGACCGTCCTTGACGCTGTACCGGAATCCGGTCGCCCCGCCCGACCCGAACCTCCCCTCGTCCTGGTGGGGACGGTGGGTGATGGTGGCGGCGCTGGCCGTTGATGCGGTTGTCGTCCTGATCGCGGCTGCTGGGACCCTACGCCGAAGGCCTACTGCATGGTAACGTGCGCAACGAGTCTCCGCTAAGGAGGAAATGGCATGCGTAGGATGCTCACGCTGCTCGTGTCGGGCCTGATCGCGGCGGTGCTCGGGATCCTGGCGCTGGCGGGCATGTCTTCCGCCGTCACCACCACCGATGCCGATGCGAAAAAAGCCATCGAACAGGTGCTGAAGTCGGGCAAGCAGGATCCGACTAAACCGCAGGTTTACGGCACCAGGTGAGGAGAGTCCGTGACCGGCGCGGCTCGGTTGCGGAGGCCAGCAGGGCGGCGAAGCGCTCGCCTGACCTGACCCAGGTGAAGGCGGCGGCGTGGTGCCGTGCCGCCGCTCCCATCCGCCGCCGGGCGTGCTCGTCGGTCAGCAACGCGTGGACCTTTTCGATGTAGTCGTCGGTGTCGGCGGCGAGCAGCCCCGTCTGCCGGTCCACCACAGCTTCGGCGACTCCGCCCGCGTTCCAGAACGCCACGGTCGGTGTGCCGACCTTTCCGGCCTCTACGATGGTCAGGCCCCAGCCTTCCTGCAATGACGGCGTCAGGGCGAGCCACGCTGCGGCGAGCAGCGCCGCCTTCTCCTTCTCGGTAACGAAGCCGACGAAGTCCACCCGGTTGACGATGCCCAGCTCGCCGGCGAGCCGGCGCAGCTGCGGCTGCCACCAGCCTTGGCCGGCGACGACGAGCCGCAGTTCCGGCAGCTTTGGGGCGAGGGCGGCGACGGTCTGCAGTGCCACCTCGACCCGTTTGTGCGGTACGAGCCGCCCCAGCACGATGAGGGACGGATACGTCGTGCGGGCCGTATGGATTGCGGGTAGCAGAGGTGTTCCGTTGTGGACCACCGTGATCCGCTCCTTTGTGACGCCGAGTTCTGCCAGCTCGGATCGCGTCGCCTCCGAAACTGTGACATATCGGCATCGCCGGTATACGCGGATCGCCAACCGCGACTCGATCCACCAACCGAATCGGGCGAGCCAGCGGCCGAACACCATGCCCCACTGCTTCCGATGGACATGGTGCACGAGCGCAAGAACAGGGCGCTGAGACCACAAGGGAGCGAGGAACGGAACACCGTTGCAGACATCGACCAGGATGTCCGGCCGTCCCACCCCGCGTACCGACAATCGGCCGAGCCCCAGAGCGCCAGCGAGATAGCTCAGGGCAGCATGTGCATAGACGGTGTGCCGTCCGCCGCGGCGCAGGAAATGTATTCCTTCGGGGCTCGTCTCGTACGCGGGGGCGTCCGAGTGGGCGGCGCAGAAGATCGTTACGCGGTGACCCCGTGCGATCAGTTCGGCGGCGATCTTTTCCACATACACCTCGGAGCCACCACCTTCGGGATTGCTGGTGTCTCGCCAGTTGAGGAAAAGTACGTGTTTCTGAGTGCTGTCACGGCCAGTCACGCCCATTCCTACTCCCGAGTAGTCCGCGCGATTCGCGTCACACTATGGGTTTGGATGCCGTAGCGCAATGGGTGTGTGTACGCAGTGTTCAGGCCTGCTGGGTGGCCATCGGCTTTGTCGTGGCCGTTTCTTGCGGAGGGATCGGACGGTGCAGGGGGCGCCGTTTGCCGAGCAGCTGCAGTGGCCTTTCAACGGCGTAGTAGCTCACCGCCGCACAGAACAATCCCCCCACCATCGTGAGAAGGAAGGTGCTGAGGGCTCCGCCGGTGAAGAGTGGCCGTTCGTCGACCAGGTAGATGAGTTCCAGAACCAGTAGGTGCCAGAGGAAAAGGCCATAGGAGACGGTGCCGAGCCACCGTGCCAGTGGGTTGTCGAGGAGGGCGCGCGTCCGGCTCGATGGACCGAAGGCTGCCGGCACGAAGATCAGGACACTGATGGCGAGGTAGAGCACGAGCTTGACACCGAACTCCGCGGGCGTCGGTTCCTCGAGGTTACGGGGTCCCGCGATCGGTGTTGTCGCGATCGCGAACAGGCCGACCGCGGTGGCCCAGCAGGCGAGTGGCGCCGAACCGAGGACCGGTAGGAGGCGGAACGCCCGTGGCGCGGTCCCGGTCTGCAGCGCCACGTGGACCGCCGCCAGCGCCATACCGACGCCGAACCATCCGCCGTACACCGGGAGCCACATCGTGTGCAGTCCCATGTCGAGGAAACCGCCGGCCATCACCGCGAGCCAACCGGCGGTGATCAGCATCCCACTGCTGGCGATGATGGCCGTCCGGATCGGCCGCCACGTTCTGCCCAGGGCGAGGGCGGCGAGCACGGGGAGCAGTAGATAGAACGCCACTTCGGTGGCGAGGCTCCATGTCTGGCTCAGACCGTGCCGGAGCAGGCCCGGCCCGTAGATCTGGGTGAAGGTGAGGTGGCGCAGCCAGTCTCCCCCCGCAGCGGGTTGGTTCTGCGGCAGCACGACCAGGCAGACCGCCACCGCCACCCAGTAGGCGGGCAGAATGCGCAGCGCTCTCCGCCAGAGATAGCGGCTGCTGGAGGGGAAGCGGTGACGGGTGGCGGCGTCCAACGCCCACTGCCGGAACAGAAGGAACCCGGAGAGGACGAAGAAGAGGGCAACCCCCGCATCCAGCCGTGCCAACCAGCCGCCCCACTCTTCGTTGCTGGTCGCCGCAGTGGTGAAGCCGACATGGTGACCGACGACGGCTGTCGCGCCGATAGCTCGCAACGCATCCAATGCTGGCAGCCGATCATGAGATCGGGGCTTCGGCATCGACGACCAGAGAGGGATGGGCATTCAGACATCCAGGGGTCGCGGTAAAAGTAACTGAGGAGTAACCTGCCGCCATATTAGGGATCGATCGACCCGGGCGATAGTCGCGGGGCAACTGTTGAGGGAGGACGAGTGAAGCTTCGCGTAGGCATCGCGCTCTTCGGTCTCGGTGTCTTATTCCTGGTCATCGCCGTCGGAATGCCGTGGTACGTGGCCCCCGCGGTGACCAAACTTCCTTATGATCTTCCCAAGACCACATCGGTAGCCCGGGCAACCGATGCCCGCTTCCTTCAAATTTCCCGGGTTGGTGATTCGGTCGAAATCGACATTCCGCAGGCAACGCTCGAATCGACCGTGGAAGTACTCCCCAATGCCAGGCAGACTGCGGATCGCCTGCCGAAGAAATTGGCGGGCAATGCGGTGGTTTGGGATGTCTATCAGACCGTGAAGCGCACCGACCGCCAAGAGGTGATCAGCCAGTACAGCACCCAACTTGCCCTGTTCCGGGTATCGGGCGCCGCTGCGCCATGGAACGAGCAGTGGCTCAACGAGGACGGTGCAGCGCAGACGCCGATCGGCAACGTCACCTACAGCGGTCAGGTCTACAAGTTCCCCTTCGACACCCGCAAACGCGACTACCAGGTCTTCGACCGCGACCTCAAGCGCTCCCTGCCCGCCAAGTACGCCGGCACCGAAACCATCGAAGGAATCGAGGCATACCGCTTCGAGCAGCGAATCGAGAACGAACTGCTCAACACGCCGCAAGACAGCATCGCCACCCTGCTCAACCGATTCACGCCCGAAGCGGCCAACGGGCAGGTGTTCTACAGCAACACCCGCACCCTCTGGGTCGATCCGATGACGGGCACCTACCTGAAGGTTCGGGAGCAGCAGCGCAAGGTGCTGGTGTCTGAGACCGGAGCGGAGACCGTCCTGCTGGACGCCGACTTCAACTCCACCAAGGAGTCCATCGCCGGCAGCGTGAAGACCGTCAAGGAGAACCGGTTCAAGCTCAACCTGATCGGGCTGATTCTTCCGGTCGCGGCAGCGGTGCTCGGTCTTGCCGCACTCATCACCGGCCTGCTGATGGTGTTCCGTCCCGCCAGGTCCGCCGCTGTCGCATCAGAAAGCCGGACCCGCCCCGACGACACCCTCGAAATGGACCAGAGCGGGCCGCTCACCGACCAGGTGCCCCCCGCCACCCACAACTGGCGCAGCGATGATCCGACAGTGCCCAATCCACGCCAGGCCCCCGGCGGGGTGGAGCAACACTGAAAAAGAAATACCGCCAGCGGCGGAGGCCCGGGAGAAACTCCCGAGCCTCCGCCGCTGCCCGGACGCAGAAGTGCCGGCCCGCCGCCTCAGAGGCGGGAGAGAGCCGCCTTCAGCGGGTCGAGGCCGAGCGAACCCAAGTTGAGCGCGTCCCGGTGGAAGGCCTTCAGATCGAAGTCGGCGCCCTTGCGGGCCTTCGCCTCGTCCCGGGCCTGCAACCAGATCCGCTCACCGACCTTGTAGGACGGTGCCTGTCCCGGCCAGCCCAGGTAGCGGTTGAGCTCGAAACGCAGGTTCTCGTCCGGCAGCCGGCAGTGCGCCCGCATGAACTCCCAGCCAAGCTCCGGCGTCCACCGCTGCCCCGGATGAAAGCCGAACGGGTTGTCCTTCGGGATCTCCAACTCCAGGTGCATGCCGATATCGACCACCACCCGCGCCGCCCGGAATGCCTGCGCGTCGAGCATGCCAAGCTTCTCCCCCGGATCCGACAGGTAGCCCAGCTCGTCCATCAGCCGCTCCGAGTAGAGCGCCCACCCCTCGCCGTGCCCCGAGCACCAGCAGAGCAGCCGCTGCCAGCGGTTGAGCAGCTCGGCCCGTACCTGGGTCTGCCCCACCTGCAGGTGATGGCCGGGCACCCCCTCGTGATAGACCGTGGTCACCTCACGCCAGGTGGAGAAGTCGGTGATCCCCTGCGGCACCGCCCACCACATCCGGCCCGGCCGTGAGAAGTCCTCGCTCGGCCCGGTGTAGTAGATCGCACCGTCGCTCGTCGGCGCGAGGCAGCACTCGATCCGGCGTACCTGCTCCGGGATGTCGAAGTGGGTGCCGTGCAACTCGCTGATCGCCCGGTCGGCGAGCTCCTGCATCCAGTCGCGGAACGCCTCCTTGCCCTGGATGGTGCGCGACGGATCGGCGTCCAGCTTCGCGACCGCCTCGTCGATGGTCGCCCCGGGCCCCACGATCCGGGCGGCCACCGCCCGCATCTCATCCTCCAGGCGGGCCAGCTCCGCAAACCCCCAGGCGTACGTCTCATCGAGGTCGATCTTCGCCCCGAGGAAGTACTGCGAGGCAAGCTGGTAGCGCTCCCGCCCGGCCGCCTGCTCGGCCCGCCCGCGCGGAGCCATCTCGTCCCGCAGGAATTGTCCGAACTCGGCGGTCGCCGCGGTGGCGGCCGCCGCACCCGCCTCGAGGTCGGCAGCGAGCGCCCCCTCAGCCTTCAGCCGCGCCGCCAGGCCGTGGAAGAAGTTGTCGCCCTCGGGATCGGTCCAGATGTCGCACTGCTTGGCGACCTCCAGCATCTGCGCCTGCGGGCTGACATGGCCCGCCTCGGCAGCCGCCCGCAGGGTGGTCTTGAACTGCTCGACCGCCCGCGGGAACTGATTCAGCCGGGCGGCGATGTTGGCGACCGCCTCCTCCCCCTCGGTCGGCATCAGGTCGAAGACCATCCGCAGGCCGTGCAGCGGGCTGGCGATCACGTTGATCTCACTGGTCACTTCGCCAGCGTCATAACGCGCCAGTTCCAGGCCCAGCCGCTCCTGCATCGCCTCCTTGGCGACCCGCTCCGACTCGGTCTCCGGTTCGGTCCGGTCGAGTTCGGTCAGGGTTTTCCGAGTCAGTTCGGCCTGGGCGGCGAAGCCGTCCGGCGACAGATCGTCGAGCTGGTTGTCGTAGCCAGTGATGCCGACGTAGGTGGCGCCGGTCGGGTTGAGCGGTGCCCAGTCGTCGACGTAACGATTAGCGAGGTCATCGATTCGTCCCACGTCGTTGACCCTACGGGATCACACCGACGGCCGTAGACCTGGATTACGCCCGCGGGGCGAGGCATGAGCGGGGTGTGACCGGAGATGCGGGCGGCACTGTTGTGCTGGACACAGCGTCCGAAAGCCGCGGGACTTTGTCGTATGGCGGCGGCAGAGTGCCAGGGGTGACCACAGCCACCACCGACAAGGTTGAGCTCCGTGCCTGGCTCCCCAACTTCGTCGCACTCGCAGCGATCTGGGGTTCCAGCTTCCTCCTCATCAAGATCGGCGTACGTGAGCTTCACCCGCTCTACGTGACCCTGGGCCGGGTCGCTGCCGGTGCGTTCACCCTGCTGGCGGTCATGGCCGTGCTCCGTGACCGGCTGCCCCGCGACCTGCGGCTGTGGCTGCACCTCACGGTGGTCGCGGCGGTCGGCGTGGCGCTTCCGTTCACCCTCTTCGGCTACGGCGAGCAGCGGGTCTCCTCCATGCTCGGCGGCATCTGGAACGCCACCACCCCGCTGGTTGCGCTGCCGCTGTCGGTGCTGCTCTTCCGTACCGAGCGGATGACCGTGCGGCGCGCGGTCGGGCTGAGCCTGGGCTTCATCGGCGTCCTGGTGGTGCTCGGGGTGTGGCAGGGCGTGGGCGGGGCCCAGTTCACCGGCCAGTTGATGTGCTTCGCCGCGGCGTTCTGCTACGGGATCGCGATCCCCTACCAGAAGCGGTTCATCACCCACCGGTCCGAATCGGGGGTCTCGCTCGCCGCCGTACAACTGATCATCGCCGTGGTCCAGTTGGCGATCGTCGCGCCGCTGGTGGCCGGGGCGCCGCCAGCCCCGGCCACGCTCTCCTTCGACGTCATCGTCAGCGTCCTGGCGCTGGGTGCGTTCGGCACCGGGATCGCCTTCGTGATAAATCTCCGCAACATCCGGCTCATCGGCGCGAGCAGCGCGGCGGCCGTGACCTACCTGATTCCGATCTTCGCGGTGCTGATCGGTGTGCTGGCGCTCGGCGAACACCTCGTCTGGCATCAGCCGGTCGGCGCGTTGATCGTGCTCATCGGGGTCGCCGTCTCCCAAGGGTTCTTCGCGAACCGCCGGCGCCTCCGAGCGGAGGCTGCCGACGATGCTTCGGGGGACCCGGGCGCCAAGGTGGGGGTGGTGTCAGGCGCGGTGGGTGGCGGTCCAGTCGAGTAGCCGCTCCGCCGGCCAGGTGTTGACCACCCGGTCGGCCGGCACCCCGCAGAGTGTCGCCCGCTCACATCCGAAGCGCTGCCAGTCCAGTTGGCCCGGGGCATGCGCGTCGGAATTGATGGCGAAGAGGCAGCCCGCCTCCAGCGCCAACCGGATCAGCCGCTTCGGCGGATCCTGCCGCTCGGGGCGTGAGTTGATCTCCACCGCCTTGCCATGCTCCGCGCAGGCAGCGAAGACCGCCGCCGCGTCAAATTCGCTCGGCGGCCGGATACGGGCCCGGTGCGCCCGGTCGCCGGGGCCCTTCACCCCGGCCGGCCGCGAGGCGACCATCCGGCCGGTGCAGTGGCCGAGGATGTCCAGGTGGGGATTGGCAACGGCGGCCAGCAGCCGCCGGGTCATCCTGGCGCTCTCATCGTTCAACCCGCTGTGCACCGAGCCCACCACCACATCAAGCCGGGCGAGCAACTCCTCCTCCTGGTCCAGAGACCCGTCGGCGAGGATGTCGACCTCGATGCCGGTGAGGAGGCGGAAACCTGCCGGCAGCGCAGCGTTGACCGCCGCCACATAGTCGAGTTGCCGGCGTAGACGTTCCGCGGTCAGTCCTCGCGCGACCTTCAGCCGGGGCGAGTGGTCGGTGAGCGCCAGATACTCGTGCCCCAGTTCGACGGCCGCCAGCGCCATCTCCTCTATCGGTGAACCGCCGTCGGACCAGTCGGAGTGGGTATGGCAGTCACCCCGCAGAGCAGCGCGCAGCGCGGTCGCGGCGGCACCCAGATCGGTACCCTCCGTTGCCGTCAACCGCCGCAGGTAGACCGGCTCCTCGCCACTGAGCGATTCGGTGACGCAGCGGGCGGTCACTTCGCCGACACCGGGCAACTCCGTCAGCGTGCCCGCCCTCGCCCGGGCGGCCAACTCCTCGGGCGACAGTGCGGCCAGGGTGGTGGCGGCCGAGCGGAACGCGCGGACCCGGAAGGTCGCTTCGTTGGCCCGTTCGAGCAGGAATGCGATCCGCCGCAGGTCCGCTATCGCGTCCCGACTGGTCACGCCCGCCAGCTTACGGCCTGGGCCGGACCGGCCTCGCCGATTCATCGGTACATGCAAGACGGTTGCGCGACATGAACCACCGTCGTAGGGTCCGACGACCGCCCGCAGGGTCGGGCGCACCCCTCGGAAGGAACAGGACCATGGCCGCTGCTTTTCGCGCCCTGGCTTCGGTTGTCATGCTGGCCGGTTTCTATCTGGTCGCGCTGGTCCAGCTCGGTGCCACCATCGCGCTGGTGATCTGGCTGGCCAGCGTCAGCAGCGGAGCCCTCGCGTTGAAGATCACGGGACCGCTGCTGACCGCGACCGTCGGCGCCGTGGCGGTCGCGCTCTGGAAGGCGATCCGGGCGAAACCGGAGCCGGCGCCGGGGCTCGTGGTCGGCCCCGACCAGGCACCGGCGCTCTGGGCGACCGTGCACGAACTGGCCGAAGTGGTGGGCACCCGGGTGCCCGACGAGATCCGCATCGTGCCCGAAGTCAACGCCGCGGTCAGTGAAGAGACGCAGCTGCTCGGCCTGATCAGCGGACGCCGCACGCTGTACATCGGGCTGCCGCTGCTGCAGGCCTTCACCGTCGACCAGATGCGGGCGGTCCTCGCCCACGAACTCGGCCACTACTCCGGACAGCACACCCGCCTCGGCGAGGTCGCCTACCGGGGCCGACTGGCCATGGGCGGCACGATCAGCCGGATCGGGCCGTACAACCCCGTCGGGTGGATCTTCAAGGGGTACTCCCTGCTCTACCTGCTGGTCGACAATGCCGCGTCCCGACGGCAGGAACTGGAGGCGGACCGCGCCTCGGTCCAGGTCGCCGGCCAGGCCGCCGCCACCGGCGCGCTCCGCGAGCTGCCCGTGCTGAGTGCGGCATGGGGCTTCTATTTCGCCCGGTACGTCGAGCCGGGCTGGGAAGCCGGATTCGTTCCCGCCGACCTGTTCGGCGGCTTCGCCGAACTGGTGGCCGCCCGTAAAGAGGAACTGGATGAGATGCGGGCGCAGGAGCCCGACGGCGAGCGTTCCCGCTGGGATACCCACCCCCCGATCCCGGAGCGGATCGCGAACATGACGGCCATGGACGACCCGGCCGTCACCGAGGACGGCCGCCCCGCCGCCGTGCTGGTCTCCGACATCGCCGGGATCGGCAGCCAACTGCAGGAACAGGTCGTCGACGTCGGGGAGCGGGCGGTCCTCGACTGGCCGCAGTTCACCGCCGCCATGGTCGGCTCGGGTATCCAGCGCAACGCCGACACCATCTACCGCGCCGCCGGACGGGTGACCGGTGCGAGCGAGCCGGGCCTGTCGACCGTCCTCGACCTGGTCGAGGAGAACCGGCTCGGCGAGTTTGCCACGAGGTTCTTCTCTGACCTCCCTGCCGAGGAGGCGGCCCAGCGGTTCGCCGAGCCGATGGAACTGCTGCTGCAGAGCGCGGCAGTGGCGTGCGACGTCGCCCACTGGCGGCACTCCTGGTCAGGACCGGCAGAACTGGTCGGGGTCGACGGCGAACTGCTGGAGCTCGACGAGATCGCTGCGCTGGCGGTATCACCGCAGACACTGGAGAAAGCGCGCCGACACCTGGCTGAGCTGGGCATCGATCCGACACGGGCGACCCTGGTGGAGCAGAAGGCCACCGCTCAGGGTGCGGACCTCATCGCCGGCATAGCGAACATCAAAGTCGACGGCGTTGAGCATGACCTGCTCGTCCTCGACCGCGGGTGCGTCTTCGTCGCTGACCCGGGCGAAACCGACCACGGCAAGCGCCGGATGCAGGAGCTGGTCGGGTCGGTTCCGCTGGCCGAACTGGCAACTCAGCACCGGTTCCTGCCTTTCGAGGAGATCGCCTCGGTCACCGTCACCCGGGAGGTGCCGCTCCGCGCCGAACTCGCGCTGCACGACGGAAGCACCCTCGCTCTGAAGGAGAGCTGGAGCGGCGAACTGCTGGAGAAAAACAGCCGAGACACCCTGCTCAAGGTCTTCGGATCGATCGGCGGCCCCTGATGGGCGGGTAGGAGAGCCGCCGAAGCGGCGGGCGCCGCGCCGCCGTGCGGGTACGCTGCGGCGAGACGCAGCCGGTACGGGGTGAGGAGCACGGCGTGGCGCAGCAGCCAACGTTCTGGCCGCCGACTGATCCGCGTAGATCCTGGGCACGGGGATCCGATCCGTGGCGGTCGGATCCCCGCCGTCCGGCCTATCCGCTGCCCACCCCCTCCGGGCTCTTCCCCTCCGGCCCACCGCGCCCCACCTACCGTGAACCGAACCTGGTACATGCCGGGGCGGTCGCCGCGGGCTGCGGTGCGGCGGCCGCGTGGCTGCTGCTCTTCGGTCTGCTCGGCCAGGATCTTGCCGGCTACGGTCGGTGGACTCTGCTGGCTGGTGTGGTGGCCTGGGCGACCGCGCTGGTCATGGCCCAGGTGGGGGATCGGGGGGTGGCGGCGGGAATCGCGGTCGTCACCGCGGCAGGGTGGAGCATCTGCGCCGTGGTGCTCGGTGTGGCCTGGACCGTCACCGGAGACTGGCCGCTCTGGTAGCTGACCGTAGCCGCATCAGTTGCGGATCACGGTGCTGTTCACCGGCGCTCCGTATGTGCTCAACTGCACATCGAAGTGGGGGTTGACGGGCGCGCGTACCTCGGTAATTCTCGGCGGCATGGCCTGGACAGTGCAGCGTCTCGACGATGAGCGCAGCCGCCGCCGCCTACAACTTCTCGCCGCCCTCGCCGGGGCGAGAATGCGGCGGGAGCGAGAGCATTCTCAGCGGATCCGCCGAGATCACCTGCGCGATCTGATCGCCGCACGACGCCGCTTGGCCAACTGACCCGAGCAACGTCGCTCGCACTTCCTGGTCGCTTCCCCTCCTTCGCGGCGTTGCGCGGTCAATCGAGGGTGGGAACCGTTACGGTGGCGCTCTAGAAGCGTCCGGCGCTGGGCGTGCCCTCACCACCACTTGTGAAAGGAACGAGCGTGTCGTATTTCGCTGCAGCGGCGGTTCGCGACTCCACCGGATGGGTTGCGGAAGAGATTGACCTCTCCGGTGTCGCCGACGTGGACGAGGTCGCCGACCGGCTGCGGGATGTGGCTCCAGATGCAGACCTGTCGCTGCTGTTCGTCGAAGCCGACGACGCCTATCTGGTCATTCTGCGCTTGGATGCGGGTGAGGATCTGCGGATCTTCGGCTCGGACTCGGCCTTCGCGGATGAGTCCCGGCTCGGCGAGGTGTTGATCGGCGACCTCAAGGCACCGCTCGTGGAGGTGGAGGAACCGGCGGATGAGGAGGAGCAGCCGGAGGAGGAGGAGATCGAGGCTCCTGTCATCGACCCGGATGCCGATCCGGTGGGAGAGGTTGACCTGCTCGCTGACCTCGGAGTCTCGGCCCAGCAGTTGCTGAACCTCAGCGCCAAGGAGGGGATGCTCCCCGCCGACGTGACCGCCGAGATCTGCCAGATCGTCGGGTGCGGTGATGTCATCGAGGAGCTGCGCGAGGCGTGATCCGCCCGGATGTTCCGGTGCCGGCGGGGATCCAGTCCGGCCGCCGCCAACGCCACGAGGCGTGGATGCGCCGTGCCCTCGATATCGCGGTCGGCGTCGGGCAGGGCGCGCTCCCTGGCAGCGAGGACGTGCCGGTCGGGGCCGTCGTGTACGGGCCGGATGGCACGGAACTGGCGGTGGGGCGCAACGAGCGGGAGCTGACCGGTGATCCGACCGGGCATGCGGAGATCGTGGCGTTGCGTGCCGCCGCCGCAGCGGTGGGGGGTTGGCGGCTAGACGGCTGCACCCTGGTGGTGACGCTGGAGCCCTGCACGATGTGTGCGGGGGCCCTGGTGCTGACACGGATCTCGGTCCTCGTCTTCGGCGCGTGGGAACCGAAGACCGGTGCGGTCGGCTCGCTCTGGGATGTGGTCCGCGACCGCCGCCTCAACCACCGCCCGGAGGTCTACGGCGGGGTGCTGGCCCCCGAGTGCGCCGCACTCCTCCGCGCCTTCTTTGCCCGCTGATCCGCCCGCCCCGTCGTCCCACTCCCTCGCGTTGATCAGGGAGTTGGTGGGCGTGTCGTACGGCGTGTCGCTCCACCAACTCCCTGATCAACCCGACGTGATCCGACTTAGGCAGAGATTGCGGCGGTCGCCTGCAGCGCCCGGCTGACGGCGTTGACCACATACCCGGGACGCATCGCATCGGCCCAGGTGAACCGAAGCACCGTGTAGCCTCGTGCTACGAGTTCGTTCTGCCTGCGCCGATCCCAGTAGAGAGCCTCCGGGCGGTTGTGCACAACGGCTCCGTCGGCCTCGACCAGCAGCCGCCGGCTTGGCCAGGCGAGATCCGCGATAGCGAGAATGTGACCCGTCCCGTCCCGGACGACGTACTGCAATTCTTCTGGGGCGAGGCCAGCATCAACGCAGATGAGCCGGATCCGGGTCTCAAGAGGCGAGCCGGCCCGCCCGTCCGCCTCAGCCAATCGCCGCCGGCCTCCTACGGCACCGCGGCGCCCTTTGATCAAGGCGCTGACGGCGGGAAGAGCCGAAGGATCGAGGAGGCCAGTACGGATCAATCCGTCGAGCATGCTTACCGCGCCATACCTGCCCAGTGCGAGCACGAGATCCGCTGTCGTACGCACGAGCGAGGTCACCCGCATGCCGTCAACGAGTGCGACGTCCCGTTCATCCAGCACCAACTGCCGGACGGTCAGTCCATCCTGGTCGAGCCGGCGTAGCTGGGCGGGCGCGGAGACCTGGACCAAGGGGTCTGGAGGGAGTATCGGGAAGCCGTGCAGGTACGCGGCGGAGGTGAGGGTGGCGGTTGCGTGCGGTCCGAGGGTGAGCAGGGCGGCTCGGATGCGTGCCCGCAGCGGCACTTCACCCGCCGGACCTGTGAAGTAGGCGCCTCGGAATACCCGCTGCCATGAGCCGTTCCGGCACCGGAAGGCGATGTCGGAACGGCTCAGTCCGGCAGCCACACACTGGGCAGCGGTCACGATTCCGTCCTGCTGGGCGGCAAGTCGATCGAGAGATGTCGTCATGCCGGCCGAGGATCTTACGGTGCCGTGCGGCCGTACAGTCCATGAGCCTCAGCCTGTGGATAAGAGCGGCGGCTGTGGACAACGCCCTGATCATGGAAAGTTCTGCTAGGACGATGAGCTGGTCTGCGTGGCCGTCCCCGTTACGAGTTCAGATGCGGAGTTGATCAGGGACTTGGTAGTGGGACACGCCAGGCGACACGCCCACCAAGCTCCCTGATCAACGAAAAAAGGGGGGGAAGGGAAGGGGGAGAGGTCAGGGCGATGGGCGGAGCAGCGTCGCGGCGACCGCTCGGGCGGCATCGCTCCACTCTGTCGGCCGCAGGGTCGCCGGGTCGAGCCGGACAATCGCCCGGCGGCCGTCGGCGTAGACGGTGCCACCGTCAGCCGAGAGGAAGCGGAAGCCGTACTCGGCGCCGGTGGTACCGAAATGGTTCAACCAGAAATGTACGGCGATCCGGCCGGTACCCCGGATCGGCTGACGATAGGTGATGGTGAACTCCCGTACGGCATGCACCACATCCGGCGAGGTGGGCCGGCCGTTCGCAAAGGAATGACCGTGGGCGGCCCAGTAGCGGGAAAGTGCGCGTTCGAGCAGCACCGCGTACCGGGCGTTGTGCACGACGCCCAGGGGATCCAAGTCGTCGAAATAGACCACGACGGGCTCGACCTGCCCGAATTCGACCTCGAACCGCTCGGCGGGCGACTCGGCAGCGTGCTCGGTGGTGACGACGGACATCTCAATCCTCCGGTAGCAGGGTGGGATCGGGGCAGAGCGCGTGCAGCCGGTCCAGCAGCGCGCGCCGAGCAAGGGGATAGGTGGACTCCGGCGCCAGCAGCCGGGACCGCATGACCGCGGTCATGCCGTGCGCCTCGAACTCGTAGGCCAGTTGCCTCGGGGCAACGTCGGCCCGCAACTCTCCGGCAGCCACCGCTTCCGCGGCGAGTCGCTCAACCAGCGCCGTCCAATCACGGAGCACTTCCGCGATCCGGTCGCGTACGACGCCTGGTCGGGCCTTGTATTCAAACTCGACACTGGCGAAGAAACAGCCGCCGGGCAGCACGGCCGCCTGATAGAACGCCAGGCGTGCCTCGTGCAGCGCCCAAAGCCGGCGTACGCCGCGCGGGGCCCGCAGGGCGGGCGTGACGACCAATTCCGCCCACTGCTCGCGGGCGCGGTCGATGGTGGCGAGTTGCAGCTCCTCTTTGGAGCGCCAGTGGGCGAAGAGGCCGGATTTGCTGACGCCGAGGCTGTTGGCGAGTTGGCCGAGGGAGAGTCCGTCGAGGCCCGCTTCGGTGGCCAACGCCACGGCGGCGTCGAGCACTGCCGCCCGGGTGCGGTCACCGCGTGCGATGCGGCCGTCGATGGTCATGGGTGGCAGCCTACACTAAACCAGCCGACCGGTCGTACTTTTATCCCGCCGATCAGAGATGATCAGGGAGTTGGTGCAGTGACACGCCGTACGACACGCCCACCAACTCCCTGATCAACGCGAACGGGGAGGGGGAGGAGGCGGGGAGGGGGAGGCGGATCAGGTGATGATGGTGTCGAGGGCGATTTCGACCATCTCGCCGAAGGTCTGCTCCCGCTCCTCAGCGCTGGTCTTCTCCCCGGTCTTGATGTGATCGCTGACCGTCAGCAGGGTGAGTGCCCGCGCCTTGAAGCGGGCCGCGATCGTGTAGAGCGCCGCCGACTCCATCTCCACGGCGAGCACCCCGTAGTCGGCCAGAGTGTCGTAGAGATCCGGCCGGTCGGTGTAGAAAGCATCCGCCGCCAGGACCGGCCCCACCCGCATCTGGATGCCGCGCCGCTCGGCCACCTCGACCGAGGTGCGCAGCAGCCCGAAATCGGCGACCGGGGCGTAATCGATCAGGCCGTCGAAGCGGACCCGGTTCATGGCGGAGTCGGTGGAGGAGCCGTTCGCCGCGATCACGTCCCGCAACCGCAGGTCCTCGGTGAGGGCGCCGCAGGAGCCGACCCGGATCAGGCTCTTCACGCCGTACTCGTTGATCAACTCGTGGATGTAGATGGAGGCGGACGGCATCCCCATGCCCGAGCCCTGCACCGACACCTCGACGCCGGACCACCTGCCGGTGAAGCCCAACATGCCGCGGACGGTGTTGTAGCACTTGGTATCGGTCAGGTAGGTCTCCGCGATCCACTTGGCCCGCAGCGGGTCGCCCGGCATCAGGATCCGCTCGGCGATCTCGCCCGGCTTCGCGCCGATGTGCGTACTCATGCCAGGTGATCCTGCCAGGTCTCCCCGGTGCCACCGATGGGACGGGTATGCGCTTCGACGGGTACATCAACGGTCAGGTACCCTTCTCCGCGGTGGTGTGTCCGAGTGGCCGAAGGAGCGCGCCTCGAAAGCGCGAGAGGGTTCACGCCCTCCGAGGGTTCAAATCCCTCCGCCACCGCTGATAGGCAGGTGAACACCCGGCCGGTCCGTACGGTCCAGCCGGGTGTTCTGCTGTCAGCAAGTGCCGAATCCGTCGTTGAAGAGCCGCTGGACATACTCGGCGTACCCGGCGATGGCTTTGCGCACGGTCTTCCCGTCGTGCAGGAAGAGATAGGCGCGATCGCCTTGCCGGGTCAGCAGGCCGTCGAAGCGGTAGGTCTCTGCCGGGGCGGCCAGTTCCTGTGCGCGGGGATAGGCGGCACGCACGTCCTCAATGCCGGTGCCCACGCTCACTCCTTCGGGCGTATGGGTGGGCGGTTCGGCCCAGAGCAGGACCAGCCGGTCACTGGCGAAGACCGGACTGACCGACGGGAGCGTGGCCAGTTGGGGGCCGCAGGGCCCGGGCTGGGCCGCGAGGAGGCCGCGCCGGGTCAACTCCGCTGTGGTGTCGCCGAATCCGACATCACCCACCCCATCGAAATGGACCACATTCGGGCCGTACGACCGGGCGGTCGGTCTCGGACGTGGGTCGGTGGTCCTGGTGCATCCGCTGAGCGTCCCCGCGAGCAGCAGCGGGATGATCATTGCGATGGCGCGCGGCTTCATGGCACCCCCCGATAACCGGACGGTAGTCCTTCTCCGTGGTCCGGTCCACCCGTCGGTTGATAGCACGTTTGTACGACTCGCCGCCGTGGTTGTAGAGGTTATCGGCAGAAGTGAGTAGCGTGACAGGTGGCACAAACCTGCGTACGACATTTTTTCTTGACCGGGCGCATAGCCAGCAGGTTGGCGACGCGCGGATCGAGGAGGTGACCCACGTGACCCTGTCCGTGGTAGCCAAGCCGGCGTACGGCCGTATCGTGGAGATCTCCCTGCGCGGGGAGATCGACCTGAGCAACGCCCACGAGGTCCGCGACCTCGTCACCGACATTCTGGCGGGCCCGCAACCGGAGCAGATTCGGTGCGACATGCGACTCGTATCGATGATCGACAGTGTGGGGATTGGAGTGCTGGTCGGCTGCTACCACGCGGCTTCGGCGTGCCGGGTGCCGTTTGTCGTCGTAAACCCGAACCTCACCGTGTATCGCCAGCTGTGGGTCTCCGGGCTGATCGGGCTCTTCGGTTCCCCGGAGCCGATCACCACCCCCTCCGGGCCCGTCTCCACCACCAGTTGAGGCCCGCCCGCTAGGCCTGCCGCCAGCAACATCATGACCGCGGGGGCCGTCGGCGCCGGAAAACGCAGAAGGCCCGGACCGGGTGACCGGTCCGGGCCTTCCTCGTGGCTTTCCGCCAGTGGGCGGTGGATACGAGATTCGAACTCGTGAGGGGTTGCCCCCAACACGCTTTCCAAGCGTGCGCCCTAGGCCTCTAGGCGAATCCTCCGTGGCAAAGGATACAGGCTCGCTGGGGATGCCTGCTCCCCCCGTACCCGCCGGCGCGCCCGTGCAGTTCGCGGCGGCCCCGGGTACACTGGCAGATGCCCCCCGTGCGGCGTTCATCTCGTGAACCTCCCCAGGGCCGGAAGGCAGCAAGGATAAGCGAGCTCTGTCGGGTGCACGGGGGGCCCTTACGTCTCGGCTGCACGCTCGTTATGCGGCCCCCGCCAAAATAGGGACCTGGAATCCGCCCAGAGGCGATAAAAGGCACCCTTACTTCCCCCAGGGTGGTCCCCCGTGGTCGGGCTGGCGGAGAATGGGCCGGGTGTCGAGAGGAGGCGGGGCGGGTGGCACTCGCGCTCTACCGCAAATACCGGCCGCGTACGTTCGCCGAGGTGATCGGGCAGGAGCACGTCACCGAACCGTTGTCGCAGGCGCTGCGCAGCGGGCGACTGCACCATGCCTACCTCTTCTCCGGCCCGCGTGGCTGCGGCAAGACATCCAGCGCCCGCATCCTGGCCCGCTCGCTCAACTGTGAGCAGGGGCCGACCCCGGAACCCTGCGGCACCTGTGAATCCTGCCGCTCGCTGGCGAACGACGGCGCCGGCTCGATCGACGTCATCGAGATCGACGCGGCCAGCCACGGCGGTGTCGACGACGCCCGGGAACTACGTGAACGGGCGTTTTTCGCCCCGGTCAGTAGCCGCTACAAGATCTATGTCATCGACGAGGCGCACATGGTCTCGTCGGCCGGCTTCAACGCGCTGCTCAAGCTGGTCGAGGAGCCACCGGACTACGTCAAGTTCGTCTTCGCCACCACTGAGCCGGAGAAGGTGCTCGGGACGATCCGGTCCCGGACCCACCACTACCCGTTCCGACTGATCCCCCCCGGCGTGCTGCGCCCGTACCTGGAGCAGCTCACCGCCGCCGAGGGAGTCACGGTCGAGCCGGCGGTCTTCCCGCTGGTGGTCCGCGCCGGGGGCGGCAGCGCCCGGGACAGCCTGTCAGTGCTCGACCAGCTCATCGCCGGCGCCGGCCCCGAAGGGGTCAGCTATGCCCGTGCGGTCGCGCTGCTCGGGGTGACCGACTCCGGACTGCTCGACGAGATGTGTGACGCGCTTGCCGCCGGCGACGGCGCCGCCGCCTACGCCGCTATCGACCGGGTCGCCGAGGCCGGGCATGACCCACGGCGTTTCGCCGCCGACCTGCTGGAACGGCTACGTGACCTGATCGTCCTGGATCGGGTGCCGGACGCGGCGAGTAAGGGCTTGATCGACGCGCCGACAGACCAGATCGAGCGGATGGCCGCGCAGGCCCGGCGGATGGGGGCGGCGACCCTGTCGCGCTGCGCCGACATCGTGCACAACGGCCTGATCGAGATGCGGGGCACCACCGCACCCAGGCTGCTGCTGGAGTTGATCTGTGCGCGCATGCTGCTGCCCGGCGCGGAGGATTCCACCGGCGCGCTGCTGCAGCGCCTGGAACGGATGGAGCAGCGGCTCGCGGGCCTGCCGGCGGGCGCTGCCGGCTTCGCGCCGCCGATGCGCCCGGATACCGTACCCGCCACACCGGCTCCCACCGGCAGCCCGATATCAGTGGCTTCCGCCCGCAGCGATGCCCCCGCCACCGCACCCTCCGCGCCGACAGCCGTCTCCGTCGATGCGGTGGCCGCTGATCCGGTACGCCCCGAGCCGGCGGCGGCCCGCCCGGTGCCGCCCGAAGCGGTAATGCCCGATCCGGCGACGCCCGAGCCGCCCCGGCCCGGCGCCGCCTCCGGCGACGTGGATGCCGCGGAGGTCCGCCGGAGGTGGAACGACGTCGTCGCTCTGGTCAACCGAAGCAACAAGCCCATCGCTGCGCTGATGCGCGACGCGGTGCTACGGGAG
>DASULK010000222.1:0-6176 GCA_036278255.1 Micromonospora sp.
CCAGATCTCCCGGGTCTCAGGGAAGTGCGAAATGTACTTGGTCTCGTTGCACGGCCACTCCACATCCTGCTCGCCTGGGGCCAGCGGGGCCCCGACCGAGTGCAGGGCGTGGACGAAGTCGCGGTCACCCATGCCCGCGAGCACCTTGGCACCCATCCGGGTCATGATCCGCATGGAGGCGACAACGTACGGGCTGTCGGTGATCTCCACACCGAACATGGGATCTTCCGCCTCCAGCGGGCCCATGCAGAAGGGGATGACGTACATCGTCCGGCCGCGCATACAGCCCCGGTAGAGGTCCGTCATGGTCCGCTTCATCTCGGCCGGGGCCATCCAGTTGTTGGTCGGCCCGGCATCGGCCTCATCGGCCGAGCAGATGTACGTCCGCTCCTCCACCCGTGCGACGTCGGACGGGTCGGTACGTGCGTAGAAGGAGTTGGGTTTGCGTTCCGGGTTCAACCGTACGAGCGTTCCGGCCTCCACCAACTCATCGGTGAGGCGCTGCCACTCCTCGTCCGAGCCGTCCACCCACACCACCCGCTCCGGCTGGGTCAGCTCGGCAACCTCCTTGACCCAGTCGATCAGTTTCCGGTTGGTTGTCGGCGGATTCTCCAGACCCGGTGTTCTCGTAGTAGCCGGAGCACTCATGACCTAATCTCCTCGTGGTCGACGCTGACCCTGCGTGGGGATGCCCAGATATGACGGGCGGTTAACCGCCCGCCGCGATAAAAGTCCGGGAGTCGCGCTCAGCGTAGACGGCCTAACCCGGCCGGACACCTCGGACCGTTGTGAAGAACTACACAAGCCATCACGAATCTGTCCGTAGGCGCCCCTTTCTCCACTCCTCCGCGCAGCTTCGCGCAAATGCGTCAGTCGGCCCCCGATCTCCTCGGAGAATGGCGTGTAATTGGGGAGTACGGCGTATCAGATCCACTCAGCCGGTACGCTCAATCACGTGCCAGCGACCGTCACGGGGAGCCAACCTTCGCCCTCGGGCCTGCGGCAAGGATGGTGGGGTGCGCTGCTCGGCCGCTTCCGCCACCTTGTCCAGGAGGTGGGGAAGTTCGGTGTGGTGGGCGTGGTCGCCTTCGTGGTCGACTTCGGACTGTTCAACTTCGCCAGAGTGGGCTTCGAGTGGAGTTCGATGCCCGCCAAGGTCCTCTCCACCGTGGCGGCCGCCACCGTCGCCTTCATCGGCAACCGGTTCTGGACCTGGCGCCACCGGGAACGCTCCAGCCTGGCCCGCGAGTACCTGCTCTACTTCGTCTTCAACGCGGTCGGTCTCGGTATCGGCCTGGCCTGCCTGGGGATCAACAACCTGCTCGGGAGTCTCTGGCCCCGGGTGTTCCGCACCCTGTTAGCCGAGAACATCGCGGCCAACATCGTGGGGACCGTGCTCGGCACCCTCTTCCGGTTCTGGGCGTACCGCCGGTTCGTCTTCATCGGCGCACCTACCGGCGGGACGTCGATGGCGGGGACCCAAGGCGAGTGAAAGCCTTCGACCCCGACCACGTGACGCATCCCCCATCGCGCCACGGCCGGGGCACGGGGAGTTCCCGGGCTCCCGTAAGGTGACTGAATGCGATTGGTCCGCCTACTGCCCGACCGATGGCGAAGCCTCTTTCACGAGGTACTCAAATTCGGCACGGTGGGCGGCATCAACACCATCATCAACTATGCCGTCTTCAACACCCTGGTACTCACGGTCCTCGTCACCGGGCAGTTGAAAGCGACGATCATCGCCGCGACGATCGCGACGATCTCCTCGTATCTCATGAACCGGTACTGGACCTACCGGGACCGCCCGCGATCGGCGATGCACCGCGAGTCGGCGCTCTTCTTCCTCTTCAACGCCACCGGTCTGCTCATCGAACTGGGCGCGCTCGGTGTAGCGAAGTACGGCTTCGGCATCACCGGCCTGCTCGCGCTCAATGTCGCCAAGACGGTCGGCCTGTTTCTGGGCACGGTTTTCCGGTTCTGGTCGTACCGCACGTTCGTCTTCAAGACCGCACCACCTTCGCCACCAGCGGCCCCGGCCGTGGCGGCGATACCCGCCGCGGAGACGTCCCCGGCGGGGTCGGCGGTGCTGCGGGCCGCAGCAGCCGACGTTGACGACGTTGACGACGATCTCGATGAACTTGTTCCGCTGGGGCAGATTTCCGCATCGCTCGATGCGGCGTTGGCGGCCGAATTCGCCATCGAACTGGAGGCTGCCGACCGCCGGCCGGCAGCCCGCGGCGCCTGACCCGTCGGTGACTACTGGGGCTGCCCGCGCAGCGGCTTCCCCTCCCGGAGGTCGGCCAGGATCTCCCGCATCTCACCGTCGCCGAGCGAGTGCTTGTCGTGGTGCTCCTCGACCAGCTCGTAGAGCTTGGTCTGCACCCGACCGACCCGCGGCACGTCGACCAGCACCGACTGGCCGCGCTCGCCAGCCGATTCGATGGTCAGCGTGCCGCAGCCAAGCAGCCGCTCCATGAAGCTCTGGTTCATCGCATGGTCGTTGATCCGGCCGAGCGGGATGTCCCGGCGCTCCCGGGAGAAGACGCCGTGCTGCAGAATCACCCGCTCATTGGTGAAGATGTAGTGGGTGGTGCGCCAGACCAGAAACGGCCAGAACGTGAGCCAGAGCACCAGCACCAGGCCGGCGGCGGCGATCGCGTAGAGGCCGATGGTGCCGGCGCTGCCCGAAGGGAGCAGGATAAACCCGGCCACCACGGCGGCGGCGGCCAGGAGCGGGACCAGCACCGGCCGGATCAAGGCCCGCCAGTGCGGGTGCAGATGTAACACGACATGCTCGTCCTTGGTGAGCATGTCCTCCGGAAAAGCCACCGCCAGCCTCCTCGCGACTGTAGAGTTCCGCGCTGACGGTAGCGGCTCGTCGCCAGTGTCGGGGTCACCTGACCGCCGCGTGTCCAGCCGCCCGGGTGGTTCACGTCCGCACGTGCAGGACGTCGCCGGCGGAGACCGCCCGCTCGCCCGCGGCGGTTCGGACCACCAGTTGCCCGTCGAGGTCGATCCCGGTCGCGGTGCCGAGCAGCTCGTCCCCCGTCGGCAGCAGCACCCGCACCTCGCGTCCGACCGTCGCGCAGCTGCGCAGATAGGCCGCACGCAGGCCGCACGCCTGGGGGTCACCGGCGGCGTCTCGCCAGCGGTCGTACCACCGGGCCAGCCCGCGCAGCAGCGCACGCAGCAGCGGATCGCGGTCGGTGGCCACGGCGCCGGCCAGTTTCAGCGAGGTTCCGGGCAGGCCGGTCGGGGTGGCTGGCAGTTCATCGGCGCGCAGGGTGACGTTGAGCCCGATGCCGAGCACGATCGCGGGAGGCAGCCCGGGTTCCGCGGCGGGCACCGCCTCGGCGAGGATGCCCCCGCATTTCGCTCCGCCGACCAGCAGATCGTTCGGCCATTTCAGCACGGCGTCCAGCTCGGTCAGCCGGACCACCGCTTCGGCGAGCGCGACACCGGCGAGCAGCGGGAGCCAGCCGTACGTGGTGGGGGGCGCGATCGGCCAATCGCGGGCCGGCTCCGCCTCGCCGGGACGTAGCAGGACACTGGCCGCAAGGCCGGCCCGGGCCGGTGAGACCCAGCCGCGGTCGCGCCGCCCCCGGCCGGCCGTCTGCCGCTCGGCCACGACGACCAGGCCCGCCGGTTCGCCGGCGTGGGCGGCCTGGGCAACGTCGGCGTTGGTTGACCCGGTCTCCCGGCGCAGGTCCAGCCGGGTCCACAGCCCGCCGGACGTGATCAGGGCCTGCTCCAGTCGCCGCGCGTTTAGCGGCGGGCGCTCCAGATCGGTGTACGGCGAGCCGGTCATCCGGTCAGCCTACGGCACCCCCACTCCTGATGATCATGAAGTTACCGTCGAATCCGGACCCGAAAACGGCGATAACCTCATGATCAACCAGGTGTGTGGGGCTCGAGGTTACGATCCTGGGCGTGACTGGGCACTTGACTGAGCAGCCAAACGTTGCACCGCAGGGTGGAACCGAAATCGACCTCCAGACCACCGCGGGGAAACTCGCCGACCTGCGGCGGCGGGTCGACGAGGCGACGAATGCCGGTTCGGCGCGGGCGGTGGAGAAGCAGCACGCGCGGGGCAAGAAGACCGCGCGGGAGCGGATCGAGATGCTGCTGGATCCGGGCTCGTTCGTCGAACTGGACGAGCTGGCCCGGCACCGGTCGACGAACTTCGGGCTGGAGAAGAACCGCCCCTACGGCGACGGGGTGATCACCGGATACGGCACCATCGACGGTCGCCAGGTCTGCGTCTTCGCCCAGGACTTCACCGTCTTCGGCGGCTCACTCGGCGAAGTTTTCGGCACCAAGATCGTCAAGGTGATGGACCTGGCGATGAAGATGGGCTGCCCGGTGATCGGCATCAACGACTCCGGCGGCGCTCGAATCCAGGAGGGCGTGGTCAGCCTCGGCCTCTACGGCGACATCTTCTTCCGCAATGTCCGCGCCAGCGGGGTGATCCCGCAGATCTCGTTGGTGATGGGCCCCTGCGCCGGCGGGGCGGTCTACTCCCCCGCGGTCACCGACTTCACCGTCATGGTCGACCAGACCTCGCACATGTTCATCACCGGCCCCGACGTCATCAAGACGGTGACCGGAGAGGACGTGGCGATGGAGGAGCTGGGCGGGGCGCGCACCCACAACACCCGCAGCGGCAACGCGCACTACCTGGCCACCGACGAAGAAGATGCGATCGACTACGTCAAGGCGCTGCTGGCGTACCTGCCGAGCAACAACATGGACGAGCCGCCGATCTACGACGCCGTTGCGGGCCTGGAGCCCGACCTCGACCTGGACACGCTGATCCCCGATTCGGCCAACCAGCCGTACGACATGCACCGGGTCATCGAGGCCATCCTCGACGACGGCGAATTCCTCGAGGTGCAGCCCCTGTACGCGCAGAACATCGTGGTCGGGTTCGGCCGGATCGAGGGGCGCCCGGTCGGGGTGGTCGCCAACCAGCCGATGCACTTCGCCGGCTGTCTGGACATCGCCGCCTCGGAGAAGGCCGCCCGGTTCGTCCGTACCTGCGACGCCTTCAACATCCCGGTCCTGACCTTTGTAGACGTCCCCGGGTTTCTGCCCGGCACCGGGCAGGAGTGGGACGGCATCATCCGCCGCGGCGCCAAGCTGATCTACGCCTACGCCGAGGCCACCGTCCCGAAGGTCACCGTGATCACCCGCAAGGCCTACGGCGGGGCGTACGACGTGATGGGTTCCAAGCACCTCGGCGCCGACCTCAATTTCGCCTGGCCCACCGCGCAGATCGCGGTGATGGGCGCGCAGGGTGCGGTCAACATCCTCTACCGCTCCGAACTGGCCACCGTCGAGGACCCGGACGCGCTGCGTGCGCAGAAGATCCAGGAGTACGAGGAGACGCTGGCGAACCCGTACATCGCCGCCGAGCGGGGCTACGTCGACGCGGTGATCGCCCCTTCGGAGACGCGGGCGCAGATCGTGCGCGGGCTACGGCTGCTGCGCACCAAGCGGGAGACCCTGCCGCCGAAGAAACACGGCAACATCCCACTCTGACGCCCTCTCCCCTCTCTTCTTGTCGATCTAGGGCAAATTCCCGCTACTTGATCTATAAACACGCGAATTTACCCTAGATCACGCGGGGCTGGAGGTGAGCCGCATCGCTCCGCGCCGAGGGCCTGCACCAGCTATCAGCAGCGTGGCCTGGCCGCCGTACACAACCGAGGGACCGCCCGCTGCGCCAGGACGGTCATCTGCTCCGGTGTGCCCTCGTACCAGGACACCGTGGTGACCAGGTCACCAACCTGGACGACCGCGATTAGGGTGACCACCCGCACGCCGAACTGCTGCCCCGTGGCCAGATCCCTCGGTACCGCCACCGACCGCACCAGCACCGACGAGTCGCCCGCAAAATCGTTCTTCAGTACCTGGTACGTCACCCACGTCTCCGCAGGACGGTCGGGGCCTGCCGCCTCGGAGTTCCCCAGCCCGAACTCGGGGCACGCCTGCACGACGCGACGCACGTCCTGCATGAGTTGCGCGGCGTCCCGCCCCGGATAGCGTTCGGCCTTCACCGCGATGTCCCGAATCCCGGTATTGTCGCCTCGGCGCACCAGCCAATGCCCCACCTGGTACAGATAGCCACGCCACGCGGTCAACCCGAGCTTGGCGTAGCCCGGGCAAGATTCAAG
>DASULK010000223.1:0-10948 GCA_036278255.1 Micromonospora sp.
GTCCACCTCCGCCAGGGCGACCTCCGGGCCGTCGAGCTCAGCGACCGCGATCGCCCGGTTGAGCCGCACGATCGGCGAGGGGTCGAGGCGGACCAGCTGGTCGTAGAGCGCGACGACCTGCGACCAGTCGGTGTCACGGACGTCGCGGGCGTCGGTGTGGACGGCGTTGATCGCGGCGAGGATCTGGTAACGCCCCGGCGCCTGGCCGGAGGCGAGGCGCGCGCGGACCAGGGCGTGGCCCTCGGCGATCAGCTCGCGGTCCCAGGCGCCGCGGTCCTGCTCGTCGAGGGTGACGAGCTCACCGCTCGCCGACACCCGCGCGGCCCGGCGGGCCTCCGTCAGAAGCATCAGCGCCAGGAGTCCGGCAACCTCGCCGTCCGCCGGCATCAGGGCACGGACCAGCCGGGTCAGCCGGATGGCCTCGGCGGTCAGGTCGCTGCGGACCGCCTCCTTCTCGGGGTCCGAGGCCAGGTAGCCCTCGTTGAAGATCAGGTAGAGGACGGCGAGCACCCCGGTGACCCGGGCCGGGAGGTCCGCACGTAACGGCACGCCGTAGGGGATCTTCGCCGCCTTGATCTTCGCCTTCGCGCGGGTGATCCGCCGGCCCATGGTGGTCTCCTGGACCAGGAACGCGCGGGCGATCTCGGGCACGGTGAGCCCGCCGACCATCCGCAGGGTCAGCGCAACCCGTACGTCCATGGCGAGAGCGGGGTGGCAGCAGGTGAAGATGAGGCGGAGCCGGTCGTCGTCGATGGCGCCGAGCGGATCAGGGGTGTCGGACAGCATCAGCGCCTCCTTGTGCTTTTCCTCGCGCCTGACCTCGCGCCGGATCCGGTCGATGGCCTTGCGGTGGGCGGTGGTGGTGAGCCACGCGCCGGGACTCGGAGGGACGCCGTCGACCGGCCAGCGCTCGACGGCGGTCGCGAACGCCTCGGCGGCCATCTCCTCGGCGATGTCGAGGTCGCCGAAGCGCCGGGCCAGGGTCGCGACCACCCGGGCCCACTCCTCGCGGTGGACCCGTGTGATCACCTCGTCAACGTCGGTCATGCACGCAGGAACGGCCGGAGCTCGACCCTCCGGTTACAGTGCTTCGACCCTAGGGCGGCGAGCCGGAGCGCCACGTCGAGGTGGGGGGCCTCGATGATCCAGAAGCCGCCGACGTACTCCTTCGATTCCAGGTAGGGCCCGTCGGTGAACACCGCCTCCCCGTCCCGGCCGTCGACGACGGTGGCCGTGCTGGGCGACGCGAGGCCGCCGGCGAAGACCCAGTGGCCCTCGGCCTTGAGCTGCTCGTTGAACGCGCCGATCGCGGCCATCTCCTCCACAGTGGCGGAGCCGGTCGTGTCGTCGAGCACGGAAATCAGGTACTGCGCCATCGGGATCATCTCCTGTCGTCGTGTGGCCGCCCCCTCGGCCGCCCTCACCCCTGCTACGAGCGCCGCTGCCTCGATCCGACAGGCTCCGTTGAGATTTCTTCAAGGATTTTCGTACTCAGTTTGGTGCGGCGGGCGATCGGACGCGTCGGCAAGGTCGGCCTCGAGCTCGGTGATGCCCGTACATCATCAACGTCAGGGGTGACCGTTACGCTCTGCGCATGGTCGACCGGAAGCTGCTCCTCGGACCGTGCCAGCGATGGAGCGGGTCGTGACGCAGCTCTCCACACGCGCTGCTAGCCGGGTGGCGGCTGCCGACGCCGGGCCGCGTTACACCCCGCGGGAACTCGCCCGGCTGCTGGGCTTGCACTCGCCCACCGGCGAGCAGGCCGCCATCATCGCCGCCCCCGTGCAGCCGCTCCTCGTCGTCGCTGGTGCCGGCTCCGGCAAAACCGAAACCATGGCCGCCCGCGTCCTCTGGCTCGTCGCCAACGGCTACGTCCGTCCCGACCAGATCCTCGGTCTCACCTTCACCCGCAAAGCCGCCGGCGAACTTGCCCACCGCATCCGCGTCCGCCTCAGCCAGCTCGTCCGCCGCCTCGGTCGCGAAGAGCGCCACTCCGAAAGCGACCTGCTCGGCGGCGAACCCACCGTCGCCACCTACCACTCGTACGCCGCCCGCGTCGTCACCGAACACGGGCTGCGGGCCGGCTACGAACCCACCACCCGGCTCCTCACCGAAGCCTCCCGCTGGCAGATCGTCGACCTGATCGTCCGCAACTACACCGGCGACATGTCCGATGTCGACAGGATGCCCAGCACCGTCACCGACGCTGTGCTCGCCCTCGCCGGTGAACTCGCCGAACACCTCGTCACCCCCGACGATGTCGCCGCCTGGACCGGCCGGTTCTTCGCCGACGTCCAGTCCCGCCCCGGCAAGCTCTACGCCGACGTGCGCAAAGTGCTCGCTGTCCAACAGATCCGGCTGCGGCTCCTGCCCCTGGTCCGCGCGTACGAGCAGCGCAAACTCGGCTTCGAAGCGATGGATTTCGGCGACCAGATGGCCCGGGCCGCCCAGGTGGCCCGCGACCACCCTGAGGTCGGGGCCATCGAACGCGACCGCTACCGGGTCGTGTTGCTCGACGAATACCAGGACACCAGTCACGCCCAGGTGGTGCTGCTCCGCTCCCTCTACGGCGACGGCCACCCCGTCACCGCTGTCGGCGACCCCTGCCAGTCCATCTACGGCTGGCGCGGCGCCAGCGCCGGCACTCTCGACCGGTTCCCCACCGACTTCGCCCACCGCGGCCGCCCCACCCGCGTCCTCGGCCTGACCACCAGTTGGCGTAACCGGCCCGAAATCCTCAGCGTCGCCAACCGGCTCGCCACGCCGCTGCGTGCCGCCGGTGCCCGCGTCGCCCCTCTCGTTGCCGCCGCCCGCGTTGACGCCCCCATCGCCTGGCGGGCCACCACCGGCACCCGCGGCCGCACCGTCCATTGTGCGCTGCTGGACACCTTCGAGACGGAAGCGGCCTGGATTGCCGACAGTGTGCTCGCCGCCTGGCAGGCCCGGCACCGCGACGTACCCCCCGAACACATCCCCATCGACGAACGTCCCACCACCGCCGTACTCGTCCGGCTCCGCAGCCAGATCCCCGCCATCGAAGCGGCGCTGCGCGACCGCGGCCTCCCCGTTGAAGTTGTCGGCCTCGGCGGCCTGCTCGACACCCCCGAGGTCCGCGACGTCGTCTCCGCCCTGCGGGTGCTCGCCGACCCCACCGACGGGGCCTCCCTGCTGCGCCTGCTCACCGGCCCCCGCTGGCGGATCGGCCCCCGCGACCTGGTGGCGCTGCACCGACGTGCCACAGCCATCGCGCTGGAACGACGCAACCTCGTCCGCGGCTACGTCTCCGGTGAGCCGGAAATCATCCCCGACCGCCTCGACGAGGCCACCCTCGTCGAAGCGCTCGCCGACCTCGGCCCCGCCCAGACCTACTCGGCGGAAGGCTACGCCCGGCTCCGCGGGTACGGGCAGGAACTCGCCCGGCTGCGCTACCGCCTCGACCAGCCGCTACCCGACCTCATCGCCGACATCGAACGCACCATCGGACTCGACGTCGAAGTCGCCGTACGAGCCGGCACCGGCGGGCGTGGCGGTGACGCCGGCCTGGCCCGCGGCCACCTCGACGCCCTCGGCGACGTCGCCGCCCGCTTCGCCAGCGACGCCGAGAACGGGGCCCCGCTCTCCGCCTTCCTCGCCTACCTCGCCGCCGCCGAGGACGAAGAACGTGGACTCGCCCCCGGCGAGGTCGAAGTCACCGAAGGGGCGGTGCAGATCCTCACCGCCCACGCCGCCAAAGGCCTCGAATGGGACATCGTTGCCGTCGCCGGGCTCACCCGCGGCGTCTGGCCGGGCCCGATCCGGGGCGGCGACCACTACCTGCGCGGACTCGGTGTGCTGCCGTTCCCGCTCCGCGGCGACCGCGACGGGCTGCCCCGCCTCAACCTCGACGCGGCCGAAAACCAGAAAGAGGTCCGCGACGCGCTCGACGCCTTCGCCGAAGAGTGGCACGCCCACCACGAACGGGAGGAACGCCGACTGGCGTACGTGGCCGTCACCCGCCCCCGCCGCCTGCTGCTCTGCTCCGGCTACTGGTGGGGTGAGAACGTGAAGAAGCCGCGCGGCCCGTCGGTGTTTCTCCGCGAACTGCAGGAGAGCTGCCTCGCCGGTGACGGTGTTGTCGACGTGTGGACCTCCGAGCCGGCCGGTGACACGCTCAATCCCACCACCGAGATGGTGCTGCGGGCTGAATGGCCGGCTGACCCGCTGGGCATACGCCGACCGGTGATCGCCGAAGCCGCCGCCCTGGTCCGCAAGCTCATGGTTGACGGGCTGGAGGCGGCTGTCGGGCCCCCGCCGCCCGCCGGAGACTCCGTTGAGGACGGGCGCGCGTACGACGAGGAGGAAGCCGCCCGTTGGCGGCAAGAGGTCGACCTGTTGCTCGCCGAGCGGGAGCGGCTCGCCTACCGGCACGGCCCGGTCGAGGTGACCCTGCCCGGGCAGATGTCCGTCTCACAGTTGGTGGCGCTGCGCCGTGACCCGGCGGCCCTCGCGCGCACCCTGCGCCGCCCCATGCCCACCCGCCCCGACCCCTACGCCCGTCGCGGCACCGCCTTCCACGCCTGGCTGGAGCAGCGGTACGGCGGCGGCCGGCTGCTCGACCTCGACGAACTGCCCGGCGCGGCCGATGAGGACGCCGCCCCCGACGAGGCCCTGGCCGAACTGCAAGACCGGTTCCTGGCCAGCGAATGGGCCGACCGCACCCCCGTCGAGGTGGAGGTGCCCTTCGCCACCGTGATTGCCGGAGTGGTGGTCCGTGGCCGGATGGACTCGGTGTTCCGCGACGTCACCGGCCGCTACGACGTGATCGACTGGAAGACTGGCCGCCGACCTTCCGGCACCGAGGCGGACGCCGCCGCGGTGCAGTTGGCCGCCTACCGGCTCGCCTGGGCGGAACTTGCCGGGGTGCCGGTGCGGCAGGTTCGGGCCGGATTCCACTACGTCCGCGACGGGGTGACCGTCCGCCCCGCCGATCTGCTCGACGCCACCGGCCTCACCGCCCTGGTCGCCGGCCTCCCCGAACCCGCCCGCTGACCCACGCGGCTACGACGGCATGCGGAGCAGTGGGGCGAAGGCGTCGTCGGCCAGCAGTTCCAACTCGTCGAGCGCGAGCTTGGCGGCGGATGCGGCGTCCGGGTCCCGTTCGCTCAGCCCGCTGGCCAGAAACTCGTCTTCATCCAGGCGCAGCAGCGTGGCCCGGTCGGCTGACAGCCACAGGTCGAGGTAGAGGTCCTCGACGGTCAGCCAGCCCGGCTCTACGACCGCTGGCCGGGTGACGTCGCAGTACCAGCCCTTCAACCCGCCGTTCGCGTCGCGTACCTCTTTGATCGAATACCACCGGTCGCGCCAGTAGTGCTCGGTGAAGAGGTCCCCACCTTCGAAGCGGACAAAGCCGAAGTCTCGGTCGGCTGCCCCGGCCCAGGGGGCCCGCACCGCCAGGTGCGTCCCGTCGTCGCCCAGCACGGTCGCCGGATACCGCACATCCCGGTCCTCGTGCTTGCACAGCCGCACCATGATCTTGTCGCCTGGTTTCAACTGGTCCCCACGCACCCTGTAGACGTTAACCGCCGGCGGGTGGACGGGCACCTGAGAATTCGAGGGCAGCTCTGCTGGGACGAATTTTTGAACAGGGCTCCCCTGCACCCGTGCCCGACAGTTGCCGGTCGATGGTGCTACGCTTGGCGTGTTGCAGTTTTTGGTTCCCAGAGACGATTGTGGTCTCAAACGCTCTGTGTGCGCCTGCGGGATTGTGACCGTAGGCGCCTTTTGTTGTGTCCGGAGTTCTCCGGACGGGGCGACCAAGGCGACACCCGTCCGCGCAATCGGTGCGGGCGACCCTCCTCGGTCTGCGACAATCGCGGCCCGATCGTTCCGTCAAGGAGACGAAACAATGGCAACTGGCATCGTTAAGTGGTTCAACTCGGAAAAGGGCTTCGGCTTCATCGCTCCGGATGACGGCAGCGCCGACGTCTTCGCCCACTTCTCCGCGATCCAGTCCTCCGGCTACCGCAGCCTGGAGGAGAACCAGCGTGTCGAGTTCGACATCACCCAGGGCCAGAAGGGCCCGCAGGCGGCGAACATCCGCCCCCTCTGAGTAACACCGCTGCCGGCCCGCGGCTTTTCCACCGTGGGCCGGCGACTTCCAACCTCGGTTCGTGCTTGCGATTCCCGGCTGATATTCGCCGGATGCCTTCCTCGACACGTGCCGCCCGTCGAGGAAAGGTTCCGCAATGACCCGTACCATCGCGTCGTTCACCGACGCGCCATTGAACCCTGCGCTGTTGTCCGCTCTGACGGCCAACGGCATCACCGAGCCGTTTCCGATCCAGTCCGCCACCCTGCCCGACTCGCTCGCCGGCCGGGACGTGCTCGGCCGGGGCCGCACCGGATCCGGCAAGACCCTCGCTTTCGGGCTGCCGCTGCTCTCCCGCACCGCCGGGCGGCGGGCCCGGCCCAGAAGCCCCCTCGCGCTGGTGCTGGTGCCGACCCGGGAACTGGCCCAGCAGGTCACCGCAGCCCTGGCGCCCTACGCCCGGGCCGTCAACCTACGCCACGCCACCGTGGTCGGCGGGTTGTCTCTCCAACGTCAGGCCGACGCCCTCCGGGCCGGTGCTGAACTGGTGGTCGCCACCCCGGGCCGGTTGCACGATCTGATCGACCGGGGCGACTGCCGCCTCGATCAGGTTGCCATCACCGTGCTGGACGAGGCCGATCAGATGGCCGACATGGGCTTCCTGCCTCAGGTCACGAAGCTGTTGGAGCAGGTGGCGCCCGGCGGTCAGCGGATGCTCTTCTCCGCCACCCTGGACCGGGGCGTCGACCGGCTGGTCCGCCGCTACCTGACCAACCCGGTTTCGCACGCGGTCGACCCGACCACCGCCACCGTTACCGCGATGACCCATCACCTGCTGCATGTGGAAACGGACGACAAGGCCACCGCAACCGCGCACATCGCCGCCCGCGATGGCCGAACGATCATGTTCACGGGGACCAAGCACCGGGCGGACCGGCTGGCGCGGCAACTGCTTGCCAAGGGTGTACGGGCCGCGGCCCTGCATGGTGGCAAGTCGCAGCCGCAGCGCACCCGCATCCTGGAGCAGTTCCGCACCGGTGTGGTGACCGCGCTGGTCGCCACCGACGTGGCCGCCCGCGGCATCCATGTCGACGGGCTTGACCTGGTGGTCAACGTCGACCCGCCGAAGGAGGCGAAGGACTACCTGCACCGGGGCGGACGGACCGCCCGTGCGGGCGAGGCCGGCGCTGTGGTCACCCTCGTCCTGCCCGAGCAGCGCCGGGACGTGGCCCGGCTGATGAAGATCGCCGGCATCACCCCCGAGTCGTTGCGGGTACGCGCGGGCGACCCCGAACTGGCCCGGGTGGCCGGGGCGCGCACCCCGTCCGGCGTACCGGTGACGATCGCCGCCCCACCCGCGCCGGCGGCCCGTTCGGCGCACCGCGCATCGGCCCGGCCGGGTCGTTCCCGCCGGCCCCGCCGCCCCGCCGCACCCCGTTCGGGGGCGTGACCGTCTCATTCCTGGCCCGACCCTGACGGCCGACACTGCGATCGCAAAAAAGTCTTTGCAAAAAACTCTTTGCGATCGTAGTGTCGCCCCATGGCAGACGAGCACGAGCACACCGTCCGGGATGTAGCGGCACTACGGGCCATCGCCCACCCGATCCGCTCGAAGCTGATCGCGCTACTGCGCTACGACGGCCCGGCCACTGCCTCCGAGCTGGGCCGCCGGCTCGACGAGTCGAGCGGTTCGACCAGCTACCACCTGCGCCAACTCGCGAAGTACGGCTTCGTCGAAGAAGACCCCGAGCAGCCCAACAGGCGCGACAAACGCTGGCGGGCGGCCCAGCGGATCACCAGTTGGAGCCGGGCCGAACTGGCCACCGACCCGGAGGGGCGCGAAATCAGCGACGCGCTGGAGCGCAGACAGGTGCTCCGGGCGGTCGAGGACTTCCAGCGCTGGTTCGCCAGCCGGGAGCAGCGCGACCCGCGCTGGGATGAACTCGGCGGCGCCTTCGACGACTTGCTGCGACTGGCCCCGTCCCAACTGGCCGCGCTCTACACCGACCTGCTGGCGGTCTTCGCCCGCTACCGCACCGAGCCGCCCGCCCCCGAGCAGCCCGGCGAGCCGGTCAGCCACACCCGCATCTACCTGCACCTCCTGCCATTCGAGGAGATGCCGTTGTGACGCTCACTCTTCGGCAGGCGCAGCGCCGCTACCTCGGCCTGGCCGCACTGCGCTGGTTCGCCAGCGGGCTGATGTTTCCGGTGCAGGTGCTGCTCTTCACCGCCCGCGGGCTCGACCTGCCCACCACCGGCCTGCTCCTCGCCCTCTACGCCGCCCTCATCGTTCTCCTGGAGCTACCCAGCGGGAGCCTCGCCGACCTGCTCGGCCGCCGCCGCACCATGCTGCTCTCCCACACCGCCTTCATCACCGCGATGGCTGCCATGGCCGTCGCTCAGCAGTGGTGGCACTTCGCCGGTGCGGTCACTCTCTCCGCGATCGGCCGTGCCCTCGGCTCCGGACCGCTGGAAGCCTGGTACGTCGACACCGTCCGCGCCGCCGACGCGACCGCGTCGCTGCGCACCGGACTCTCCCGTGGCTGGGCGATCGAAGCCCTCGGCCTCGGCGTGGGCGCCATCATCGGTGGGGCGGCTCCCCGGCTCTTCGGTGCCCTGCCCGCTGACGGTCTGCTCTCCCCGTTCTCCGTACCGGCGCTCGGCGCCGCCGCCATCGGTGCGCTCAGCCTCCTCGCGCACGCCCTCTTCATGGCCGAGCCGCAGCGCCGATCGGCACCCGACAACGGCGTCGACGCACTCCGCGCCCTCCCCGGCCAGATCGCCGGTGGCATCCGGCTGGCCGTGCACGACCCGGTGATTCGGCTGCTGATGGCCCGTACGGCGGCCATCGGGCTCGCCATCGTCACCATGGAGATCCTCTCCCCGCTGCAGTTCGCCGCCCTGCTCGGTGGTCCGGAACGGGCCGCCGCCGCGTACGGGCTGCTGGCAACCGGGGCGTGGCTGGGCGTCGCGGCCGGTTCTGGCGGGGCACCCGGGCTGTGCCGGATCGGCGCACGCGCCGCATTGGGGAATCCGCTGGCCGTGGCGGCCCTCTGCACCGGACTGGTTGCCGTCGGCATCGCGCTGCTCGGCCTCGCCGCAGTCGGGGTCGGCGGCTTCCTCCTCGCCGCCACCGGATACCTGGCGGCCTACCTCTTTGTCGGGGTGCCGGGCCCGCTGGTCGACGAGGTGCTGCACGAACGGGTCACCGAAGCTCAGCGAGCCACCCTGCTGTCGGTCGGATCGTTGGCGCTGCAGTTCGGTGGACTGGTCGGTTCCCTCGGGGTGGTGCGGCTCGCCGAGTGGGTCGGCTTCGGGTACGGCTGGCTCGTCGCCGCGCTCGCCGTGCTGCTCGGGAGCATGCTGACCCTCTCGGCGCTTCGCCGCACCCGCCGCCCGGAGTATTCCCAGCCCGTACCAAACGGGGCAATGTCGACCGTCGATTAGGTCCATGGCCGGACAGAGCGCCCAGCCAAGGTCAAATATTGATCAAGTCTGTGGCCGGCTGCGCCTGTCGCCCGCAGCCGAAACCTAGATTCGGCTGCTCCGACAGAACGCGACACTCAGTCGCTTGATTGAGGAGCGCCATGGCACCCACACCCCCGACCGACGCCGAACTGAATATCCTGATCCGCGCCCGACTCGCGGCCCTCGGCATCGACCTGGATCAGCTTCCGCCCGGCACCACCGCCGACCCGGTCACCGGCTCACCCGGACGTGACTCCGTCTTGTCCTCGCTGCGTTCCTTCATGCGCGGCACGGTGGCCACGCTCGCGGCGTACCAGCTACCCGCTCCCGCCGGCACCGACGCCGACCTCGCGAAAGCGCTGTCGCAGCAGCACGTACCGGTCCTCTACCCCGGAACCAGCACCGAATGGCGGAAAGCATGATGAACGAACCACTCGACCGCATGGTGGACCGCCGGGCATTCCTGGCCCGCGCCGCGGCGCTCGCCACCGCCGCCACCGTGGGCAGCAGCATCGCGCTGCCCGCCATCGCACAGGCAACCACCACACCGACCGGCACTGGCGGGACGGGCACCCCAGTCCCGGGAAACTGGGCGAACGCCTACGTCAAGCCCCGTCCCGAGGCGATGGCCGACCCGACCGAGCTGACCATCGCCGAAGCGGCCTGGCTGATCCGCGCCAACAAGCTCACCCCCGAGCAGTTGGTTGAGGCGTACCTGGCCCGCATCTCCGCGTACGACGGCATCTACCAGGCGTTCAACGTGGTGGTCGCCGACGCAGCCATCGCGGCCGCCCGCGCCGCCGCTGGGCAGCCGCAGCGGAGCCCGCTGCACGGCATCCCGCTGGCCATCAAGGACAACTTCTACACCGAAGGGGTGCTGACCACGGCCAACTCTTTCCTGTTCCAGGACTTTGTGCCGCCGTACGACGCGACCGCCGTGGCGCAGCTCAAGGCCAACGGTGCGATCGTGCTCGGTAAGACGCAGATGGGGCCGCTGGCCACCACCCGCGCCACCACCCCCGCCGGGGTTATCACCACCGTCAACGCCTGGACGCCGACCAACCGCAACACCAACCCGGGTGGCTCCTCGACCGGTACCGCCACCGCGGTGGCCGGCCGGATGGCCACCTCCGGTATCGGTACGCAGACCGGTGGTTCGATCACCTCACCGTCGAATGCGCAGAACCTGACGGGGATCAAGCCAACAATGGGGCGGATCTCGGCGGCCGGCACGATTCCGCTCAGCTACACCCGCGACCACCCCGGCCCGTTGGCGCGGGATGCCAAGGACGCGGCCATCATGCTGGCCGCGATGGCCGGTCCGGACCCCGCCGACCCGCGGAGCCAGGGACTTCCCGCCGTCCCCAGGCTGGTCGACGCCGCCACCCCGGTGTACGACAGCGGCAAGGTCAA
>DASULK010000224.1:0-4028 GCA_036278255.1 Micromonospora sp.
TGGCCTGGAGATTCGCGAGTTGGAATGCTTCCTCGTCCTCGCCGACGAACTGCACTTCGGTCGCACCGGCGAACGGCTTTACGTATCGCAAAGCCGCGTTAGCCAGCTGCTGCGTTCCCTCGAGCACAGGATCGGAGCCCGCCTCGTCGACCGGACCAGTCGCCGCGTCCACCTCACGCCGCTCGGCGAGCAATTCCTCACCGAACTACGCCCCGCCTACGAAGCGCTCCGAGACACTGTGAAGGATGCTCGTGCCGCCGCCCGCAGCGTCGAAGGCGTGGTCCGCCTCGGCTTCCAAGGCATGGCCGACGAACCGGTCCTCGCCGCGATCGAGCTCTTCCACGCCCGCCACCGCGACTGCGTCGCCGAGATCGTCGAACTCCCGCTCACCGACCCGTTTGGTGGCCTGCGGCGCGGTGAGGTGGACGCCGCCCTCGTCCTCCTGCCGGTCAACGAGCCCGACCTGGTCCTCGGTCCGGTCTTTCCTCCTCGACAGCAGACCCTCGCCCTTGCTGCTGGCCACCCCCTCGCCGGCCGGGCCAGCCTCTCCGCCGAGGAGCTTGCCGGCACACCATTGATCACCACGAACGGTCCGGCCCCCACCTACTGGCGCGAGGCCCAAGCACCGGACGCCACTCCCGGTGGCCTGCCCATCCCACGCGGCCCGGGCGTCACCACCCTGCAGGAGGCCATCACCTTGGTCGCCGCCGGTCGCGGCGCGCTGCTGCTCTGCCGCCCCACCGCCGAGCACCACGCCCGCCGGGATGTCGTCTTCGTTCCGGTGACCGGCCTGCCGGGCTCCATCCTCGGCCTGGTCTGGCGCCGAAACGCCGAGACCGCCTGCCTCCACGCCCTTCGGCAGGCGATCAGCGATGTCGCCTGCCGAAGTCCCAGCGCTGCCTCGGCTCGTGTCAGCTGCCCGGCGGCGTGACGCTAGCCGTTCCAGGCATCCCCGTCGGCGAAGCTGTTCCAGAGGTTGTCGACCACACCGCTCGGGCCATAGGTGTTATTGCCGTCGTCGTCCTTCCCGGCGGGGGCGACCTGCGTCAGGAGGCCGTACATGAGGTAGCCCGGACCGTTCGGGTTGGCAGCGTGCCGACCGCTGCTGTATATGCCATGGCCGACGAAATCACGCTCTGCTTTGGACAAGAAGCCGGCCAGGACGTTGTCATAACCATCCACGGCGGCCTTGACTAGGCTCCCGAGGACGTCGGTGTTGCCCGTACCCAACTGCATGCCCACGTCGAACGCCATGGCGCCGCCGATCGCGGTCGCACCGGCCACCCCGGCCAACTCCGCCGCCTTCTCCACCGCCCGCAGCACCGTCGCCGATGTCGCGGCGATGGTGTTGGCCGTCGCCATTGCGGAGGCTGCGGCGGGTGCGCCGACCACCGTGGCGCCGGCTGCCGCGATGAAGACCGCGAACGCCGCGAGGATGGTCGAGATGATCGTGTATGTGATCACCAGGATCAGCAGCACGCTGCCGACATAGACCAACGTCAGGCCAACGGTGATGGCGAGGATCTGGGTGCCGAGCAGTTGTACGTCGTAGGCGACGATGTGTTTGCCGAACGCCTGCCGATCATCGCCAGTCCACTGCAGCGGCGACAACTCACTGACCGCCGCTTCCAGATCACCCTTGGCCGTACCAAGGGTGTCGTAAATTTCGAGCCACTTGAGCCCGGTGGCGATCCTGGCCTCCGGGTCACACTGGTTGAAGTAGACAATTTGAGCGACCGGCCAGGCCGCTGGAATGACCGCAGCAGCGACCGATATCTCCACCAACGCGATCTTCGCGGCGGCAGCAGAAGAGCTGGTTGCCATCGATACTTCCTTTCAGGAACAGCTGCCGACCTGGATCGTGCTCGACTCCTCCGCCGCATCCCAGTTCTTGGCGGTCTGCTCCAGCCGTGACTTCATTTCGCCGAGATGGCTGCGCTTCGACTTCAGCTCTTCCTCCACGAACTCGACCGCCGCCACGTAGACCACGGCGAGCGACGGCACCACCGTCGTGAAGTTGCTGTGCTCGATGCCACGGGTCTCCTCCAGTTGGCCCGACGCCCGGTCCAGGTCGGGGCCAACCTCCCGCTCAATCGTTGCGCCGAGCGCGCTGATGGCGCCGGTGTCCACGTAGATCATTTGTCCTCCCCATCGGACGGAAACGGATGACCCTAACCCGAGTTCGTCAACGCGAACTCGCTGCGGCACCTTGGTACGGTTCGCGGGTGCAATCGCATCACTACCAACCGGAACGCGAGCCGGCTGTACCGATGGCCGGTCGGCCGCGCTGGGCCCGAGTCCTCCTGGTATTCGGTCTCCTCGGTGCGCTGGTCGCGTATTCGAGCACCTTCGTCGTGAAGCTGGCGACTGTGGAGCGGGTCACCATCCAGGTCGCTTCCTGCGATTTCAGTGGCCCGAAGTCCACCCGGGCCTGCCGTGGTACCTGGCAGCTGCCGAACGGTACGACCGTCACCGGGACCGTCAACGGTGCCGAGTTCACCGACGTCGGGCAGGAAATCACCGGATGGGGGACCCCGTCAGCCGCGACGACCAGCCTGCTTCCCTGGCTCATTGCGCCAGGGATCACCCTCTTTGTGCTGGTCTCCGGCCTCGGCGCCTTCGTGGTGGTCTGGCTGCGGCTACGGCTCCGCTCCGGTAACCGCTGAACCGGCTCCTCACGGGACCCCGATCGAGCCCTGGGTGATCACAGCCTGAGTTGCCGTCGCATCTGCTCGAACATCAGGTTCAGATCCCGTGACCCGGACTCGACCATCTCGTTCAACTGGTTCAGCTTGGCTCGGGCAGCCTCAGGGTTGTGCACCAGCGACATCGGGCCGTTCTCACCCATCTGCTCCCGCAACACCTCGCTGGTCTGCCGGGTCAGATCAGCCTTGGCATCACGGACCGCCTGCTGGAGAAGGTTGGCCAGGTCTTCGGAGGCGTTGCGCATGGCCCGCGGATCAATCTCCACCTCTGCCACCGGGTCGTCCGGGGTAGCGGCAACGCGGATCAGTCCGTCCGGGCTCTCTGCGCGCCCAACCAGCTCGGCAAGCTGCGTACGAAGCTCCTCGGTGCGCCCGACCTGCTCCTGCAACTTCTGCAGGAGTCCACCCAAGCCGGGGATTCCGCCCGCTGTCGTCCCCGTCGCTTCGGACACCCTGCAACCTCCACTCAGATCACCGATACCGCCGGATCACCCGCACCGGGCCAACCGAAACCACGCCGGTCGGCTCCTGTCAGCGGCCGAACTATCGGAGCACAGCGTAGACAACGGCACCGGTCACGCCGCCAGCCACTACCGCTTAGGTACAGGGGATGGAACCCGGCGTACGCCCAACTGAGGGCGGCTGTGGCAGGCTGAGTGGATGCGGCTCGCCTCGATCCACACGTACCCGATCAAAGGCTGCCACCGGCTCGACCACGATGGCGCGGAGGTCGAACCGTGGGGTCTGGCGGGCGACCGACGCTGGATGCTCGTCAACGAGGACGGGCGGGCGCTGACCCAGCGGGAGACCCCGCTGCTCGCCCGGATCCAGCCCCGGCCCAACCCAGACGGTGGGTTGACGGTACGGCTCTCCGGCCGGCCCGACCTGGTGGTGGCCCAGCCGACCGGGGCTGAACTGGCTGACGTCACAGTCTGGAGATCCATGCTCCCCGCCGAGCTGGCCGACACCGCCGCCGACGAGTGGCTCAGCAACGTACTCGACCGCAAGGTACGGCTGGTCTGGCTGGGCGACCCGAGCCGCCGCGCGACCAACCCGGCCTACAGCGCGCCCGGCGACCGCGTCAGCTTCGCCGACGGATACCCGCTGCTGTTGACCAATGCCGCCTCGCTCGACGCCTTGAACGGCTGGCTGCAGGCCACCGGTGACCTTGACGGGCCGGTGCCGATGAGCCGCTTCCGACCCAACGTGGTGGTCGCCGGCGCGGAACCGTGGGCCGAGGACGAGTGGCTGGGCCGGCGGATCCGGATCGGCGGCGTCGACTTCCGGGCGGTCAAACCCTGTGACCGCTGCGTGGTCACCACC
>DASULK010000225.1:0-5621 GCA_036278255.1 Micromonospora sp.
TCCAGGGCGGCGGTGCCGCCCAGCAGGTGGTGGAGCCGGTGCAAGCCCTTGACCGTCACGCGAATCTGCGGCGGGTCGAGGACCATCTCCCCGGTCTCCCGGTCGTAGTGGTGCTGCGGCAACTCCGACAGCCAGCGGGCGTCGATCGCGCGCTGGTAGGCGCGCCACCGCCCCGTGGCCGAGTCGCGGCGGATCCAGCCCTGATCGGCGAGGAAGGCGAACAGCCGCCGCTGGCCGGTGCTGATCGCCGGATCGCGGGACAGGATCTGCGCTGCGTGGGTCACGTCGTAGTCGCCGTGCGCGGATGCGAGTACGTCCCACGAGTGCGCCTTAGGTGCGGCGATAGCGAGCTGCTTCTCGGCGACCTCGGCACGCTCGTGCTCGTCGGCTGCCAGCCGCAGCGCCTCCGCGTAGGTCTGCGGGATTGCAGGCGCCTGGGCAGCCGAGTAAGAGCCGGTCTTGCGGATCGCGGGGAGCACCTCGCGGGTCACCCAGCGCTTGAAATCGCGCGCCCCCTGGACTTGGCTGCCGAGGATCGCGACGTACAGGCCCGGCTCGGAGATGACCGTCATTTCCTGCTGGCCCGAGGGGGTACGCATTGAGCGCGTACCCCTGTCGTCGGGGTCAAGGCGACGGGTCATGTCGGACGCCATCCGGTAGCCGAGGATTCGGGCCACGTCGGCGGCGACAAACCAGGGCTCGTCGCCGATCGTGACGACGCGCAGCGGCAGGTCGCCGAAGCTGAACCGCTCTAGCGTGCGGCCGGGTCCGGTGCCGCTCCCGCCGCCCGGCCCTGTGCCGCCGCTTCCGCCTCCCGGGTGGGTCATGCCACTGCCGCCTTATCGCCAGTCGGCAGGCCCTCGATGAACTCCGTCAACGCGTCGGCGGGCACGAGACGGCGGCTGTCGAGTTTCACGCTGCGGATACGCCCTTCGGCGATGAGGGTCCACAACTTGCGGGGGGTGATGCCGAGCCGGAAAGCCGCGTCGTTGACGGGGTAGAGGTCCCGCTCGGGGACCAACTTCAGCGGCCCGACGTTCCCGATCTCAGGAGTCATAGTGAATTCCTTCCCGAACTTGGGAAGACCATACCCCGGCTGAACCCCTTCCCGACAACGGGAAGAGTTCATACTTTCGGTTGGTTCTTAATGATCTCCTGACCGTCTATCGTCAAGCCATGCAGTACGATTCAGCGCTATTCAGATCCCTCGTCACCGAGGGCCCCCGCAAGCGCCGAGATCGGGAATTTCGTCGCGAAAGCCACCACAATCCCGATCACGGGAAATATCGTCTGCTTATGTCCCCGTCCCCTGCCGTGCGAGCGGCGAAGTTCGGCCGGTTCGTAGACCGCGTGCTGCGCGAAGCGAGAGAGCGCGGCATGACGATCGCGGAGATCGAACGCGCCACCGGTGTTGGCAAGAGCACCATCTACCGCTGGCGCGACGGCGCGTGGACCAAGGACCCCCGAGCCAGTCAGGTCCGCGCGTTCTGCGAGGGTCTCGGCGTGCCCTACCGGATCGCGTACAAGCTTCTCGGCTGGGCAGAGAACGGCCCGCCGGAGTCGGAGCCGCTCGACATAGAGCCCGACATGCAGACCGTGGCGCGTCGACTGCGTGACCCCAACGTGTCGGAAGCGGAGAAGCAGGAGATCCGTACGATGCTGCGGTACCTGGCCAGGCGACGGGACGTACCCGCCGACTGAAAGGCGCCCGATGAACCTGCCAAGCTGGCGAGATGTGCCGGTCACCCTTGGCCCCGATGGCCTGTATCACGCCAAGGTGACAGTCGGACGCAAGCCCAACGGCCAGCTCGACCGCCGACACCGCGCCGGCAAGACCAAAGCCGACGTGCAGCGCAAGCTGCGCGATCTACTTCGCGAAGTCGACGCCGGCCGCAAGCCCCGAGTAGGTCGCACTCCGACCGTGCAGGAGTGGTTCACGACCTGGCTGACCGACATCGCCCCGCACGGCGCAAAGGCCCTGGCGCGCCGCAGCCTGGACGACTACTGGTCCCGCTGCCGCACCTGGATTTTCCCGCACCTCGGCGCGATCCGCGTCGACGGGCTCGAGCCGGAAGACCTGGACCGGCTGTACGGCGCGATGTACGCCAAGGGCAGCTCCGAGGGGCACGTCCTCAAGACGCATGCAGTCATCCGACGGGGACTGGAGATCGCGCTACGGCGCGGCAGGGTGACCCGCAACGTCGCAAAGCTGCTTGACCCGCCCGGCGCTCCAACGGTGGCGCAGGAGTCGCTCAGTCGTGAGGAGACCCGCGCGATCCTCGAGGCCGCCCGTCGGCGGCGCAACGGAGCGCGGTGGTTCGTCGGACTGGCGATCGGGCCACGGCAGGGCGAAGCACTGGGGTTGCGGTGGGCGGACCTAGACCTGGACGCGGGCACGGTGACGATTCAGTGGCAGCTGCAGCGGCTTACGTGGCGGCACGGCTGCGACGATCCGCACGCCTGCGGCTCGACCCCCCGGCCCGACTACCCCGACGGTCTGCACCGGTTCGAGGCTTGCCCGCCTGAGTGTGCCCGTCATCGGGATCGCAAGCGCGGATGCCCGCCGCCGTGCCCGCGCGGCTGCGTCGACCATGCCCGTGCATGCCCCCAGCGCAAGGATGGCGGCCTGGTGCTGACCCGCCCGAAGGGCTGGAGACGCCGGCCGCGCCCGCGCGCCGTGGCGCTACCGGATGGCCTGATCGACCTGCTCCGCGAGCACCGCGCCGGCCAGGCTGCCGAGCGGCTTGAGGCCGGCTCGTGGTGGAAGGATCACGACCTTGTGTTCTGCCATCGCGACGGCAGGCCGATCGACCCCCGCACTGACTGGGGCGAGTGGAAGGAGATCCTCCGCGAGGCCGGGGTGGCTGATGCTCGGGTGCACGTGATGCGGCATAGCACCGCCACGACGCTGCTGGATCTCGGCGTGGACATCTCCATCATCCAGGAGGTGCTTGGACATGCTGACATCCGCACAACCCGCGGCTACCAGGATGTTGGGGCTGAGTTGACCCGTCGGGCGGCGGCGAAGATGGACCGCGAGTTTTTCGGTTCTGTCACTGATCTTGTCACAGAGCGGCAACGGCGGCGATCCTCGGGATAGTCACCGGTCTACCTGTAGACGAAAGAAGGCCCTGGTCAGAGGTATGACCAGGGCCTTCCTGTCACCGAGCCGCCTGAGAGAATCGAACTCTCGACCTACGCATTACGAGTCGGTCGGATCCTTCCGCAAGGTTCTGCACTGTTTGCTATGTGTGCAGCTCAGGGCGCTTCCCTGCATGCTGCTCATTGCCATTCAGAGCTATTCAGTCGGACATCCGTGTCACTGATCTTGTCACTGCAGCCACTCAAGTCTTCCAGCACGTCCGCGTACACCCGCCAGTACTCGGATCGGGAAAGTTCAGGTTTGCGTTTTCGCTTGTGGTGACTCGCCAGCCACGCCCCTGCGGCGCCGATGCCGGCAGCGAGGATGACGACGAGGTGAGTCGGTATGTTGCGGTATCGCATTGCTCTCCTTACCTCTCGCACTTGATCGTCATCAAACACGCGGGTGAATCCGGAGCGCAAGGGATCGACAGCGCAGAGTTTCACGAGCGGATCAGCCGATTTGCAGCCATGATCCACCAGTGATATGAGATCAACTCACAGTGATCATTTCGGGACAAGCGGCGAACAAGTGATCACCAGCAGTGGTCAACGGGGCGCAGCGAAAAGTCCAAATATGCACATGACCCTAGGCGTGCGGATAGCGCCAATACCGGCGATCCTCCACGAAAACGCCGCGCCCCTGCTCGCCGTACACCATCCCCCACTCATCCCGCACCACCGCCACTGCCCGGGCGGCAGTCCGATACGACACCTCGTAGAGGTCCGAAAGTTCCGTGTATGACGGAATCTGAGTACCGGGACGGTGTTCCCCGAGGATGATCCGGTGGGCAAGGTCGTGAGCGATCTCGCGATAGTTGTAGCGGCGGCGGCGACGCATGCGGTGGGCTCCCCCGGGCAGTGAGCGCCGCGATTAGATCATGATCTCCACCCATTGCACCCGTGCCACTACTGCCACCGGTGCCACTGCTATACCCTGCGGTTAGTGACGGCGGTCACATTGTTGACCACCGTTTAGCCGGGGGCGGGACGACTCCCCAGGTCCCCGCCCCCGGCCACCCACCGAGATGCCCCGGCCCTGCGGGGACCGTGACGCCCTACGGGGCCGGGTGCCAGGAGGTACCACCGTGGACGACCCCGACCCGGAGCACGTGGACGACCCCGAACCGGACCACCTGCCGCCGCTCGCCCCGCTACGCGTACGCGCCTGGGCCATGAGCGTGCTCGCCGCCCTGATCGCCGTCGTGGCGGTCAGCATCATCCTCAGATAGGGAGCACCCCCGTGCGCGTGTTGAAGCTCGCCGCAGCCTGTCTGCTGGCCGTGGCCATGATGGGCGCCGACGGAGGCTGCCAGCGCACCAACCGCCAGCCGTTCGAGCGCCAGGTCGACCCGAAGAACAAATGCACCGCGAAGATCGAGGTCACCGAAGCGACCGGCCCCTACAGCATCTGGTTGACCAGTGAGGACGCGGCCGGCGGCAAAGAGTGGTACGAGCGGGGCAAGAAAGCCACCGGCGCCGGATGGTGGGCCGAAACGTCCTATACCTGCGGGGAGTGGCACCTCAAGGTTGAGTTCCAGATCAACGGCAACGAGAAAGACGTGTTCGGCTGCAAAATCACCGACGACGCGAAGTATCCGGGCAACGAGGTGGAGCAGCTCGGGTTCGGGTCGGTGAAGTGTGAGCTGACTATCGGCCGCGCAGGCGGTCGGTGAGCCGGGCCAGCCACGGCGGCAGGTAGAGCACGCGCCAACGCGGGATGGTCGGGACGTTGAGGCTCCAGCCGTTCGGGGGGCCGGTCGGCTTGCGCCGGGGCATCATCCACCTGGACATACGGGCAGTATGCGCCGGTCGAGTCCCCATCGGTAGCCCGTTCGCGGTATTGTCCGGTCCACAAGCGAAAAATAGACGGGCCCGGACGCGGTGATTCCACCCACCGGCCGGGCCCTTGATCAGACGCAGGAGGTCTGACCCGTGACTACCGTACTGCCTCCGTACCCGCCCGCCGTAGCGGACCTGCTCCCCATGGCCCGCGAGCTCGTCAACGACGGCAAGCTTCCGGCACGCAACCTACTGATGCGCACGTTCCGCATCGGGGCACCGAAAGCTACGGAGCTTCGCGAGCAGCTGGCCGCCGAGTACGTCGCTGACATGCTCGCCACCGACACCGACGAGCCCGCCGAATCCGACGCGGACCCGTGGGCCTACGCCGAGCCCGCCGGCCCGAACCTGCCGACCCCGGCACCGACGAGCGAGTCTGTGCGGGTCCTCGCCCCGGCCCTCGCCCCGGAGCCGTCTCCGCAGGTCACGCCGGCCGGACACCCGGACACGGCTACCGGGCCTGAGCCGGTCGCCGACGAGCCCGCACCTGCCAAGCGCCCCGCGTCGTGGCCCGTCCTGCTCCTGGCCCTGCCCGCGTTCGTCGCCGTCTGGAGTGGCTGGGTTGGACTCGGCCGCCTGACCGGGTTCGGCATGGTGGACCTGCTGCCCGGCATCGTGGCCCCGGGTTCGTGGGCCACC
>DASULK010000226.1:0-12542 GCA_036278255.1 Micromonospora sp.
CAACGTCGTCAACTACATCAAGGCTGAGTTCGTGGAGATGAAGCTCTGCGAAGACGTGGACAGCTGTGGCGAGGAGATCAAGAAGAAGGGCTACCGGATCACCACCACCCTCGACCATCGGTTGCAGAAGGCGGCCGAGGATATTACCTGGCGTAAGCGGAAGGGCTCTGTCCTGGCGCCGCAGCCCGACAACCTCATGGCCGCCATGGTCGCCATCGATCCCAAGACCGGGCAGGTGCTCGCCTACTTCGGCGGTGAGAGCGGCGCCGGCCATGACTTCGCCGGTAAGAACTTGATGAACGGGGAGTTGCGGGGAGGCCATCCGCCGGGCTCAACCTTCAAGATCTTCACCTTGGCAGCGGCGGTAGAGGCCGACATCCACGTGGAGTCGCACTGGAACGCTCAGGAATACAAAATTCCTGGTACGGAACGCACGGTGCGAAACGCGAGTAGGCCCGATTGCCGCGGTGGGGAGAAATGGTGCACCCTAGAAAAATCCACCATCAGCTCCTACAACGTGCCCTTCTACCACATAGCCAAGCAGATCGGCCCGGACAAGGTCGTTGACGTGGCCAAGAAGGCCGGCATCACCATGATGTGGGACAACGACGACAAGCCGCATGATCTGACCAAGCTCTCCGGTGAGGACGTGGCGCCGAAGTACTTCGACAACGAAGTCGGATACGGCCAGTACGCGGTCACCGTCCTCGACCAGGCGAACGCCATCGCGACCTTCGCCAACCGCGGGGTGTACAACAAGGCCCACTTCGTCAAGTCCGTCGAGGTGAAGAACCTGGAGACGGGCGAGTGGGACCATGTCGGCGGCGAGCAGCTCAATCCGAAGCGGCGCTTCAAATCCGATGTCATCGACGACGTCACCTCGGTGTTGGCGAAGATCCCGTCAAACAATGGCCGGAGCATCGGATACAACCGGCCGGTGGCCGGTAAGACCGGCACCTGGGAACTCCACAACACCAGCGAGAACGCGCACGCCTGGATGGTCGGCTACACCCCCCAGATCGCGACCGCAGTCTGGGTGGGTAACGAAAAAGAGATGAAACCGCTGAAAGATAGGCACGGCAACAAAGTCAGCAGCGGTAACCTGCCGTCGGATATCTGGCAGCGCTTCATGACCGAGGCTCATAAGGACCAGAAGGTCGAAGGCTTCGCGGACCGTAAGGGGCTCGGCGACCCCAATGCCGGCAACGGTGAACAACCGCCACCACCAGAGCCGGAGGAGCCGCCGTGTACCCACCCGCTCTTCTGCCCGGGGGGCGGCAACGGCGACGACGACGACGGTAACCGTGGTCGCCGTGGCCGCGGCGGTGGCGACGGCGGCGGCGGCGGCGATGGTGGCGGCGGCGAGGGCGGAGGTTTGGGAATTCTCCCCTCGCCATCACCCACCACCAGACTCCGCTGGTGACCAGCTAGGAAACGGGCGGTCGGGGTGAGGCCCGACCGCCCGTTTCTTCTTTCTTCTTCACACCCGCTGAGTCGTCCCTTGGCACATCCCGTAACGGTCGGACGGAGACGAAGGTGCCGCTGACGTTCCCGTCGCATCTGGCTGCGGTGCTGCCGTTGAAGCTTTGGCGCCCGCGTTGGTTCGACGGGGTTGCGCTGCTGGCCGGTGCGGTCGCGCCGGACGTGGCCTACCTGGTGTTGGGGACACGGGCCGAACTGCCCAACACTCACACCCTGCCCGCCCTGTTCTGGTGGTGTCTGCCGGTGGCGTTGGCGTACGCCTGGATCATCCGACGCGCCAGCCCGACCATCGCCGTGCATCTGCCTCGACGATGGCGGTCGTTCGGCGTCGTCGGTCAGGTCCGCCACCCCTGGTGGATCACGGTGATCTCCGCCCTGCTGGGCGCGGCCACCCACATCGGCTGGGACTGGCTCACCCACACCGACGGGTGGCTCCGTGACCTTTTCGGTCTGGACTGGTACGCCGCCACCGGGGTCGCTTGGTGGACAGTCTCCGACCTGGCCAGCACGGTGTTCGGCGGCCTCGTCGCGGTGATGCTTCTCCTCCGCGTTGGTCGGCGCTTGGATCGGGTCGGCACAGGATGGCGGGCACCATCGGCCCGACCGCTGCGGTTTTGGAGAGTGGCGGGAGTTGTGGGCGTCGCTGGGCTCGCGGCGCTGCCGTTCCTGCCGGCAGCAGGCGCACCCGCCGCCACCGGCGTACGGCTCCTGCACCTGGCAGCCGCCGCTCTCCTCGCCGCCGCCCTCCCCATCCACCGCGACCCCTGGTTGGATAGTGATCGCTGGGAACCCTACAAGGGTTTTTGGCCCAACGAGGACATCGGAGCTTGAGGCCTGGCGCGGGAATTTATCACTGGGCTGCTTGCAGATTGGGTGGCTGATGTATCTGCCAGATCTTGCTCGTTATCCAGCCCCTGATATGGGTGGGGATGAAGTAGATCTAGTTGCGGTTGGCTGGCTGGATGCCTCAAAGAATGGTGACCTTTTAGGAGATGGGCCAGCCGGTGCATGCCCCACGCGTCGGATCACCGCTGGCTCTACAAGCCAAGCACAGCGCGCAGAGCGATATCGAGCGCTTGAATGCTATCGGGGTGCAGTGTGCCGCGCCGTTCGGTCAGGTATGCCTTGTCGATCTCGCCAACCCTCGGGGTCATGGCGATGCCGACCGTGTGGCCGTCTGCGAGCGCCACGCTGGGCTCGATCAAGGTGGAAGCTCGCACATCTGACAGCGGGACAACAAGCACTCCGGTCCGGGCATCGGTCACCGCATTGTGGCCGACGATGACAACCAGGCGGTCGCGGCCGGCGCGGCTTGCGATCCAGACTTCGCCGCGCGTCACGCGGCCTCGCCGAACATCCGGTCGGCACGGTCGGCGTCCCAGTCAGCGAACTCTGCGTCGAGCTGGCGGTCTTGTTCGGCGCTGACGCGTGCGGCCTGCTCCACCGCCCGGTCCCACGCTGCCTTGGATAGCCACTCCGACAGCGACAGCCCTGCCGCGCCAGCGGCGGATCGGGCCGCTGCCAACGCATCCTGATTCATCGTCACGGTTACTCGTTCAGTAGCCATGCGCACAGAGTAGCGCATGAATTATGCACACAACTCGTGCGCTCCCGTCGTCGAAATTTCCTTGCGGGCTTGCTGCCAACCGTCAAACTTGGGCCCGGTGCGGCAGGATGCGTGGGTATGAGTGCCCAGTCGCCGGCTGACTTCGACGAGACCGACCAGACCGAGGCCGATCAGATCGACCACCCGTCCCGGTCGGACCGGTTCGTCCGCGGGCTCTCCGAGGCGGTCGGCGGGCCGCTCGGTCAACACGCCGTCGACCCGGCACACCGACGGCGGGACGGGAGCTTCTGGACCGTCGCCCGGATCGTGCTCGCCCTGACCTGCCTCACCCTCGCGCTGCACTGGGTGCAGAAATCTCCCTGCCAGACCGGCGGCTGGCAGAACAACAGCCAATACACCCGCTTCTGCTACACCGACGTGCTGGCCCTCTACTTCGCCGAAGGGCTCAACGAAGGCAAAGTGCCCTACCGCGACCACCCGGTCGAATACCCGGTGGTGACGGGCTACGTCATGGGCGCCATCGGCCTGCCCGTGCACAGCCTCGGCGAAAAGAACCCGAACATTAACCAGGCGCAGTGGTTCTACAACCTCAACGCCCTGCTGCTCCTCTCCCTCGCCGTCGCCACCGTCGCCACCATCCTGGCGCTGCGCCGGCACCGACCCTGGGACGCCGCCCTCTTCGCCCTCTCCCCGGCCCTGCTGCTCACCGCCACCGTCAACTGGGACTTCCTCCCCATCGGCTTCGCCGCCTTCGGCCTCTACGCCTGGGTCAAACGACGACCCGTCCTGGCCGGGCTCCTCCTCGGCCTCGGGGCAGCAGCGAAGCTGTGGCCACTCTTCCTCCTCGGCCCGATCCTGGTCCTCGCGCTACGCGCCAACCGGCTCCGGCCGGCGATCAGCGCGATCGGCACCGCAATTGCCACCATCGTCGTCGTCAACCTGCCGGTGGCAATCCCCTACCAGGAGAACTGGTCGGAGTTCTTCCGGCTCAACTCCACCCGCGCCATAGACTGGGGCACCTTCTGGTACATCGGCCGCTACCTGGACGGCAAGTGGAGCAGCGGGGCCGTCGGTGACCAGGGGCCGTTCCAGTGGCTGAGCGGCAACATCTCCACCCTCAACTACCTGTCGTACGCGCTGATCCTGCTGGCCTTCCTGGCGATCGCCGCACTGGCGCTACGGGCGCCGCGCCGCCCTCGCCTGGCACAGCTCGCCTTCCTGGTCGTCGCCGCTTTCCTGATCTTCAGCAAGGTGTGGTCGCAGCAGTTCGTCCTCTGGCTGCTGCCACTGGCGGTGCTGGCCCGCCCCCGCTGGGGCGCCTTCCTCGCCTGGCAGGTCGCTGAGGTCGGCTACTTCTTCGCCTTCTACGGCGAACTGCTCGGCGTCTCCACCGGCAAACCGGTCATCCCGGAAGGGGTGTTCGTGCTCGCGGCGACCCTGCGCCTGGTCACCGTCGCCGTCCTCTGCGGCTACGTGATCCGCGACATTCTGCGCCCCGAGCACGACCAGGTACGCCACACCTACGCCGACGACCCCGACGGCGGCCTCCTCGACGGCGCCCCCGACGCGCCCTGGCTGGTGCATTGGCGGCAGCGCCGGCAAGAGGTAGCCGCACAGCACTGAGCGGCTAAAGCCGGAACACGATGATGTCGCCGTCCTCTTCGCGTTCGATGTCGAGGCCGTAGACCGGTTCGTCGATGGTGTGCTCCCATGGCGTGCCGGCGAGCCGGTCCCGCAGCACCACCACCGTCTCCACCCCCAGCCCCCGCAGATAGTCCACACTGGCCTGGTCTGGGAAGGTGGCGACCGTTTCGCGTACCTCGGCCAGCTCGCGCGGCACGAAACCGCTCACCCCGTTGACCAGCGGCTGGAACCGGCTGGTCGACCAGAGCATCGCGTGCTGGTCGGTGGCAGACTGCCGCCCCCCGCTGGGCAGCACCAGCACCGGGCCGGTATCGGCACGCAGCACCGCCGGCTGCTCCGGCACCCGCGGATGCGGGGTGACGTTCAGTCCCTCCACCAGCACCAACGCCAGCGGCAGCAGCATCGCCAGCCGCAGCCACGGCCCCGGCCACGGCGGGATCCGCTGCCCCGCCAGCTCCCACGCCCGGCCGGCGAAGGCGCTGACCGATCCGGCCGCGAGCACACCGAGCAGCAGGGTGGTCCAGAGCATCAGCCGGCCCGGTGTCCGAAGCCCCTCCCACCCCGGCAGATGCTCCAGCAACGGCAGGTAGGTGTATGTGCCGCCGAAGAACCGGGTCCCCATCGCCAGCACTCCGGTGACCAGCACCCCGGCGAGCAGCAGCAGCCGCTGCCGTACCGTCCAGATGGAGAAGAGCAGCCCGGCAACGGCCAGGCCGTAGAGCACAAACCCGGGCAGCAGCGTCATCTCCGGCGCCCAGCTCAACCCCTCCCGGACCGGGGCGTGCACGTCGCCCCAGATCAGCGACTCGGGTGGGGCGGTGAAGAAGCCGCTCAACGGCGGGGAGTAGAAGTCCAGCTCCGCGACCGACCGTTTCGCGTACGGGTGCAACTCGGCCACCTTGAAGTAGGGGATCGCCAGCACCGCACCAACCGCGGCGAAGAACGCCCCACCGGCCAGGTCGGCCAGCAGCAGCCGCCCCCCGAACGGGCGCTTCTCCGGCCAGAACCACCACCGCCGGATCCAGTACGCCACCGGTATGACCAGCGTGATCAGCGCCAGCACGTACGCGAAGGGCAGGCCGATGCCGAAGCCGAGGCTGATCTGCCAAGCGGCGACCAGCCAGCCGGCCAGCACCCAGCCGGCGTGCCGGCGCTCCGGCCGGTAGCCGTGCCGCAGCGACCAGCCGTGCCCGCGGGCCAGCATCGCCAGGGCGAGCGGGATGCCGCCGTTGGAGAGCACGTGCAGGTGGCCGGCCTGGGAGAGCAGCCACGGCGCGTACGCGTATGACACCCCGGCCACCGCCGCGCCGACACGCCCCGCACCAAGTTGACGCACCAGGGCGTACGCCCCGAGGGTGGCCAACGCGTGCGCCAGCACGAACATGATGTTGTAGCGCACCACGGCTGCGGTCGGGCCGTCGCCGATCATCCCGGCGGGGGCGTAGCCGAGCAGGGTGTCGGAGAAGGCGAAGCTCCAGGGCAGCGGATAGAAGGTGTTGGCGTGCCACAGCTGCCCGGGGTCGGTGAGCAGGATCTGCCCCGACCAGGCCATCTGCCAGGCCTGCAGCGCCGGGTCGAGGGTGTCCTGCGGGATGGCGTACGCCGCGTAGCGCAGCGTGGGCCAGGTCATCAGCACGGCAAGGGCCAACGCGGCGACGCTCGCCAGAGTCCATTCGTGGATCAGCACCCGGCCGACCGCACGTGCCCCGCGCCGCAGCCGGCCCGGCTCCACCTCCGGCTCGGGGCCGAACGCCGCCCACCGCTCGCTCGACGAGTCCGACTCCCCCTCGCTGCCGGTCTCTCCATCCGGCGTCGCCTCGGGGTCCTTCTCCGCCCGCTCGGCTCCATCCGCCAGGCTGCGCCTCTCCGCGAGCTCGGCCTCGTCGCTCTCCTCGCCAGCGTCGACCGGACCGTCCCCGCCGGACAGGTGGGCCTCGTCACCAGTCTTCGGTGTCTGATCGTCAGGCCCCCCCGCGGGAGCATCGGTCACCTTCGGCTGCTCCGTACCCATGCCATGTCCTAACGGCTCAAGCGATCGCGCAGATATGCGATATCCGCAGCCTGCCCTTCAGGTCCGCCCGGTGTTTCAAGGATGATCGGGGCTCCGGCGGCGCGGATCACGGCGACCAGCAGTTCCGGGTCGATCATTCCCTGCCGGAGGTTGTCGTGTCGATCCCGTCCCGAGTTGAACGGATCCTTGGAGTTGTTGGCGTGCACCAGATCGATGCGCCCGGTGATGGCCTTGATCCGGTCCACCAGGTCGAGCAGCTCCTCACCGCCAGCGTGCGCGTGGCAGGTGTCCAGACAGAACCCGACCTCGTACTCCCCGATCACGTCCCAGAGCCGGGCGATCGCGTCGAGACGCCGGGCGATGGCGTTCTCCCCGCCCGCGGTGTTCTCGATCAGCACCGGGGTGGCGAACCCGCCGGACTCGGCGGCGTAGGCGAAGGTCTTGCGCCAGTTGTCGAAACCGGTCGCCAGATCGTCGCCCTTGTTGACATGTCCGCCGTGGACGATCAGGCCCTTGGCGCCGACGGCGGCCGCGGCGTTGGCGTGACTGACCAGCAGCTTGCGGCTGGGGATCCGGATCCGGTTGTTGAGGGTGGCGACGTTGATGACGTACGGGGCATGGATGTAGACATCGACCTCGGCGGCGCGTAACTCTTCGGCGTCAGGGCGCGGTTGCGGCGCTTTCCACCCCTGCGGGTCGGCGAGGAAGAACTGGACGGCGTTGGCTGTGCGGGCGGCTGCCTCGCCGAGCGGGTCGGCGGCATCGACATGGGCTCCGATACGCATGTGGGCGAGCCTACGTCGCGATGGCGACACGGCTTCCCGGATAGGTAGCGATGGCCCCGTCACCCGCGGCCGGACCGGATCGTTAGCCCCGGTGGAGCCTCGATGGCCAATCGCGGGTCGGGGACGGATTTCTGCAGTAACGAACAAAGCACCAGAAAATCGGGCTAATATTACTCAGCGCCCAAGATGGGCGATTCTGGCTCAGGGTGACAACACAACAGGCTCCGCGGGGCGCTCTCATCCAACCTCGTCGGTGTGGTCGTTCCTCCCCAGGTCCCACCCAAAGAATGCGGATGGAGCGCTCCGCGGCTCTTTTTCCCCGCACACCCTGTCTGACCTCGGCCGGTGCCGGTCTGACACCCCCAACCGGGTATCCTCGTCGGGTTGCTCGTGCCTTCGTAGGACCCCCTACCGTCGGCCCGCGGCAACGACGCACGACCTCCTGCCACGGAAGGACCGTGGCCGCTTAGCCCACAGGAGGTGAGCACGTCTTGCGTCATTACGAAGTCATGGTGATCCTCGACTCCAGCCTCGAGGAGCGCACCGTCGCACCGTCGCTCGACACGTACCTCAACAACGTGATCCGGAGTTCGGGTGGCTCGGTGGAGAAGCTCGACGTCTGGGGCCGCCGGCGCCTCGCGTACGAGATCAACAAGAAGGCCGAGGGCATCTACGCCGTCATCGACCTGCAGGCGACGCCCGAGGCGGTAGCCGAGTTGGACCGTCAGCTGCGCCTCAACGAGTCGGTGCTGCGTACCAAGGTCATCCGGCCGGAGACGCGCTGACTCGCGTTTTCGACAGCACCCGAATCAGCTGTTCAACTCTGTCGTACCGCCCTGGCAGCCTCTTCGGTTGACAGTGGTGAGTCGGCGGAGCTTGACGAGCGTGCGAGGAGACGGTCATGGCAGGAGAAACGGTTATCACGGTCATCGGCAACCTGACCGACGACCCCGAGTTGCGTTTCACCCCGTCGGGCGCGGCGGTCGCTAAGTTCCGGGTCGCATCAACGCCCCGTTACCTGGACCGCACCAGTGGTGAATGGAAGGACGGCGAGGCGCTGTTCCTCTCCTGCACCGTGTGGCGGCAGGCGGCGGAGCACGTCGCCGAGTCGCTGCAGCGGGGCACCCGGGTCATTGTCTCGGGGCGGCTGCGCCAGCGGTCGTACGAGACCCGCGAGGGTGAGCGGCGCACCGTCATCGAGCTGGAGGTCGACGAGGTCGGCCCGTCGCTGCGGTACGCCACGGCGAAGGTACAGAAGATGACCCGGTCCGGCGGCGGAGGCTTCGGCTCCTCCGGCGGTGGTGGTGGCGGCAACGCCGACGACCCGTGGGCTGCGGCTGCACCCGCTCCCTCACGTTCCGGTTCGGGCGGCAGCGGAAGTTTTGATGATGAGCCGCCGTTCTAGATCAGGAGCAAGAGCAATGGCAAAGGTTGCCCCGCAACGCAAGCTTAAGAAGAAGGTGAACCCGCTCGACAAGGAGGGGATCACCTACATCGACTACAAGGACACCGCGCTGCTGCGCAAGTTCATCTCCGACCGGGGCAAGATCCGCGCCCGTCGGGTGACCGGGGTCACCTCCCAGCAGCAGCGGCAGGTCGCCCGCGCGGTCAAGAATGCCCGTGAGATGGCGCTTCTGCCGTACACGGCTACCGGTCGCTGAGAGGAGGCACCGCAATGAAGGTCATCCTGACCCAGGAAGTGACAGGTCTCGGTGCCCCGGGCGACATCGTCGAGGTCAAGGCCGGCTACGGCCGTAACTACCTGCTCCCGCAGGGCTTCGCGATCGCCTGGACCCGGGGCGGAGAGAAGCAGGTTGAGGTCATCAAGCGGGCCCGCGACGCACGCGAGATCCGCGACCTCGGCCACGCCAACGAGGTCAAGACCCAGCTGGAGGGCCTCAAGGTCAGCCTGGCGGTCCGGGCCGGCGAGGGTGGTCGCCTCTTCGGCTCGGTCACCCCGTCCGACATCGTCGACGCGGTGAAGAGCGCCGGCGGCCCGGCGCTCGACCGGCGTCGGCTGGAGGCGGCCACGATCAAGTCGCTTGGCAGCTACCCGGTGCGGGTCAAGCTGCACCCCGAGGTGACCGCTACGTTCAACCTCAACGTGCAGAAGGCCAAGTAGCCAGTCACGGCTGAGCAGGGGCCGGCACCGGTAACGGTGCCGGCCCCTGACGTCAATCAGCCGTAAAGCAGGTGGAAGAAGACGATGGACATCCCGCCGCCGATCACCGCCGCGGCGAGACTGACGCTTGCCACCTGCCACCCGCGGCTGACCCACCGCAGCAGCAGCACCGCCGCCAGGCTCGCCCCGATCGCCGCGACGAACCGGGGGGCCGCATCCACGATCGAGGTGATCGCCTCGGCCCGCTCCGATTCACAACCCCCACCACCGGCATCGGTGACACAGCCGGCCGGTGCGTTGCCATCCAGCGTCAACGTCCAGACGAAGATGGCCAGCAGCGGCACCACGTACCAGGCGGCGGCGTAGAGCATCGCACGGAGTGTGCCGACCAGAGCCGCGTCGGGATCACGCCGGGCCCGGTGCCCCGGCGGTCCCGTATCCGCCAGCCGCGGCTCAAGCGGAACGGGCGGAGCGTCCGGCAGGACGAAATCACCGACCGCCGGCGACCGCGGCGCCGAAGCGGGGGTCGGCATCCAGCGCGGGTCGTCACCGGCTAGCCGGATGCCCTCCCAGAAGCTGTTCCGCTCCCCATGCCCGACGTGCTGGTCCCCCTCCCCGACGACCTGACGGGGGGCCGCCGGGTCGTCCCGGCTCCACTCGCCCGTATCGGTCAACTGCCGCCACTCGCCGGTGTCGGTCGTACGGGCCCATTCACCGGTCTCGCTGGTGCGGTCCCATTCGCCCGTGTCGCTCGGGCGGTCCCACTCACCGGTGTCGGTTGTACCGTCCCCCCGGCTCGAGCCGTCCGATTCGCGTTGCTCGTGCGGATCGGGTTGGTAGCTCCACTCCCCGGTGTCGTCGCGGGCCGCGTTCCACCGATCCCCGGTGCTTGACGTTTCGGGCCAGGCCCCCGTGGCGTCGCTCTCCGCCCATCCCCCCGGTGCGCGGGCCCGGTACGCCGCTGCTCTTGCGTGTCGATCCTCGTAGCGGTGGCGCCCACCCCGTTGTCGGGGGCGGCCGGCTGTGGCCTCCGGCGCCACCTCCTGCGGATGCCGGTCGGTCGTTTTGGGGTCAGGATCCGTGCCCCCCCGATCCTGGTTGTCCACACACGGAGCGTCACTTATCCGGAACCAGATCGCCATCATCCGTACAGCCATATTCGCCGACGGCTATTTCTCGCCGTGTTGGTGTGCCAACCTTCCCGGATTTCTTTTCTCCACACCCTGGGGATTGAATAACCCCAGCTCAGCAGGGGTCCAGGTGATCTTCCACAGGAGTTATCCACAGCCTGTGCACAAGGCTGTGCACAGGCTTCCCGCGGCTATCCACAGGTTGTCCCAAGGCTTGTCCACCGGGTTGTTTGAGCCCGGGACCTGCCTTCCGTATCGTTGCCGCCGGCCCCCACCGCGTTGCACGATCTCCCCCCGCTCGTGCCCGGTCGCGGCGGGCCCGACGGAAACGTCAGACGCCAGCGGTATGCCTGGAGATGGTGCGGCCGACCCGCCCCGGTGGCGCAAGCTGCGAGACAGGGCCGACCGAACGGAGGGGTGGCGGTGTCGATCACCGACGAGGCACGGGCGGACGGGTGGCAATCGCCGCCGTCGTCGAGCAGCGCGCCCCGGCAGGACGGCCAGTTCGACAAGGCCCCGCCACAGGATCTCGCGGCCGAACAGTGTGTGCTCGGCGGGATGCTCCTGTCCAAGGATGCGATCGCCGACGTCGTCGAGATCCTCAAGTCGGACGACTTCTACCGCCCGGTGCACGCGACGATCTTTGGCACCGTCCTTGACCTGTACGGCCGCGGCGAGCCGGCCGACCCCATCACTGTCGCCGCCGCCCTGGCCGACTCGGGTGATCTGGGCCGGATCGGCGGCGCCCCCTACCTGCATACGCTCATCGCGAGTGTTCCGACCGCCGCCAATGCCGCCTACTACGCCCGGATCGTCGCGGAGCGGGCGGTGCTGCGCCGGCTGATCGAGGCCGGTACCCGGATCGTCCAGTTGGGGTACGGCACCGCCGCGGGCGCGGGTCGGGATGTTGACGACGTGGTCGACATGGCGCAGCAGGCGGTCTATGACGTCACCGAGCGGCGGGTGAATGAAGACTTCGCCGTGCTGGCTGAGATGCTGCAGCCGACCCTGGACGAGATTGAGGCGGTCGGTGCGCAGGGCGGTGTGATGGCCGGCGTGCCGACCGGCTTCACCGACCTGGACCGCCTGCTCAACGGCCTGCACCCCGGCCAGTTGATCGTCGTGGCTGGCCGGCCTGGTCTGGGGAAATCGACAGCGTCAATCGACTTTGCCCGGAATGCAGCGATTCGTCACAATTGTGCCAGCGCGGTTTTCTCTCTGGAGATGAGCAAGGTCGAGATCGTCATGCGGGTGCTGTCGGCGGAGGCGCGGGTGCCGCTGCACGTGTTGCGCTCCGGGCAGTTGTCCGATGACGACTGGACCAAGCTGGCCCGCCGCATGGGGGAGATCAGCGAGGCGCCCTTCTTTGTCGACGACACCCCGAACATGAACCTGATGGAGATCCGGGCGAAGGCGCGTCGGCTGAAGCAGCGGCATGACCTCAAGCTGATCGTGGTCGACTATCTGCAGTTGATGACCTCGCCCAAGCGGGTCGAGAGCCGCCAGCAGGAGGTCGCCGAGCTGTCCCGTGGCCTCAAGCTGCTGGCCAAGGAGGTGGAGTGCCCGGTCATCGCGGTCAGCCAGCTCAACCGGGGCCCCGAGCAGCGAACCGACAAGCGCCCTCAGTTGTCCGATTTGCGCGAAAGTGGATCAATTGAGCAGGATGCGGACGTTGTGATCCTTATGCACCGGGATGACTACTACGACAAGGAGTCACCCCGGGCGGGCGAGGCCGACTTCATCGTGGCCAAGCACCGGAACGGACCCACCGACACGGTGACGGTCGCCGCCCAACTGCACA
>DASULK010000227.1:0-7571 GCA_036278255.1 Micromonospora sp.
GTTGATGCGAGTGGACACCATTACCGCGGTGGCCTCGACCCGGGACCGCACCGGCACCGCCAGCGATGGGGCCGGAGACCATGTGACCGTCAGCCGCGAGGAAGCCTTCGCCGCGGTCGGCGGCTACGCCTCCGAGCAGGCGTCGCTTCGTCGTACCCGCCGTCGCCGGGCCAGTCGACGGCCGAGTGTCAGCGACGGGCCGCTGCGAGTATCTGACTGATCAGCGGCCCGGAGGTGGCGGACCGTTCGTACTCGGACCGGCGGAGCGCTCCGCCCATGGTGGGCACCGGGTTGCGGTGGATCGCGGGGCTATCCGATGTCGCTCGTGCGGTGAAGTGGTACTCCTTCGCGCCGGTCTCGGCGATGATCCGTGCGATGTTGCGTGGGGTGATCCCGCCGCCGGGCATGATGGCGATCCGGTCACCGGCCTTGCGGAGCAGTTCGGCGATGAGCGGTGTCCCCTCCAACGCGCTCGACTCCTGGCCGGAGGTCAGCACCCGGTGCACGCCCAGGTCGATGAGCTGCTCCAGCGCCGCAAACGGATGCCGGGCCATGTCGAAGGCCCGATGGAAGGTGATGTTCGCCTCCCCGGCCGCCTCGATCAGCCGCCGGGTCGTCGGCACGTCGATGTCGCCTTCCGGGGTCAACGCCCCGATCACGATGCCGTGCGCCCCCGCAGCCATCACCGCCCGGACGTCCCGCACCATCGTTTCGATCTCGAGCGGGGAGTAGATGAAGTCGCCGGGGCGTGGGCGGATGAGGACCTGGACCCGGATCCGACGGACGGTGCGGAGGGTCGCCTCGACGGTGCCGATGCTCGGCGTCAGCCCGCCGTCGAAGAGGCCGGTGCAGAGTTCCACCCGGTCGGCGCCGGCCTCCTCGGCAGTGATCGCGCCCTCAGCGCTGTCGATACAGATTTCGAAGACGTTCAACACACACCCTTATCGCGCGCTGGTATGAGGCGGTGATTCAACCGCTGCGTTTCTTCCAGGCGCGCACGATTTCTTCAACGTCGAAAACCGGCAGCGCGACCGGCGGTCCGTCCAACAGACCGCGCTGCGCCTTGCGGATTTTCTCGTTGAGATCGGCAACGATGGTTCGTACCGCGGACTCCGTTGCCTCTTTCTGCACCCGCTGCATCAGGTCTTCCGCTTCCTTCCGGAGGGCGAGGGAAGGCGGGAGGGCCCCGGTGATGTTCTCCCGGCGGATCCAGTCCTTGATCCACCAGTTCTCGTCGTAGTGGCTGCCGAATCCCGGCAGCGGTTTACCCAGGCCGGGGAGGTTGTCGAACTCGCCGCGCTCCTGAGCTTTCCGGATCTGGCGGTCGATGCGGATTCGCGCCGGCTCGTCATATGGCACCCCGAGGGTTACGGGCGGGACGGTGATTGTGAGTCTAGCCGCAGGGGGCGAGCGGCCAGGGCCACCGTGGCGGAAGTGGCTGGCGCAGCCGGCATCATGGCCATGTCAGGGTGGAGGGCGGCCGGCCCTGTGCCGGCTGACCCCTGACGACTGATGACTGATGACCTGCATGGAGGCCACCTCGATGACTGACCCGCTCCTGGATCGCGACCTCGACACCGCGCTGCGGCAGGTGTATGAGGCAGCGGGGCCGTACCTGTCGTCCCTGACCGACCGGCTCGTGCATGACCGCGGAACTCTGCCGCTGCTCGCCGAACTGTGGCAGCCGGCTGGCGGGGCAGGCCTGCCGGAACGGGGCGAGGGGACGGCCGCGGCACTGGAGCGGCTGCTGCGTATCGGAGTGGAGACGGCAACCCACTCGGCCGGGCCGCGGTATTTCCACTTCATTATCGGCGGGGCGACACCCGCCGCGCTCGCCGCGGACTGGGCCGCCGCGCTGCTCGATCAGAACGCCGGGTTCCGTGCCTCCTCCTACCTGGCCACCGAGACCGAGACCATCGCGTTGAGCTGGCTGCGCGAGCTGTTCGGCCTGCCGGAGAATTTCGGCGGTGCGCTGGTCGCCAGCGCCACCTTCGCCAACGTGACCTCGCTGGCCGCCGCCACCCACTGGTGGGGGGAGCAGCACGGGGTGAACGTGACCAACGATGGGCTGGCCGGCCTGCCCCGGATGCCGGTGCTCTCCGGCGGGTACGTGCACGCCAGCGACCGCAAGGCGCTGCAGCTGCTCGGGCACGGCCGTAACGCGGTCGAAGTCTTCTCCCGCGACCGCGTGGGCCGGGTTGACCTGGAGGCGTTGGAGCGTCGTCTCGCGGAACTCGACGCGCCAGCGGTGATCATCGCCAGCGCCGGTGAGGTGAACGCCGGTGACTTCGACCCGCTGGACGAGTTGGCCGACATCGCCGAGCGGTACGGTGCCTGGCTGCATGTGGATGCAGCGTTCGGTATTTTCGCGGCCCTCTCGTCACGTACCGAGCACCTGGTTCGCGGGTTGGAGCGGGCCGACTCGATCGCTGGTGACGGGCACAAGTGGCTGAACGTGCCGTATGAGAGCGGCTTCGCTTTCCTCAAGGACCCGGCCCGGTTCCGGGCCGCCTTCGGTATGCCCGGGGCGGCGTACCTGCCGGCGGACCAGAGCGCCCTGCCGGCGTCGCCCGAAGGGCCCGACTATGCCCTGCTCGGGCCGGAGTCGTCTCGCCGGGCCCGGTCGTTTCCGATCTGGGCGACGCTGGCGGCGTACGGCCGCGACGGGGTACGGGCGATGATTGAACGCCACCTGGACCTGACGCAGCGGCTGGTTCGACTGGTTGACGAGGCGCCGGAGCTGGAGCGCCTGGCCGAGGCACCGCTCAACATCGTCTGTTTTCGGGCCCGTCCCGCCGGAATGCCGGAGGAGGAACTCGACGACCTGAACCGGCGGCTCGGCGCCGCGCTGCTCGACGACGGGCGGGTGTACGCCGGCACCACCTTCTATGGTGGACGATTGGCGCTGCGGCCGGCGATCGTCAACTGGAGCACCACCGAGGCGGACATCGACCTGCTGGTCGACGTGGTACGCGAGTTGACCGCGAAGGTGGCGAACTGAACCGTCGATCCGCTGGCGGGGTCAGTAGCCGGATGCCGGCGCGTCTGAGCATGTCCGGTATCCGGCCCGGCGGCCGTGAGGCGGGCCAGTGACCGCGTGGCAGCTTCTGGGACTGGGGGCGGTGATCCTGCTCGGCGCCGGCACCCAACGGGTGACGGGTCTGGGCTTCGCGCTGGTCGCCGCGCCGTTCGTCGTCCTGCTGATCGGTCCGTTCGACGGTGTGCTGCTGGTCAACGCCTGCGGCATGATTACCGCGATGCTGGTCCTTCCGCAGGTCTGGCGCCAGGTGGATCTGCGCCGGGCCGGGCTGTTGCTCGGTCCGGCCCTGCTGGCGGTGGTGCCGGGAGCCTGGGTGGCACGTCAGGTCGCCGCCCCGGTCCTGGCGATCATCATCGGCGGGATGCTGCTGGTGGCGCTGGTGGCGGTGCTCACCAGCGAGAAGGCCCGGCTGCTGCAAGGGGCGGGTGGGGCGGTGATCGCCGGCGCGGGATCAGGATTCATGAGCGTCACCGCCGGTGTCGGTGGGCCCGCGATCACCGTGTACGCGCTCTCCACCCGGTGGCCGCACCAGGCGTTCGCGGCCACCGCCCAGTTGATTTTCGCAGCGATGGGTGCGGCCTCGGTCACGGCGAAGGGCGGCATGCCGGCGTTGGCCCCGGCCGTGTGGGCGGTGGTGGCCGCCGCCCTTGGCGTCGGTGTCCTGGTCGGCAACCGCCTCGCTGGCCGGGTGTCCGCCCACCGCGCGATGAAGGCCGTCGTGCTGCTGGCTCTCTCCGGCGCGGCCATCACGATCATCAAAGGGGTTATCCAGCTGTGAATGGCGTTGCCGATGACGGGATGGTGCGGGTCAACGGCGTCGACCTCTACGCACGGCGTTTCGGTGATCCGGCCCTGCCCCTGCTGGTGGTGGTCCACGGCGGCCCGACGTGGGACCACACCTACCTGCTACCAGCCGTCGCGGAGCTTGCGGATATCGCCCACGTCGTCCTCTTCGATCTGCGCGGGTGCGGGCGCAGCGCCCGCACCGCCCCGGTCGGCGCGCTACCGGTGGCGGCCCTGCAACCCGACTATTTGGCCGACGATGTGGCGGCCCTCATCCGCCACCTCGGGGCGGAACGCGCCAACGTCCTCGGCTTCTCCTACGGTGGCATGGTCGCCATGCGCGTGGTTCAGCAGCACCCGGGGATGGTGCGCAGGGTGATCCTCGCCTCGACGACCGCCTACCGGGACTTCGACGCAGAGCTTGCGGCGTCGGCGGGGTACCAGGCACGGGCCCGGCTCTGTACCGGCATCGACTTCGGCGATCCCGCTTTGACCGGCCCGCAAGCGCCGGATGGGGCGTTGAGCCGGGCCATGGCGCACGCTGGCGCGCCCCGCGACATCTGGCAGCTTGACCGGCTTCACGAGTGGCATCGGGTGTTGGAGCAGGTGTGTTTCTCCAGCGACTGGAACGGACCGTACGCCGCCGGCACCCTACGCCGGCCCGCGCCGGATGATCCGCCACGGGTGCTGCGCGATTGGGGCGGACCGGTGCTGCTCCTGCAGGGCGTGCAGGAGATGACGTTCCCGATCGGAGTTGCCCGCCGCCTCCACGACGAGGTGCCGGGGAGCACGTTGGTCGAGGTGCCGGATGCGGCGCACATGGCGCACTTCGACAATCCCTCGGTCTGGCTGACAGCGATCCGCGCGTTCCTGCGGTAGGGCGAGGCGGTGCTAGCGTGGCGCATGCCGTCCTCACGTGGTCCCCTGTCCGGCCTCCGGATCGTGGAACTGTCCGGGATCGGTCCGGTGCCCTACGCCTGCACGCTCCTTGCCGAACTCGGCGCGGACGTGATCCGGGTCGACCGACCCGGGGGCGGTGGTCTCGCTGCGATATCCGCCAACCTCAACCGCAGTCGCCCCTGTATCGTCGCCGACCTCAAGTCTGCGAAGGGGCGCGACGTCGTGCTCCGCCTGGTCGAGGAGGCCGACGTCCTCATCGAGGGGATGCGGCCGGGGATCGCCGAACGGCTCGGAGTCGGGCCGGATGTCTGTCTGGCGCGCAACTCGCGGCTGGTCTACGCGCGGATGACCGGCTGGGGGCAGGAGGGGCCGCTCGCCCACTCCGCCGGCCACGATATCAACTACGCGGCGCTCACTGGTGCGCTGCATGCCGTCGGGTCGCGGGAGAAGCCGATGCAGGCGGTCAACCTGGTGGCCGATTTCGGGGGCGGTTCGCTCTTTCTGATCGTTGGTATCCTCGCCGCGCTGCACGAGCGGACCCACAGCGGTAAGGGCCAGGTTGTCGACGCGGCGATGGTCGACGGTGCCGCCTCCCTGATGACCATGGTTTACGGCCTGCTCGGCGCCGGCCTGTGGCGCGACGAGCGCCAGGTGAATCTCCTTGACGGGGGTGCGCCGTTCTACGACACCTACGAATGCGCTGACGGCAGGCACGTGGCGGTGGGCGCGCTCGAACCGCAGTTCTACGCGGTCCTGCTCGACGGACTGGGCCTCACCGGGAAACTGCCGGGGGAGCAGTTCGACATGGACTGCTGGCCCGAACACCGCGAGCTCTTCGCCGCCACCTTTAGGACCCGGACACGGGATGAGTGGGCCGCTCTCTTCGAAGGCACGGACGCCTGCGTCGCCCCGGTGCTGAGCCTCGCCGAGGCACCACAGCACCCGCACATGGCCGCCCGCGGTGTCTTCACCGACCTCGACGGGACGATCCAGCCGAAGGCCGCCCCCCGGTTCTCCCGCACACCAGCCATGGACCCCACGCCAGAGCCCGTGGGTGGGGAGACCGAAGCAACGTTGCGGGCCTGGGGGTTCACCGCCGATGAGATCAGGAGCCTTCTGCGGTGAGACGGCGCCTCCTCGCCTTGTTTCTCGATTACTGCGTGGTTCTCGGCTGGTTCGGCGTTCTCGCCGCTGTTTTCGTACCCCTGCACCTGGCCGGCTTCAAGCTCTGGAGCGCACACGTCGATCTCGTGGCCTTCGTGGGATCGGTGCTGCCGGTCTGGCTCTATCTGATCCTTACCGAGTCCGGGGCCGCCCGCGCCACTTGGGGGAAGCGGCGCGCCGGGCTGCAGGTTCTCGGGGTAGGGCGGGAGCGTCCGCACCGCGTCCGAATTGGGGTACGCAACGCCGTGAAGCTTCTTCCCTGGCAGTTTGCGCATTTCGGTGTGGCGCCGTTGCTGGCCGGTGACGGATCGGAAACACTGGTGAGCCCGTCCGCCGCCTGGTCACCGATCACCGCAGCGTACGCCCTGCTCGGGCTGGCTCTCGCAGCGGTGCTGATCCGTGCGGACCGGGCCGCACCGCATGATCTGGTTGCGGGGACCCGGGTTGGGGTGGCATAGGCTGCCGGCTGACGAAAAACCGGATGTTCGGAAACCGGCCAGTTCGGCTCTGCGGGTTGCCAGCGGCAAATGCTCGCCTATCCGGTGGGTATCCGTCCCCGGACGAGGAGGACGACGATGAATCCGGATGCGACCGACACCGCCTTCGCCGATCTGGCACTGCGGCCCGAACTGCTGCAGGCGATCTCCAGCCTCGGCTACGAGGAGCCCACTCCGATTCAGCGGGAGGCTATCCCGCCCCTGCTGCAGGGGCGTGACCTACTGGGGCAGGCGGCCACGGGGACGGGAAAGACCGCCGCGTACGCGCTGCCGATGCTGCAACGGATTCTCCCCGACGAGGGGCGGGTGGAGCCCGCGGCGCTGGTGCTGGTGCCCACGCGGGAGCTGGCTGTCCAGGTCTCGGAGGCGATCCACCGCTTCGGCCAGAGGTTGGGTGCGCGGGTCCTGCCCATCTACGGCGGGCAGCCGATCGGCCGGCAGTTACGGGCGCTGGATCGCGGGGTGGACGTGGTGGTCGCAACACCGGGCCGGGCGCTCGACCACATCGGCCGTGGGACGCTCCGGCTGCAGCAGCTCGATATGGTCGTGCTGGATGAGGCGGACGAGATGCTCGACATGGGCTTTGTCGACGACATCGAGGCGATCATGCAGGACATGCCCGAAGATCGGCAAACGCTGCTCTTTTCGGCGACCATGCCGCCTCGTATCGACGGACTGGCCCGCCGCCACCTTCGTGATGCGATCCGGGTCCAGATCGGGCGGGAGGCGCCGGCGCCGGGCGCGGCCCCGTCGGTGCGGCAGAGCGCGTACATCGTTGCGCGGGCGCACAAGCCTGCCGCGCTCGGCCGGGTGCTGGACGTGGAGGCGCCGACCTCCGCCATCGTCTTCTGCCGGACCCGTGACGACGTCGACCGACTCACGGAGACCCTGAACGGGCGTGGCTACCGCGCGGAGGCGCTGCACGGCGGGATGAGCCAGGAGCAGCGTGATCGCGTGATGGGGCGGCTGCGCAGCGGGACCGCGGAGCTGCTCGTCGCGACCGATGTGGCGGCGCGGGGGCTCGACATCGAGCAGCTCACCCACGTGATCAACTACGATCTGCCGTCGGCGCCGGAGTCGTACGTGCATCGGATCGGCCGGGTCGGCCGGGCTGGCCGTGAGGGCGATGCGATCACCCTCGCCGAGCCACGTGAGCACCGGATGCTCAAAATGATCGAACGGGTGAC
>DASULK010000228.1:0-10426 GCA_036278255.1 Micromonospora sp.
GCGGTGGAGATCACCGGCGAGTTCGAGGTCGGCCGCCCCCCGGGCCTGCTGGAGGGCACCATGCTGGATGCCCCGCTCGCCGCCAACGTGCCGCCGCTGCTGCTGCAGCCGGGGCGGTACGTCTGGGAACTCTGGCTCGACAGCGAGACGAAGACGGCGTGGCAGGTCGCCTTCCTCGCCCGCCCCCCCGCCGGCCACTAACCACCTCGTCGATCTAGGACTTATGGTCGCGCTTCCATGTCGAACCACTGCCATAGCTCCTTGATCAGCGCGAGAGCCCTTGATCGGGGGCTCAGTCGTCGATGCGCAGCTGCGGGACACCCCCCTGGCAGGTGATCCGCAGCTCGACCTCGCCCGCCTCCGACTCGAACTCCACCTTGGCTTCGCGCCTCGGCCCCCGCTCCACGCTGTCGACCTGGTAGCCCTGCTGCGGCGTCCACCAGTCCAGGCTCACCTGGCCGTCGACACAGCGGGCGAGCACGCTCCCACCAGGGCTGGTGAAGACCTTCGTCGCACCGTCGGCGGCGGTCGGTTGCGTCGACGGCATAGACGAGCCGGGCAGCGCAGACCCAGGCAGAGGCGACCCGGTCGATCCGGCCGGTGGGCCGGGCTGGGCTGGCGCACCAGTCGCGTCCAACACCTTGCGCACCTCGTCCTCGGTCAGGGCACGCGTCGAAGGACCGGTCAGATCGGCACCCGCGACGGTTACCGCGCCGACACCCGCCAGCGTGGCGACCACGACCGCGGCCAGCCACCCGGCAACCCCGGCCCACATCCGACGACTCACGCCCCCACTATGACAAGCCCGCCCCTAAGACCCGGTTAACGCCGCGATATCGCCAGGCCGGCGGGTTTGAGTACCGGCGGCGCACCGCTACGGTTTCCCTCGTGGCGCAGGTGCTGTTGGTCGAGGACGACCTGACAATCCGTACCGCATTGATCCGCGCCCTCGGCAAACGCGGGCATGCCGTCGCGTCCGCGACCACCGGCCTAGCCGGCCTGCAGCAGGCACTCGACACCCACCCCGACCTGATGGTGCTCGACCTCGGCCTGCCCGACCTGGATGGGTGCGACCTGCTACGCATGCTGCGCGCAGTCAGCCGACTGCCGGTGATCGTGGCAACCGCCCGCGACGACGAAGCCGAGATCGTCCGGGCCCTCGACGCCGGCGCCGACGACTACGTGGTGAAGCCGTTCAGCGCCGACCAGCTCGATGCCCGGATCCGGGCTGTGCTCCGCCGCGCCACCGCGGACGCCGGCGTCGACGAAACGGTGGTGGTCGGCGGCCTTCGGATCGACCCCCGCAGCCGGGAAGCAACCCTGGACGACACCCGGCTGGACCTCAGCCCACGGGAGTTCGACCTGCTGCACCATCTCGCGGCCCGCGCCGGCCAGGTCGTCACCAAACGCGACCTCTTGACCGAGGTATGGCAACTCCCGTACGGCGGGGCGGACAAGACCGTTGACGTGCACCTGTCGTGGCTGCGCCGCAAACTCGGCGAGACCGCCCAACGCCCGCGCTACCTGCAGACCGTACGCGGGGTAGGGGTCAAACTGACCGCCCCGGAAGAGTGAGCCGATGAGACGCCGGCTCCTCATCCTCGTCGCGGCGACAACCTCGCTCGTCCTCGTCGCTTTCTTCGTGCCGCTCGCGTTTCTGGTCCAGACCATGGCGGCCGACCGGGTCACCGGGGCGGCAATCGCACAGCTGCAGTCGCTGGCGCCGGTCGTCGCCACCGCAGACCAGCGGACGATCCAGCAGGCGATCGCACAGGTCGATGCCGCCACCGGCCACCCGATCACCATCTTCCTGCCGAACGGAGAGACGCTGGGTGCAGCGGCCGTCCCCTCCGCCGGTGCCGCCCTGGCCGCGCAGGGCCGCAGCATCACCGTCGACACCTCCGGCGGCCGGGAGGTCCTCGTCGCGGTGCAGGGAGTTCCGGAGGGGACCGCTGTCATTCGGGCGTTCGTCCCGGATGACGAACTGCGGCAAGGTGTCAGCCGCGCATGGCTGATCCTCGCCCTGCTCGGCCTCCTGCTGATGGCGGTGGGTCTGGTCGTCGCTGACCAACTGGCACGATCACTGGTACGCCCGATCAGCGATCTGGCCGCCGTGTCCCACCGGCTGGCCCGCGGGAATCTGGCGGCCCGGATCACCCCGGCCGGGCCGGCCGAACTGCGTAACGTGGGCGCCGCGTTCAATCAGTTGGCCAGCCGGATCACCGAACTCCTCGCGCAGGAACGGGAACGGGTCGCCGATATCTCGCACCGGCTGCGTACGCCGTTGACCGCGCTGCGGCTGGAAGCGGACGGTCTGCGCGACCCCGAGGAATCTAGCCGGCTACGCGACGGCGTGGATGCGATGGAACGGGCGATCACCCGGGTGATCGCCGACGCACGCAGACCGGTTCGTACCCGCGCATGGGCGGATGCCGCAACGACCGTGCATGACCGGGTGGAGTTCTGGTCGGTGCTGGCCGAGGACCAGGACCGGCCGGTCCAGCGGGACATCGCGCCAGGCCCGCTGCCGGTGGCGCTCAGCGTGGACGAGCTCACCGACTGCGTGGATGCGCTGTTGGGCAACGTCTTTGCGCACACCTCCGAGGGAACCGCCTTCGCGGTGCGTCTCACCCCACGACCGGGGGGCGGCGTCCGCTTGAAGATCAGCGACACCGGGCCGGGTTTCCCCGGCACGGACGCGGCCCGTCGCGGGACCAGCGGCGTCGGCTCGACCGGGCTCGGTCTGGATATCGCCCACCGGGCCGCCAGCCGGTCCGGAGGTTCCTTCCGACTCGGGCCGGCTCCCGGCGGTGGTGCCCTCGTTGTGCTGGAGTTGGGGCCCCCACCCGGGGATGCAGAGCCGGAAGCCACCGGTCACCGCCTTTAGCACAGGCTTAACCCGCCCGCAGTGCGCCGCTAGCGGTGCCTGCGCGAACCTCGATTCCTGTCCGATGCAGAAGCAGGATCGCGGGAGGTTTGCGATGCACCGAAAACTGACAATCGGCCTGGTGACGGGCGCTCTCGGCCTGGCTGGCCTCTCCGGCGGCGCAGCCTTGGTCAACTCGAAGCCACACCCCGCCACAGCCCACACCGACGCCTCGACGGTAGTTCCTGCCTCCGGCAGCGCTGGGATCGGCACGGCTGGCCGGCACGACGACGATTCGGGACGGCCCACCACCCCGGCCGGCCATAACGGCCTGATCACCATCGCCGAGGCGGTGGACGCCGCACAGGCTCGCGTTCCGCAAGGGCAGGTGAAGGAGATCGAGCTGGAACGCGAGCACGGACGGCTGGTCTGGTCGATCGAGTTGATGGTTGATGGCGTGGAGTACGAGGTCGATGTCGACGCGAAGACGGGGGACGTGGTCGAGGTCGAGCGGGACGACGATGACGACGACCGTGATGATGACTGACCGGCCGCCCCCACACCGCCTACACGTTGAAGCGAAATTCGACCACGTCGCCGTCCTGCATGACGTAGTCCTTGCCCTCCATCCGGACCCGGCCCGCGGCCTTGGCGGCGGCTATCGAACCCGCCTGCAGCAGATCCTCGAACGAGACGACCTCCGCCTTGATGAAGCCGCGCTGGAAGTCGGAGTGGATGACTCCGGCGGCCTCGGGCGCGGTCGCCCCGACCGGGATGGTCCAGGCCCGCGCCTCCTTGGGGCCGGCGGTGAGGTACGTCTGCAACCCGAGCGTGCGGAATCCGACCCGGATCAGCTGGTTGAGTCCCGGCTCGGGCTGGCCGATGCTCTCCAGCAGCTCCCGGGCCTCCTCCTCGGGCAGCTCGATCAGCTCAGACTCGATCTTGGCGTCGATGAAGACCGCTTCGGCCGGGAAGACCAGCTGGCGCAGTTCGTCGAGGAACTCGTTGTTGCCGAGCTCCGCCTCGTCAACGTTGAAGACGTAGAGGAAGGGCTTGGTGGTGAGCAGGTGCAGCTCACGCAGCTGCGTCATGTCGATGCCGGCGCCCGCGGCACCGGCGTAGAGGGTCACCCCGGAGTTGAGCAGTTCCACGGCCTGTTGAGCGGCGGCGGCCACCGGTGCTCGGTCCTTGCGGAGTCTCGCCTCTTTCTCCAGCCGGGGCAGCGCCCGCTCGAGGGTCTGCAGGTCGGCGAGGATCAGCTCGGTATTGATCGTCTCGATGTCATCGGCGGGCGAGACCTTCCCCTCGACGTGGACCACGTTGGGGTCGGAGAAGGCTCGGACGACCTGGCAGATCGCCGAAGCGTCACGGATGTTGGCCAGGAAGGCGTTGCCCCGCCCCTGCCCCTTCGAGGCGCCTCGGACCAGGCCGGCGATGTCGACGAACGACACCGGCGCGGGGAGGATCTTCTGCGAACCAAAAATCTCGGCGAGCTTGGGCAGCCGCTCGTCGGGCAGCCCGACAACCCCCACGTTGGGCTCGATGGTGGCGAACGGGTAGTTTGCGGCGAGCACGTCGTTCTTGGTCAACGCGTTGAACAGGGTGCTCTTGCCAACATTGGGCAGGCCGACGATACCGATGGTCAGACTCACGACTGACCAGTCTACGCAGCCGGCTTAACCGGCAGAACGGGCGGATGGGTCACCCACCCGATCAGACGTCGACGTACCCGCCGGTCCGCCAGTACCAGCCGGACCGCGCTGCACGTCCGTTTTGGCAGACTTCGCGACATCCATGACCCACCCATTGCAGGCATTCACAGTCACCTATATGTTGCGGACACTCCCAGTCCCCCAGACACCCGGAGGTCCACAATGCTCCTCGCCCGCCGCGCCTTCACGGTCATGGCCGCCGCAGCGACGGCCATCGTCGTCGCCGCCGCTCCGGCTGCTGCCGACCCCGGCCCACCCCCCACCTCGATGTCCAGCATGGGTGATTCCATCACCCGTGGTTTCAACGCCTGCGGCTGGTACGTCGACTGCACGTCCCAGTCGTTCAGCACCGGTGACGACTCCGCGGTCAACAGCCACTACCTTCGCATCCGGGCGGTCAACTCCAGCATCAACGGACGCAACTACAACGATGCCCGCTCGGGCGCCAAGTCCGCCGACATGGCCGGCCAGGCGAGCACGGTGGTGTCGCGGAACGCGCAATACGCCACCATGCTGATCGGGGCGAACGATGCCTGCACCAGCTCGGAGTCAACGATGACGCCGGTCAACACCTTCCGCACCAACATCGATGCGGCGCTGTCCCGGCTGAAGTCCGGTCTGCCCAACGCCAAGGTGCTCGTGGTCAGCATCCCCGACATCCATCGCCTGTGGTTCGTCGGGAAGGACAACTGGGGCGCCCGGACCGCGTGGTCGACGTTCGGCATCTGCCAGTCGATGCTGGCCAACCCGACCTCCACAGCCCAGGCCGACATCGACCGGCGCAACCGGGTCCGCCAGCGGGTGATCGACTACAACACGCAGCTCGCGCAGGCATGCATGGCGTACGGCCCCAACTGCACGTTCGACAACAACGTCGTGTTCAACTATCCGTTCGCACTCAGCCACCTGTCGGGCTGGGACTACTTCCACCCCAACACCAGCGGCCAGCAGGTGCTCGCCTCCGTCTCCTACGCCGCCGGCTTCGGCTGGTAGCGGCCACCCCCACGGCCAGGTCCGATTTCCGCGAGCCATCGCCCTGCTGCGCGAGGCACCATCGGTGCGTGGAGTTGGATTTCGAGCGGTGCTATCGGGCGGTCGACAGCCGGGACCAGCGGTTCGACGGCTGGTTCTTCACGGGTGTGATGTCCACCGGCATCTACTGCCGCCCCTCCTGCCCCGCCACCACCCCCAAGCGGCAGAACGTCCGCTTCTACCCCTCGGCCGCCGCCGCGCAGCGGGCCGGCTTCCGCGCCTGCCGCCGGTGCCGCCCCGACGCCGTCCCCGGCTCCCCGCAGTGGGACCTCCGGGCCGACCTGGTTGGGCGGGCGATGCGACTGGTCAGCGATGGAGTCGTCGACCGCGAGGGCGTACCGGGCCTGGCCCGACGCCTCGGCTACACCGAACGGCACCTGCACCGGCTGCTCACCGCCGAACTGGGGGCCGGTCCGCTCGCGCTGGCCCGCGCGCAGCGCGCGCAGACCGCCCGGATCCTGATCGAGACGACCGACCTCGGCCTGGCGGAGATCGCTTTTGCCGCGGGCTTCGGGAGCGTACGCCAGTTCAACGACACCGTTCGCGAGGTCTACGGGGTGGCCCCCTCCGGGCTGCGGGGACGACCGCGTCCCAGCACAGCGGCGGCGGGCACCATCCCACTCCGGCTCTCCTACCGGCCACCACTGCACGCCGATGCACTGCTCGACTTCCTCGCCGAACGGGCGGTCACCGGGGTTGAGGAGGTCGACGACGGCACGTACCGCCGGGGTCTGCAACTGCCGCACGGCCCGGCGACGGTCGCACTAACCCCTCAGCCCGGCTACGTCTCCGCAACGCTACGCCTGGCCGACCTGCGGGACCTGGCCCCCGCCGTGGCCCGCTGTCGCCGACTGCTCGACCTGGACGCCGACCCGGAGGCGGTGGACACCACCCTCGCCGCAGATCCGGCGCTCTCCGTCGCGGTGCCGAAAGATCCCGGGGTACGGGTGCCACGTTCGGTGGACGGCTTCGAAATGGCCGTACGGGCGATCGTCGGCCAGCAGATATCGGTGGCCGGAGCCCGTACCGTCCTGTCCCGCCTCACCACCGCCCCCGCCTCCCCCACTTCTGTTGATCATAAAGTTTTCATCGCTGGGGACGGCGTGTCGCGACGACAACTTCATGATCAACGCGAGGGGGTGGGGGGTGGGTCCGTGCTGCGGGCGTTTCCGTCGGCGGAAGAGGTGCTGGCCCTGCCGGATGCGACGTTCACCATGCCGGTCAGCCGACGAGAAACCCTGCGGACGGTGGCGCGAGCGGTCGTTGACGGCACCCTCGACCTCGACCCTGGCGCCGACCGGGAGGAGATGACGCGGCGGCTGATGACGCTGCCGGGGATCGGTCCGTGGACCGCAAGCTACATCGCGATGCGCGGCATCGGTGATCCGGACATCTTCCTCCCCACCGATCTGGGAGTGCGCCGCGGCGCTGCGGCCCTCGACCTGCCCGATGATTCAAAAATCCTGAATGACCATGCCACCCGCTGGCGCCCTTGGCGCTCCTATGCCGTGATCAGACTCTGGAGATCAGCGTGAACAGCACAACCTTGAGCACCCCGGCCGGCCCCTTGACCATCGTGGTGAGCGCGGCAGGTTCGGTACGCGCCGCTGGCTTCACCACCGATCTTGAAGAGCTGCTGTCCGTCGTACACCCGGCGCTGCGGGGTCCGGTCCACCCCCGACCGGACCTCGGTCGGGTGACCACCGCGGTGCGCTCGTACCTGGCGGGCGACCTCACCGCGATCGACGAGATTCCGGTGGAGCAGCAGACCGGCGGCGAGTTCATCGACCACGCATGGCAGGTGCTGCGGCAGGTCAAGGCCGGGGAGCCGGTCACCTACACCGGGCTGGCCGAACGGTCCGGGCGGCCCCGCGCGGTCCGGGCCGCTGCCACCGCCTGCGCCCGCAACGCCGCCGCCCTCTTCATCCCCTGCCACCGGGTGCTGCGTACCGATGGATCACTCGGCGGCTACCGCTGGGGACTCGACGTCAAACGGTGGCTGCTCCAGCACGAGCAGCGCCCCTGACGGCACTAGAAGTCGGCGCTGAAACCACCAAAATCGCCGCCGAAGTCACCGCCGAAGTCACCGCCGAAATCGCCGCCGAAATCGCCGCCGGCATCGCCACCACCGAAGGCGTCGCCACCCCCATCGACCCCGCCACCGTCCGACCCGAAGCCGGCCCCGTCCTGGAAGCCGTCCGCGTACCCGGCGCCGTAGTTGTAGCCCGGATCCCCGAACGCCGGTGAGAAGAGGGCATTGGCGATGAGCAGACCGCCGACCGCGCCGGCCGCACCCGCCAGCGCCGGCTTCCACCAAGGCCGGGAATACCAGCCAGCCGGCACCGGGCGCCCCTGGTAGTGGCCGCCGGGGTAGTAGTACGGCGTGTCGTTCCCCGGCTGCGGGCCGGCCTTGAAGACCTGCCCCTGCACCTCGACCTCGCGGGGCTTGGTGAGCGTGCCGGCGCCGCGGGCCGCGGCCAGCGGCGGCAACTCCGGGCCGGGGTCGATGCCGAGCGCCACCCGGGCCGCCCGGACGTACGCCAACCCTTCCAGGGCGGTCTCCCGAGCGAGCTCGTACTGCCGGGCCGTCCGTGCCTGCTCCAACTGGCTACCGGCGGCGTTGTACCGCTCCCCCGCGTCGACCAGCGCCTGCCGGACCGCCGGCTCATCGCCGTGCAGGTTCATCACCTGGCCGCCCAGCCGCTCGTACCACCGGGTGGCCTCGGCCCGGGCGTCAGCCAACTGCGCGGTCGTACGCGCCGAACTTTCCCGCTGCCACCAGATCAGGCCACCGACGAGGAGACCCACCACCACAACGCCCCAGATCCACTCCATAAGCAAGACGGTATCCAATACCCGCCCGTCGGGCACAGGCGCGATGGGCCACCTTTCTGTCGCAACTGTTTGGCATGCTCACCTGATGGATCTTTCGACGTTGGCCGTGGTGATCGTCTGCCTCGGCGCCGGTGCGGCGCTCGGCTGGCTGGCGGCCCGGAGTCGGTCCGCGACCGAGATCGCCCGCCTCGATGCGACACTGCGCGCCACCCGCGACGGTGAGGGCCGACTGGAGCAGTCGCTCCGAGCATTGTCCTATGAGGCCACCGCCCAGTCGCAGGAAGCGGTGGCGCGGGCGGTGGCACCGCTACACGAGACGCTGCGCCGCTACGAGCAGCGGGTGACCGAACTGGAACGCGACCGGGTCGACGCCTACGCCGAGCTCCGCGAACAGGTCCGATCCATGAGCGGCGTCTCCGCCGAACTGCGCACCGAGACCAAGCAGTTGGTGGCGGCGCTGCGCGCCCCGCAGGTACGGGGCCGCTGGGGCGAGCACCAACTGCGGCGCATCGTCGAGGCCGCCGGCATGCTCGAACACTGCGACTTCGATGAACAGGTCACCGCCGTCACCGATCGGCAGAGCATCCGGCCGGATCTGGTGGTCCGGCTCCACGGTGGCCGGTCGGTGGTGGTGGATGCGAAGGCGCCGTTCGACGCCTACCTGTCCGCGATGGAGGCCCGGGACGAACGGGAACGCAACCGCCAACTCGACGCCCACGCCAAGCACCTGCGTGGGCACGTCGACGCCTTGGCGGCCAAGTCCTACTGGTCGGCCTTTGATCCGGCACCCGAGTTCGTGGTGCTGTTCGTCCCCGCCGACCCGTTCCTCGACGTGGCCCTGCAACGGGATCCGGCGCTGCTGGAGCACGCGTTTGCCCGCAACGTCGTGCTTGCCACCCCGGCCACCCTCGTGGCGCTGCTCCGCACGGTGGCGTACGCGTGGCGGCAGGAGGCGCTGGCCCGTAATGCGGCCGTGGTGCACTCGCTGGCCCGCGAGCTCTACGGACGGCTCTCCACCCTCGGCGACCACGTATCCCGGCTCGGCAACGCCCTCGGCGGCGCGGTCACCGCCTACAACCGGGCGGTCGGTTCCCTGGAGGCGCGGGTGTTGGTCACAGCCCGCAAGTTCGCTGATCTGGGGGTCTCCGGGGACGAACTCTCCCCTCCACCGCAACTGGAGATGGCCCCGCGCGCGGCCCAGGCACCGGAGCTGACCGGGGACGGGCAGCCGGTCCTTCCTGGCCAGGTGCCGGACGCACGCTCCGCCGCGGCGGGTTGACCGCCGGAACCGGGTCTGCCTGCAGCCGGTGGGCCTTGCGGCACTAGCAGTCAGCCGTCGATGGCCGGCTCAGTTCCGCTCGGCGCGCTCCACGAGGAACGGGGTGCCCTGCTGGCAGGTGGTCATCAGATCGGAGCGCACCTGCCCGGTCACCTTCACCCGTGCGCCGGGGCGCAGCACGTCGCGTGGCCCGCCGACGAGGAGATATTCGTCGAGCAGCAGGCAGTTCGGCTCCACTCCCTCGGTGATGGTGCCGGTGAGCGTCTGCGGTTTCGTCGTGGGCATGCCGGGCGGGGCGCTGCCCGGGCCGGCGGGGGGAGTCGGGGACGGTCGGCCCGGCTGCCCGGTCGGAGTTGCCGACGGACTACCGGGCTGACCGGTTGGACTGGGTTGCGCGGGTGAACTGTGCACGGGTCCTCCCGGCTCGGGCTGCGGATTCGTGCCGCCGCAGGCACCCAGCATGAACACGGCGACCATGGCGGAGACAGTGATCCGCATCGTTCTCATACCGGCTATGACGCTACCCCTGCGGCTACCGTTCCGCAGCCCCGAAAACTTCGGCAGATCAGCGGGACTCGGCGGTGGCAGCAGGTGCGGCTGCTTCCGCGGCCCGGGCCGTCTCTGCCGCCTTCATATCCCGCCGCAGCTCAGCCGGGAGCGAGAAAATAATCCGCTCCTCGGCGGTGGTCACCTCGTTGACGT
>DASULK010000229.1:0-4954 GCA_036278255.1 Micromonospora sp.
CTGGCGGGCATCGCGGCGGCGATCGCGATCGTGGCCGGTGTTCTCGCCGTGTTCGTGCCGGCCATCTCCGCCGGGCGGGACGACTCGTCCCGGCAGGCAGCCGCCCCCCAGCGGACGGCTCCGAGCGCCGACCCGCAGAAGCAGCCCACAGCGGCGTCGTCCCTGGCCCTGGCTGCCGCACCGGTCACGCTGAACTTCGACGGCTTTCTCTCCTGGGCGTTACTGGATGAGCAGGGGCAGATCTCGGGTTCGGAGAACCTGGCGGAGGGCACCTGGGTGGGGTCGGTCGTCAAAGCCTGGATCGTGGCCGACTACCTACGCGGCCGCGCCGAGCAGGGGCAGCGTCCCGGCCTCACCCGGCTCGACCAGGCTCGGCGAGCCATCCGCGACAGCAACGACCCCGCCGCCGAGGCCCTCTATCGGGCCGCCGGCGGCACCGCCCAGCTGCGGCGCATGATCTCGATCTGCGAACTGACCGACACGACCATTGAGGGAAGTCGTTGGCGAAGCGTCCGCATGTCGGCACGGGACGCCGCCCGGCTCGGCCGATGTGTGACGGATGGCCGGGCCGCCGGGCCCTCCTGGACCGAGTGGGTACGCAAGGAGTTGACCAAGGTGCGGGGAAGCCTCGCCGAAGTCGACCAGCCCTTCGGGGGCCGCTGGGGCATCATCGACGGGCTGCCGGCCGAACTCGCCGATGGCGCCGGTATCAAGAATGGCTGGATCATCGTCAAGAGCGAAGGGGAGTGGCACGTCAACTGCCTGGGCGTGGCCGACCGGTGGTCACTGGCGGTGCTGACCCGCTACCCCGCCGATCGTGGCCTGAAATACGGCGCTGAGGCCTGCGCGAAGGTGACCGCCCAGCTGCTTACCTCGACGAGTTGAGCCGGGCGCCGTGCCACCGGACCAGCCGGGGGCACGGCGCCAGCAGGGGCTGGAGATTCAGCCGGACATCGGGCCAGTCGCCCGCCGAGCCCGGTTGACCGCGCTGGTGATCGCCCGTACCGAGGCGGTGACGATGTTGGGGTCGAGGCCGACCCCCCACAGCGTCGCGCCGTCCACCTCGCATTCCACATACGCGGCGGCCTTGGCGTCGCCACCCGAGGACATCGCGTGTTCGTGGTAGTCGCGCACCCGGGCGCGCATCCCGAGCGGCTCCAACGCGTTGACGTACGCGTCGATCGGCCCGTTGCCGACCGCGGTCAGCCGGTGGTGGCTGCCGTCCCACCGCACCACGGCCTCAATCTCGACCTTGCCCTCCAGCGTGGTCAGGGCGTAGTCCTCGACGACCAGCGCGGGTGCGGCCTGCTGGTCGACCAGGTATTCGCCGGCGAAGATCTCCCACATCCGGGCCGGCTCCACCTCACCGCCCAGGCTGTCGGTGACCTGCTGCACCACACCGGAGAACTCGATCTGCAGTCGGCGCGGCAGGTTGAGCTGGTGTTCCTCCTTCATGATGTAGGCGACGCCGCCCTTGCCGGACTGCGAGTTGACCCGGATGACCGCCTCGTAGGTGCGGCCGACATCCTTCGGGTCGATGGGCAGGTAGGGCACGCCCCACGGGTGCGTGTCGATCGGCACCCCGGCAGCCTCCGCCGAGGCTGCCAGCGCATCGAAGCCCTTGTTGATCGCATCCTGGTGGGATCCGGAGAAGGCGGTGTAGACCAGGTCGCCGGCGTACGGATGCCGCTCGTGCACCGGTAGCTGGTTGCAGTATTCGACGGTCCGCTTGATCTCGTCGATGTTCGAGAAGTCGATCTGCGGGTCGATGCCGTGCGAGAAGAGGTTGAGTCCCAGCGTCACCAGGTCGACGTTGCCGGTGCGCTCGCCGTTGCCGAAGAGGCAGCCTTCGATCCGGTCGGCACCGGCGAGCAGCCCCAGCTCCGCCGCGGCCACGCCGGTGCCCCGGTCGTTGTGCGGGTGCAGGCTGAGCACCACCGAGTCCCGCCGCGGCAGGTTGCGGTGCATCCATTCGATCGAGTCGGCGTAGACGTTGGGCATGGCCATCTCGACGGTGGCGGGCAGGTTGAGGATCAGCGGGCGGTCCGGTGTCGGACCAACCACGTCGATGACGGCGCTGCAGACTTCCAGCGCGTAGTCGAGTTCGGTGCCGGTGTACGACTCCGGCGAGTATTCGTAGTAGATGTCGGTGTCCGGGGTGTGGATCTCGGCGTACTTCTGGCACATCCGAGCCCCGTCCAGCGCGATGGCCGTGATGCCGGCGCGGTCCAGCCCGAAGACCACCCGCCGCTGCAGCGTGGAGGTGGAGTTGTAGAAGTGGACGATGGCCCGGCGCGCGCCCCGCAGCGATTCGAATGTCCGGTCGATGAGGTGTTCGCGGCACTGGGTGAGCACCTGGATGGTCACATCGTCGGGGATCAGGTCCTGCTCGATGAGTTGCCGGACGAAGTCGTAGTCGGTCTGGCTGGCCGACGGGAAGCCGACCTCGATCTCCTTGTACCCCATCTGCACGAGCAGTTGGAACATCCGGCGTTTACGCTCGGGGGACATCGGGTCGATCAGGGCCTGGTTGCCGTCCCGTAGGTCTACCGCGCACCAGCGGGGAGCTGTCTCGATTTGCCGGCTCGGCCACTGCCGGTCGGGCAGGTCGGTGGCGAACTGCTGGTGGTAGGGCTGGTAGCGGTGGAACGGCATGCTGCTGGGGCGTTGCCGGGCGATAGGGTCGACTACGGATTTGTCGGGCATTTCTGGCATCGCGGGGAAACTCCTGGGTCATGTGGCGGAAAAGAAGGTGATCCTGCTGCGGCCGCAAACAGGTCGGCGACCGAAAGACGGGAAGGCGGCGCGCGTCAACTCCGCGGCGAGGTGCCGGCCTTGATCAAGGCCCCGCCGCGGCAGCGAAGAAGAAGCGCCTGCCACATGACAGTGGCGACCCTACGTGATCGCCGGGGGCCGACGGAACGGCTATCCAGATTATGAGACAGAAATCCTACCGCCGATGATCGGCGGGGCCGCCGGGGAACAACGGTGGGAGCCGCGGCTCACAAGGGTGGGGCCGCCATGCTGAGCGGCTCACCGGTGACGACCGGACCCGGCAGCGAAACAGTGGGCGGGGCAGCCCCCGGCGCGCCGGCCAGCACCAGCGTGCCGAACGCCACCCGGGCGGCGGTCAGGGTCCCGTCCGGGGTGTAGCAGTAGATGCCCACCTCCAAGGGCGGGTTCAGCGACGCCGAGATCGACTCCACCGAGAAGCAGGAGCCGCTGGCGCCGGGCAGAGGCTTACCGGCGGAGACCGCCAGCGGGGCCTGCCGGTCCGAGAGCACCCGGACCCAGCTGGTGAAGAGATGCTGCACCCGCGGATCGGCGCCAGCCGGAATGCGGCCGCCCCGGTCGGCCACCCGGACACAGACCGGCGCCACAGGGTGGGCGGGCGAGGGGAGCGCGCACTGGAAGAGGCCGTCGCCGGTCTGCGCGACCGCCACGCCGACCGTGCCGCCGAGCGCCCCGTACGGAATATCCACCCGCCAACTGCCATCGACGGCGAGCGTGACCGCCACGCTCCGGTCGGCCTGCCCCGAGACAGACAGGGTGTAGACCGCCGACATGCTGCGGTCCTCGGCCGCCGCCGCCAACGCGGCGAGCTGTGCGTGCGCCGGCGCCTCCGCCAGCGGCCGGGCGGCCGTCTGCGGCCCGGCGGCATCGCTGGCCGCCGGGGTCGGCGGTGGGGAGGAGTGGGAGCCGCAGCCGGAGAGCAGAAGGGCGGCCGCCAGCACCGCGAGGAGGCGGCCAGGGCGGCTCATCGAACCGTTGGCGAGATGGCGGAGGGAGCGGGGACGCACCGGCCCATTGTTGCTGCCGGCCCCGTCACCGGCCGTACCCCATCCCGATGGGGAAGGCTCGGGCGTGTCGCGGGCGCCCGATCGAAAGGTGGGATCTCATTCCCCCCCTGCCGGCAGCCGCCGGTAACCTTGGCGGGGTCGTGGAGCTACCGGCACGGTTCGTAGCGCTACGGGCACCGGGACGGAAGTCCCCCGGGCTCCACACCAACGCGCCGATCATGATCGGCTGCGGGAGACGGCATCGTCGGTGGAAGGGAGCGGATCGCCGTGGCGCTGGTGGTGCAGAAGTACGGCGGTTCCTCCGTCGCCGACGCCGAGCGGATCAAGCGGGTCGCCGCCCGCATCGTCGCGGCACGCAAGGCCGGCGACGATGTTGTCGTCGTGGTCTCCGCGATGGGGGACACCACCGACGAACTCCTCGACCTGGCCAGCCAGATCAGCCCGGTGCCCCCGGGCCGAGAACTCGACATGCTCCTCACCGCCGGGGAGCGCATCTCGATGGCGTTGCTGGCGATGGCGATCCACAACCTCGGCTACGAGGCGCGCTCCTTCACCGGCTCCCAGGCCGGGGTGCTCACCACGTCGGTGCACGGTCGTGCCCGCATCATCGATGTCACCCCCGGCCGGCTGCTCAGCGCGATCGACGAGGGCGCGGTCGTGATCGTCGCCGGATTCCAGGGCGTCTCCCAGGACACGAAGGACATCACGACGCTGGGGCGGGGCGGTTCCGACACCACCGCCGTCGCGCTGGCCGCAGCACTGAACGCGGACGTCTGCGAGATCTACACCGACGTTGACGGGATCTTCACCGCCGACCCGCGGATCGTGCCCGACGCCCGGCACATCGAGCAGCTCACGTACGAAGAGATGCTGGAGTTGGCCGCCTGCGGCGCTAAGGTGCTGCACCTGCGCAGCGTTGAGTATGCCCGCCGGGCCGGCCTGCCGATCCACGTGCGCTCGTCATACTCGAACAAGGCCGGCACCATGGTCACCGGAGCGATGGAGGAGCTACTCGTGGAGCAAGCACTGATCACCGGGGTCGCCCACGACCGGAGCGAAGCAAAGATCACGATCGTCGGGGTTCCGGACGAGCCAGGCGCGGCGGCCCGGATCTTCGAGACCGTCGCCAGCGCCGAGATCAACATCGACATGAT
>DASULK010000230.1:0-3185 GCA_036278255.1 Micromonospora sp.
GAAGGGACATGTCGGTGCTCAGCCAAGAATCGCAGCACGTCGAGATCGACAGCCGCAGTCCGTCCGATGCCCAGCTGCGGGCAGCCGCGCTGTCCGGCTACGGCCACTTCACCGCGATGCAGGTCCGCGATCGCCGGGTCCGCGGCCTTGATCTGCACCTGACCCGGCTGGACACGGCGCACCAGGAGATGTTCGGCACACGCCTTGACCCGGAACTGCTGCGCGGTCATCTACGGCACGCGCTGGCTGAACACGCCGATGCCTCGCTGCGGGTATACGCCCGCCACATCGACGGCCGGCCGTCGGTCATGGTCACGCTCCGCCCGCCAGGCGGGATGCCGGACCACCCATGGCGGCTGCAGTCCGCGCCGTACCAACGCCCAGTCGCGCACATCAAGCACCTCGGCGACTTCGGCCAGGACTACTACCACCGGCTCGCCGAGCGGGCCGGTTTCGACCAGGCGCTGCTCACCGGTCCGGGCGGGATCATCTGCGAGGGGACGATCACCAACATCGGGTTCCTCGACGACACAGGCGTCACCTGGCCGGACGCGCCGGTCCTTTCCGGGACGATGATGCAGCTGCTCGATCGGCGGCTGGCCGGAGTCGGGCTGCCGACCAGGCGAGCGCAAGTGCGGATGTCCGACCTGACCAAGGTGCGCGCTGCGTTCGTGTGATGGCGCTCGCCGAAATTCCCCAGGGGCGCTCATCGAAATTCCCCACCCTGGGCGGGTGTCACTGTAGCGGTCGGCGGGTGCCGGTGGCGGCGTGACGGAGGGCGTCGTTCTTGGCGTGGTGGTCGCGTAGGCGGTAGGAGTCGCCGTCGAGGTTGAGCACCACGGAGCGGTGCAGTAGCCGGTCGAGCATGGCGGCGGCGACGGTGGTGTCGCCGAGGACCTCGCCCCACGAGGCGACGCCGCGGTTGGTGGTGAGCACGATGCTGGTCTTGAGGTAGCGCTGGGAGACCACCTGGAACAGCGCGGAGGCCGCCTCGCCGGGCAGCGGGAGGTAGCCCAGTTCATCGATCACGAGGAGCGTGGGTCCGGCGAAGAACCGCATGGTGGTGGTCCAGCGGCCTTCGATCGCGGCGCGGTGGCAGCGGGCGGCGAGGTCGGCGGCGGTGGTGAAGTAGGTCCGGTAGCCGGCTTCGGCGGCGGCGCGGCCGAGCCCGACGGCCAGATGTGTCTTTCCGACGCCGGGTGGGCCGATGAGTAGCACGTTGGTGGCGGACTCCAGGTAGCGGCAGGTAGCGAGTTCGTCGATCAGCTTGCGGTCGACGCCGGGGGCGGCGTCGAAGTCGAAGTCGGCCAACGTCGCCGGTGTCGGCAGGGAGGCGAAGCGGAGCCGGCCGGCGAGCTTGCGGGCCTCGGTGGCCTCGACCTCGCGGGCGAGCAGGTGTTCTAGGGTCGCGGTCATCGACCAGCCTTGGGCATCAGCGATCGCGAGCACCGACGGCAGGTGCTCGGCGGCGGCGTTGAGCTTCAACGCGGCCAGATGGCCGCGCAACTGCTGGTAGAGGCTGGCCTGCGTCCCGGTCATCGGCACGGTCATCGGGTCGGTGCTGATCGGAGTGGTCATGTGAGGGTGTTCCTTCCGGTTGCTGCTCGGTCGTACTTGGACAGGTCGATCACCACGTCGGCGTGGTCACCGTTGCCGGCGGTGTCGGGGGCGGGTTGCTGACGGGCGCGCAGCACCTCGGCGGCCGCACGGGCGGCGGGGCCGGGCGGGATGCGCTCCTTCTTCCGGTGAGGGCGGGAGGTGTCGTGGCCGGCCAGGACGAGCTGCTCGAGGGCGATCACGTGGCCGTGGTCGCGGACCATCACCCCGGCGCCGTCGGGCGCGAGCTGGTGGCGGGCGATCACGATCCCGCCCACCGTGGCGATGTCGACGTGAGCCCCGCCCAGCCGTTGCGACACGACGACCTGGGCGCGGGCCAGCTCGGGCGGGACGGAGTAGAAGTTCCCCCGCCACGCAACCAGGGCCTGGGCCGAGACGGTCCGTTCCTCGCTGATGGTCGCGGGGAACGGCGTGGGCGGGACCGGTGACAGGGGCTCCCGTTCGGCGATCGTCAGCACGCTGGCGCGCCCGTCGACGCCGGAGGGACGAAGCCGGGCATCGCCACGCAGCTCGCAGAACCGGTCGAGTGAGGCTTGGGCTTCCTCGACGGTGACGTCGTCGGGCAGGGTGCGCCACCAGCGTTGCGCGGCGGTGTGGTTGGACTTCTCCACCACGCCCTTGCGGTTCCCGCGCCGCGGTGGGCAGATCGCGACCTGGACGCCGTAGTGCTTGGCGACCGCCGCGAAGGTTGCGGTCACCTTCCCGGACTCGGGATGGCAGACCGTGGTCATCCGGTCGAAGCGCCACTTCTTCGTCAGCCCGCCCAGCTTGCGGGTGGTCTTGTCCAGGGCGTCGATGAGCTGGGCCTGGTCCTCGGCCGCCGCCAGGGTGCCGCGCCACCGGCTGGAGTGGGCGAGTGCGCCGACCAGCAGGTGTGCGTTCTTGCCCCACCCCCACGACGTGGGCGGGTCGGGGAGCTCGACCCAGTCCCACTGGGTCTCCTCACCCGCCGGATGCGCGATCGGCGCGTTGGGCCGGCCCTTGGTCGCCGAGCAGGGCTCGCAGTGCGGCCGCAGACCCCGGACCCGGATCTGGCGGGTGAACGTCGGATACGACCGGTCGTAGCCGAGTCCGGAGACCTCGTCGAACAAGGTCACCGCCCACAGGTGCGGGTCCTCGGCCAGCCGTGCGCGGACGTAGGCGGCGAACGGCTCGAACCGATCGTCCTCGGCGGGCTTCCGATTGCCGGCGACCCGTTCGTTGTTGAGGTAGGCGCGGATGGTCTTGCGGTCCCGGCCCAGGTGCCGGGCGATCGCGGAGATCGACCAGCCCTGCCGGCGCAACGCGTGAGCGTCGATGTCTTCCTCCCGTGTCAGCATGGGAAGCGAGGGCTCCTTCGTGAGATGGCTGGTGGTCAGAGACCGCCATCTTCGAGGGAGCCCCACCCGCTTCCGGTGGAGCCACGGGGTGGGGAATTTCAGTGAGCAGAACTGGGGAGATTCAGCTGAGCGCCATCAGCAGCGCGCCGTAGACGTTGTCGTCCTCGTCGAAGGTCGTGAGCACCAGCACCTTGGCGGTAGAGCCCGGTGTCTGGAGCAGGCGCCTGGTCGCCTCGATGCCATCCATCC
>DASULK010000231.1:0-71503 GCA_036278255.1 Micromonospora sp.
CCTCAACCCGCGGCCCGGCACGCCGCTCGGCGACCAGCCGGTGATCGAGTCCCGCGATGCGCTGCGGGCGATCGCCGCGTTCCGGCTGGCGCTGCCGCGGACCATCCTGCGGTATGCCGGCGGCCGGGAGATCACCCTCGGAGATTTGGGCACCCGTGAGGGGCTACTCGGCGGCATCAATGCGGTGATCGTCGGTAACTATCTGACCACCCTGGGCCGTCCAGCCAATTCGGACCTGACGTTGCTGCAGGACCTAAAGATGCCGATCAAGGCACTCTCCGAGACGATCTGACCTTGGCCGCAGCGATATGGTGCGACCGCTGCGGGGAGCCAGCCGCTGACGGCGGACACGAGCGGTGTCGGGCGGCCCGCACACTGGAGCCACCCCGTTTCTGCCCGCTCTGCCGTCGTCGGATGAAGGTGCAGGTGCTGCCGTACGGCTGGTCAGCGGTCTGCGTGGAGCACGGTGAGACCCGTTCCTGACGGGCCACAACGGAGGCAATCCGTCGCATAGGACTGACGGGTCCATCTGTCTCCACCCTGGACAAATGATCACCTAGCATCTAGGGTTGTTCGTGCCTTCAGCGGATACGGCCGGTGGACGGAACCGTTCGGCGACGAACCGACGGATCGGCGCCGGCCGAACGAAGGACAGCAGCACTTGGCGATGTGCCTTATGCTGCCCTGCGGAGCACTTAAGCTCCATTTAAAGTTCTCTCCCCTCGGAGGAATCATGCGCAAGCGTCGAGGCCTGCGGCCGGCGCTCATCACCGCCATAGCTGGTGGCATCTCCCTCGCCCTCGCAAGCCCGGCCTGGGCGGCCGGCACGGTCAACCTCAACAAGGACCACGAGGGCAAGCAGGCCGGCTACAACAACCAGTGCGGAGACAGCCGCTTCAAAGACAAGCCAGCAGACCACGACGGGTGGCACTTCGTGCTGCCCGGCGAGGGGCTGGGCAGCTTCACCAAACTCTCCCTCACGTTCGAGGATCGGTCTGGCTCGCCGGTCGAGGTAACGATCCCCGACGCGACCGACGCCTACCCCGACTTCTTCTACCAGGCGAGTGGCCGGACGGTCCACGCCTACCTGTTCACCCCGGCGGGCTGGACGCTGAAGTCGGGCTCGGCCGACATCACCGGAAACCCCAAGAAGAACGACAAGTTCAACTTGAGCCACACCTGCGCCGGCGAGCCGAGCGACGAGCCGACGGACGAGCCGACGGAAGAACCGACCGATGAGCCGAGCGTGGATCCGAGCGTGGATCCGAGCGTGGATCCGAGCATGGATCCGAGCATGGATCCGAGCATGGATCCGAGCAGCCCGGCTCCGGATAACGGGGGTGGCCTGCCGGTCACCGGTGCCGCGGCGGGTGCTATCGCCCTGGCTGGTGTCGCCCTGGTCGGCGGCGGCACCGCTCTGATGGTGATGCGCCGGCGGCGGGACAACATCACCTTCACCAGCTGATCCCATCAGCAACAACCGGGGCCGCCGGGTGGATCTCCACCCGGCGGCCCCGTCGCCTTCCGCTTCACGCTGGTCAGGCGGAGGCGCGCGGGACGAGGTGGGTGTCGAGCAGCACGTACGGCTCCGGGGGCTCCTCGCCACGGATCCGGGCCACCAGGAGCCGGGCCATCTGCCGGCCCATCTCCTCGACCGGCTGGTGGACGGTGGTCAGCGGTGGATCGGCCTGCCGGGCGACCGGGGCGTCCTCGAATCCGACGACCGCCACCTCGTCGGGCACCCGCCGGCCGGCTTCGCGTAACGTCCGCAGCGCGCCGCAGGCCATCAGGTCGGAGGCGACGAAGACCGCATCGAGGTCGGGGCTGCGCTCCAGCAGTTGGCGCATCGCGGCGGCACCGCTCTCCTCGGTGAAGTCGCCGTAGGCGGTGAGGTCCCCGGCGGGGGTGAGCCCTCGGGCCGTCAGCGCCTCCCGGTAGCCGTTGAGCCGCGCCACCCCCACCCCCATGTCCTGCGGGCCGGCGATCGTGGCGATCCGACGCCAGCCGGCGGCGAGCAGGTGGTCGACTGCCTGGCGGGCCCCGCCGGCATTGTCAACGTCAACGAAGCAGGCCGGTTGGGTGTCGGGCTGCAGCATCGACGCGGGCCGACCACCGAGCACGGTGGGCAGGCCGCGTTCCGCCAGGAGGGCGGGGAGCGGATCGGCGTCGTGCAGGGAGAGCAGCAGGACACCGTCGACGTGCTGGCGGGTCAGGTGCGGCTCGACGCGCTTACGTTCGGCGGGCGACTGCGCCATGACGAGCCAGAGCTGCATCTGCGTCTCCAGCAGGCCCGAGCTGATGCCGCGGACGATGCCGGCGAAGAACGGCTCCGTGAAGAGCCGCTCCGGTGACTCGGAGACCACCAGCGCCACCGAGTCCGTCCGCTGGGTGACCAGCGCACGGGCGGCGCGGTTGGGCACGTACCCCAGTTCGGCGATGGCTTGCTGCACCGCCTCCCGCGCCTGGGGGCTCACCTGTGGCGAGCCGTTGATCACCCGGGAGACGGTGCCCCGGCCCACTCCGGCACGGGCGGCGACCGCCTCCAGGGTGGGCCGCCCGAGCGACCTCGAGCGCGAGCTGGTCATCGTCTGCTGCTCCTCCCGACGTGGGGGCCACCCGCGCCGGAGCTGACGCGGGCCGCTCCCAAGGTACGGCCGGGTCTATTCTGCGACCAGAGCGTTGCGCCGAATCACCTCGGCATACCAGCGGGCGCTGGACTTGGGGATCCGCTGCTGGCTGTCGTAGTCGACGTAGACCATGCCGAACCGCTTCGTGTAGCCCCACGCCCATTCGAAGTTGTCGAGCAGAGACCAGGCGAAGTAGCCACGGAGCGGAACGCCGGAGGTGATCGCCCGGCGGCAGGCCCGCAGGTGGGCGTCGAAGTAGGCGAGCCGCTCCGGGTCGGCAACCTCTTCGTCAACGACCTGGTCGACGAAGGCGGCACCGTTTTCGGTGACGTAGAGCGGGAGCGGTCCGGCTTGGCGGTGGACCCGCTGCAGCACCTCCACCAGCCCGGCCGAATCGATCTCCCACCCCATGTCGGTGACCGGCACACCTCGGGTGACGAAGCGCACCCGTTCACTGCCGGGCCAGCATGACGGGGTGCGGGACGGCTCGTCCGCCCCGGTCTCCTCCGGCGCGGCCACCACGTGGCGGCTGTAGTAGTTGACGCCGAGGAGGGAGAGCGGGGCGGCGATGGCCGCCAGGTCCCCGTCGTGGACGTGCCCGAAGTCGGTGACCTCGCTCAGGTCCTGGATCAGATCCTCGGGATAGCGGCCGGTGAGGATGGGGTCGAGGAAGAAGCGGTTGGCCAGGGCGTCGATCCGCCGCGCCGCATCGGCGTCCTCGGGGGTGTCGCGGGCCGGGGTCACCGGATAGAGGTTGAGGGTGAGGCCCAACTGCTGGTCGGGCCGGGCTGCGCGCAGCGCCTGCACCGCGAGCCCGTGGCCGAGCATCAGATGGTGGGCTGCCCGCACCGCTGCGGTCCCGTCAGTGCGGCCGGGGGCGTGTTCGCCGGAGCCGTAGCCGAGGAACGCTGAGCACCACGGCTCGTTGAGGGTGGTCCAGTAGCGAACCCGGTCACCGAGAGCGGCGTGGGCGAGGGCGGCGTAGTCGGCGAAGCGGGCGGCGGTGTCGCGGGCCGGCCATCCACCGGCATCCTCCAGCGGCTGCGGCAGGTCCCAGTGGTAGAGCGTGATCCACGGCTCGATGTCGTACTCCAGCAGCTCATCGACGAGTCGCCGGTAGAAATCCAGGCCTTTCCGGTTGGCCGGGCCGGCCCCTCCGGGCTGCACTCTGGACCAGGAGAGGGAGAAACGATACGACTTCAGGCCAAGATCGGCCATCAGCTTCACATCGTCACTGAACCGGTGGTAGTGGTCGCAGGCGACGTCCCCGGTGTGTCCCTGGACGACCCGTTCGGGAGTGTGGCTGAAGGTGTCCCAGATCGAGGGAGTGCGTCCGCCTTCGGCTGCCGCGCCTTCGATCTGGTAGGCGGCGGTGGCCGCGCCCCAGAGGAAATCGGCCGGGAACGCAAGTTCGCCCTCGTCCGGCAGCATCATGGTACGGGGCCTGGCTGGGGTGGTCACGATTTGATGGCGCCTTCCATGATGCCGGCGATGATCTGGCGGCCGAAGAGGATGAACACGAAGAGTAGCGGCAGGGTGCCGACAACGGTGGCCACAAAGACCTGAGAGTAGTCGGTGTAGTAGGCATAGGACAGGAACGCCAGGGAGACCTGGAGGGTCGGGTTCTCCGGGGTCAGCACCGCGTACGGCCACAGGAAGAGGTTCCAGGTCTCCATGAAGGTGAGGAGCCCCAGCACCCCGGCGGCGGGCCGCAGTGCGGGCAGCACGACGTGCCAGTAGGTCCGGAGGGTGTGGCAGCCGTCCACCCGGGCAGCCTCGATCAGTTCATCGGGGACCGCCTGGATGGCGTACTGACGCATCATCACGACACCGAATGCGGTGGTCAGGAAGGGCACGGTGACGGCGTAGAGCGTGTCGTGCCAGCCGAAGTCCTGCATCATCCCCCACAGCGGAATGATGTTGAGCTGTGTCGGCACCATCATGGTGACCACGACCGCCAACAGAAGGATGTTTCGTCCGGTGAACCGCAGCTTGGCGAAGGTGAAGCCGGCCAGGGTGCTGGTGAACATGACCGAGACGGTGACCACGGTGGAGACGATCAGCGAGTTGCGGAGGCCGGTGAGGAAGTTGGCCGCATCGTTGTCGAGCACCCGGGCGAAGTTGTCGCGGAAGGCCCCGCCAGGAGTGACGGGCGGGGGCACCGAGTTGATCGCGTCGAGGCTGCGGGTCCCAATGACGATCATGTAGTAGAACGGGTAGATCGAGAGCAGTACGGCGAAGATCAGTGCGAGATAGGTGAGCGGACTGGCCCGCCAGAGACGTTGCGATGCTGCGACCATCGTCTGTCCTTACTTCGCGGTGCGGCGGATCAGGAGGAAGTTGACCGCTGAGGCAACCAGGATGAGGAGGAAGATCGCCCATGCGATCGCCGCGCCATAGCCGGCGGTGGTGAGGTTCTCGATGCCCTTCTCGTACATGTACATCGCCAGCGTCTGGAACTCCCGCTGGCTCCCTCCGCGTACCCTGCCGTTTCCGAAGATCAGCGGCTCCGTGAAGAGCTGCAGCCCACCGATGGTCGAGATGATGACCACGAACGCGAAGGTGGGCGTCAGCTGCGGCAACGTGATGCGCCAGAACTGCCGCCACTGGCTGGCCCCGTCGATCGCCGCGGCTTCATACAGCACGCGGGGTATGGCCTGCATCCCGGCGAGCAGGATGAGGGTGTTGTAGCCGGTCCAGCGCCAGTCCACCATCAGCGCGATCGCGGTCCACGAACTCCACCGGTGCGCGCTCCAATCGATGGCGTCGATGCCGAGCAGACCGAGCAACCAGTTGACCAGGCCGAAGTCCCGCTGGAAGAGCATGGCGAAGACGATGCCCACCGCGGCGACGGAGGTCACGTTGGGCACGAAGATGGCCATCCGCCAGAATGTCAGGCCGCGCAGCCGGGTCCGGTTGAGCAGGTTGGCCAGGAACAGCGCGGCCAGCAACTGCGGGATGGTCGCCAGCAGAAAGATGCCGAAGGTGTTGACGACCGCGTTCCAGAAGTACTCGTCCGACAGCAGGGCAACGTAGTTGTCCAGCCCGATGAAGGTGTGCTCACCGACCAGGTTCCAGTCGTGCAGCGACATCCACGCGGTCCGGGCCATCGGATAGAGGCCGAAGATCCCGAAGATGATGAAGAACGGGGCGATATAGAGATAGGGCGAGTATCTGAGGTCTAGGCGGGCGAGGCGGTCGGCGCGACGACGTCTCGACGGTGGTCGCCCGGTTGATGGCGGGCTCAGCGGCGGCGCCGAGGTGGCGGGCAGACTCATGCCAGTCCTTTCCGACGCGGGGAGGCGTTGGCGGTGTCGGTGGTTCGGCAGGTGCCGGCGGGGGTCCGGCCGTTCGGACCCCCGCCGGATCGGGGCTAGAAGGTCCCCTGGATGACCGCGTCCTTGAGGAACTGCTGCCAGGCCGCCGCCTCGCTGACCTTGCCGGCTTCGTACGCCTGCAGGGCCGGCTCAAGGGCCTGCTCCTTGACCGCCTGGTGCTTCGGCCCAAGGTGAATCGGCTGGATGGCCGTCACGCTTTCACCGAAGATTCTGCCGGTGGGGGCGTTGTTGAAGTACTCGTTGGTGTAGGACTGGAAGTCGGGGTCCTGCAACGCTTCGAGGTTGGTCGGCAGTGGCCCCTTCAGCTTGAAGGCCGCGACCTGGCTGCCGGCGTTGGTCAGGAACTCCACGAGTTTGGCGGCCTCACGGGGGTATTTGCTCTGGGTCGGCACCGCGAGCCAGGAGCCACCCCAGTTGCCCGCACCTCCGGGTACCCCGGCGACATCCCACTTTCCGCTGTTCTCCGGGCCGGAGTTGTCCTGAACGATGCCGAGCATCCAGGACGGGCAGAAGGTGGCCGCGAAAATGCCCTGTTTGAAGCCGGCGGACCACCCAGCCGACCAGGTCTCGGTCTTGGCACTGATCTTGGCGTCCACCATGGCGATGGCCGTGTCCCACGCCGCCTTTACCGCAGCGCTGGAGTCGGCGACGATGTTGTTCTCCTTGTCGTAGAAGAGGTCGCCGCCTTTCTGGAACATGATGGCGCTGGCGGCGGTGGTCACCGAGTCGAGCAGGGCCTTTCCGGTGGCGTCGCGGTATTTCACGCCGGTGGCGATGAAGGCGTCCCAGTCCGGCCAGAGCGCCGTCACCTGTTCCCGGTCGACCGGCAGGCCAGCTGCTTGGAAGAGGTCACGTCGGTAGCAGACGGCGAGGCTACCGACATCGGTGGGGAGTCCCATCAGCCGGCCGTCCGGGGCCTTGCCGAGGTCGTACTTCCAGGCCAGGTACTCCTTGCTGTGATCGGCGACAAGCGGCGTCAGGTCCACCCAGTTCGCCGGGTTGATTTTGAATTCGTTGAGGATGCCCTCTTCGAGCGCGATCACGTCCGCCGCACCTTTCCCGGTGGCGAGGGCGCGGACGATCTTCGGACGGTACTGGTTGAGCTGTGCGGTCTTGCGCAGTTCGATGGTGATCCCGGCGTCCCGCTCGTACTGCTTGATCAGTTCGTCGTAGCCGAACTCGCCGAAGGTGTCGATAACCAGCTTGGCGGGCTTGCCTCCGGCGGGTGCCTCATCGTCGTTGCCGCAGGCGGCGATCGCGCTGAGCGCGGTTGCGGCGGCCAACGCGGTCACCATGACCCGTCGGCGACCCGTGTTGACGCTCATCCTGACCCCTTTCGAGTTGGGGGTATGGGGTGAAGAGAGCCCGGCCGGGAGCGCTCCCAAAGCCAGGGTCGAGCCGGATTCGAAGGGTGTCAACAGCTTCCGTGGGAGCGTTCCCATTTCGTTATCCGCGCAGCTTCAACGCCACCATCCGCAGTTCTCGAATTCCGGTCTTCGGTTGGGCGGCCGTGCGCCCACCTCCGCCCAGGAACCGACTATTTTCCCGGCGACAATCAGGTCAAGCGAGTCGACGCACCAGGGTGGTCGCCCGGGCCGGATCGAAGCTGTTCGGATCGAAGGGGAGGACGTACCAACTGCGCAACTGCTCGTGGTCGGGATGGGCCGGATCGCCCAGGGCCGCCAGGAAGGTGCGGTAGCCGAAGGCCCCGCCGACATTCTCCGGCGGGCATGCCTGCGCACCGTCCAGGCAGAGCGGGTAGCGCTCCTCCGGGACCGCCGCGAAGACATCCTCAACGGCGACCTCGTGCTCCCACCAGTCGCCGAAGTCGTACGTGTAGAGAAACCGGCTGCCCTTGGCCGTCACCCGATCCAGTCGGGTGTCCAACTCATCCCGCAGCGCCCACTTCCCATCCGGGTCGGGCTCCCCGTACTGAAACCCACCGATGTCAAACGAGTGCAGGTGGCAGTCGCGCCAGCCCATCGCATGCTGGATGACCCGGTGCAGCCGATCCAGCGTGTACCCCCCCGGCACCAGCAAACGCCGCCATACCGGTGGGAACACATCGGAGAGAGACACCTTCAACTGGAAGATCTGGCGGGGCATATCCCATCCTCTCGGCATAGGCTTCACCCATGATCTGCCGGGCCTACCGCGAGAAACGACACGACGATTACCGGGGCCGCACCGGGTGCGACTGCCAGCACCGTAACCCCGCACCGACCCGTCGGGTCGCGGGTTGGGCAAGCTCGTGACCGAACCGGCCATCCTCACCCGGCTCTGGCCCGATCCCGATGGGCAACCGCTGGACACCGAGGCCCTGATCAAGCTCTACGACCGCACCGAAGACCCCAGCCTACGGGTCAACTTCGTCACCAGCATCGACGGGGCGGTCGAGTTGGACGGCTACTCGGCCGGCCTCTCCAACGAACCGGACAAACGGGTCTTCGGCATGCTGCGGATGCTCTGCGACGCCCTGGTGGTCGGTGCCGGCACCCTCCGGCAGGAACAGTACAGAGCGCTCCGCCTCGACGAACGCCGCCGCGCCTGGCGGCGCGAGCAGGGCCTCGCCGAGTTTCCCACCCTGGTGGTGGTGTCCCGTTCCCTCGACCTCGACCCGGCGCAGGCGGCCTTCGCCGACGCCCCGGTCCGCCCGCTGGTGCTCACCCACACCGCAGCATCGGTACCAGCAGAACTCGCCAAGGTGACCGATGTGATCCGGGCGGGTGACACCGACGTCGACCTCCGCCTCGCGTTGGCCGAACTGCGCGCCCGCGGCTACCGGCAACTACTCAGCGAGGGGGGCCCGTACCTGTTCGGCTCGCTCACCTCGGCCGACCTCGTCGACGAGGTGTGCCTGACCGTCTCGCCGCTGCTGGCTGGGGCAGGAGCCGGCCGGATCACCGCCGGACCGCCGAGCGCCCCGCGTCATCTGCCGCTGCGCCACGTGCTGGCCGCGGAGGGCATGCTGATGCTGCGCTACGGGCGTGATCCCTCCCCCGCCACGCTGGCCGGGCACGCCGACACCGGCTGACGGTCATCCCTTTCCCGGTGCCGGCCGACCACTCAGCCCTTGTCGGGTTCGCCACGCTCGACGAAGGCCATCCACGGGTCTGCTGGCGGACGCCCTGCGGGCTGCACTGGCGCGCGTTGCGGTGGCGGCGGGCCACCATCCTGTGCCGTGGCCGGAGCATCGACCGCGGATCGGCCGGCGATGACGGCGGCTGCCAACGCCGTGGTGATGGGCACCGCGGCGATCAACCCGACGGTGCCCACCACACTGCGCACTAATTCCTGGGCAATGAGTTCGCTGGTCAGCACCGCTCCGATGGGATCGTTACCGGCGGCGAAGAGCAGCATCAGCGGCAGCGATGCGCCGGCGTAGGCCAGCACGATGGTGTTGATTACCGAGGCGATGTGTGCCCGGCCGACCCGAGTGGCCGCGCCGTAAAGCTGCCGGAACCCATAACCGGTGTTGGCGCGGGCCAATTCGGTGACGGTGGTCGATTGGGTGATGGTGACATCGTCGAGCACCCCGAGCGAGCCGATGACGATGCCGGCCAGCAGCAGGCCACGCATATTGACCTCGCCATGGGTGAGGCTCAGATAGGTCGACGTCTCATCCGCAATACCGGACAGCCGCGTACCGGTCGTGGCCAGTGCCGAAAGAGCCGCCGTGATGGTCAGGCTGACCAGGGTGCCGACGACCGCGATGGTGGTGGTGAGACGGAAACCGTGGGTCAGGTACAGCACCGTGAGCATGATCGCGGAAGAACCGACGATGGCCACCAGCAGCGGTGAACGACCGTCGAGGATGGCCGGGACGATGAAGAGCAGCAGCACGACGAAAGTGACGCTCAGCCCCACCAGGGCCCGCAGGCCGCGCCACCGGCCGAAGGCAATCACCGCCACGGCGAAGGCTGCGCCCAGCAGCCACAACGGTGCGGCGCGCTGATGATCGACGATCGAGTACGGCTGCCCGCTCAGCGCGTCGGGAAGATGGAGCAGCACCACCCGGTCACCCTTGTCCACGGTGACCGCGCCGGGCCCGAACGGAAGATCCGTGACGATCTGCTCGCCGGCATCCGGGCCGTCGGTCAGTTTCACCGTGACCGTGCCGCATCTTCCCGTCGGGTCATCGATAGGCGGCTCCGCCTCCTCGGGCAACTGCGGGCAGTCGACGGCCCGCACATCGACGACCTGTCCGAAGACCCGGGTGGGCCCCTCACCGTGCACATTTGCCGGTCGACCGTCGGGCCAGAGCAGCATCAGCCCGATCAGGGTCAGTACCGCGATCGGGACCAGCACGATGACCGCGAGTCGTCGCACCCGCGGCGATGCCGGCGGCTGGGATTCGTGGGAATGGGGCACGCCCATGGCCGCCAAGCTTACGGAAGCCCGGGGCGATCAACCGACGGTGGGCACGGGATGAGCCGCGCGCCACTTGGCGCGCTGTCGCACGAGTGAGGCAGGATGCAGGAGGTGTGCCACGACCGGCGTGACCAGGCAGCAACGTCAAAGGGGGACCGAGGCGGTGGGTGAGATCGATCCGGACCGGCCCGGTGAGGTGGTCGGCCGGGTACTCGGCACGGCCGATGCCACCCCGCTGCAGTTCTGGACGGCGGTGGCGCCGGACAGTTATCTCCAACTCGACGACGTGGTGGTCACCCGACGTGAGCTGCCGGATCGGGAACCGGTCACCATCTCCGGGGTGGTGACCCAGGTCCGGGCCCGGCACGAAGGCGCCCAGTTCGATTCCGACGTATTCGCCATCGCCGAGGGCACCCTGCCCGCCCAGGTGCAGGAGGCCGCGGAGATCACCACCACCCGGGTCGATCCCGAACTGTATGTGCCGCCGACGCCCGGCGCGTCAGTGCAGCGGGCCGAAGGTAAGGCGCGCGCGGCGGCGCTGCACTTCGACCGGATGGAGCGCCAGGTGCCGATGGGGGCGGGGCGGGACGGGGTGCCCGTCTATCTCAACGCCGACTTCCTCGACGGAAAACGCGGGGCGCACGTCTCCATCTCCGGCATCTCCGGCGTGGCCACCAAGACCAGCTTCGCCACCTTCCTCCTCTATTCGGTTTTCCACTCCGGGGTGCTCGGCGGCGACGCGGTCAACGCCAAAGCACTGATCTTCAACGTCAAAGGTGAGGATCTACTCTTCCTCGACCACCCCAACAACCGGCTCGATGAGGCCACCGTCGCGGCGTACGCCCGGCTGGGGCTGCCCGCCGGCGCCTTTCCAGATGTGCGCGTCTACGCCCCGCCTCGCCCCGGAGACTCCTCCGGCACACCGGATGTGAGCAGCCGGCACTCCGGCGTTGACAGCTTCTACTGGACGCTGGACGAGTTCTGTGCCGAGCGGCTGCTGCCGTACGTCTTCGCCGACGCCGACGACGAACGGCAGCAGTACACCATGGTCGTCCACTCGGTCACCGCCTACCTGGCCCGGCATGCCCGGCCGGCCGACGGCGGGGTCAGCCTGGATGGTGTGCGGCTCGGCTCCTACGGCGATCTGGTCGACCACATCGTCGAGCAGCTCAACGACGACGAGACGCGGAGCGCATGGGCCGGCAGCGCGGTGGGGCTGGGCACGGTCAACGCCTTCGCCCGGCGGCTGATCGGCAGCAAGAAGGATCTGGCCCGGCTGATCCGGGGTGACCTCGCCACCCGTCGCCCCCACACGATCAATACCGCCGCCAGCGCCCAAGTCACCGTCGTGGATCTGCACAACCTGCCCGAGCGGGCCCAGCGCTTCGTGGTCGGGGTGACCCTCAAAACCGAGTTCGAACGCAAGGAGAAGGCCGGCACCGCCAAGCCATTACTCTTCGTCGTCCTCGACGAACTCAACAAGTACGCCCCGCGCGAAGGCTCCTCCCCCATCAAGGAAGTGCTGCTCGACATCGCCGAGCGGGGCCGCTCGCTCGGCGTCATCCTGATCGGGGCGCAGCAGACCGCCAGCGAAGTGGAGCGGCGCATCGTCACCAACTCGGCGGTCCGGGTGGTAGGCCGGCTCGACCCGGCGGAGGCGTCCCGTCCGGAATACGGTTTCCTGCCTCCGGCGCAACGACAACGGACCCTGATCGCCAAGCCTGGCACCATGTTCGTCAACCAGCCTGATATCCCGGTGCCCCTCTGCCTGGAGTTCCCGTTCCCGGCATGGGCGACCCGGGTATCGGAGGCGGGCCCGGCGCCGTCGCAGACGCTGCGGTCGATCACCCAGGCCGCCGACCCGTTCGCCGTCGTCGGCCAACGCGCCAGCTCCCTCACCGACGACGACATCCCGTTCTGACCCGGACCCCATAAGGAGGGCGCGTGAAGATCCTGCACACCTCCGACTGGCATGTCGGGAAGGTCCTCAAAGGGCAGCCACGGATCGCCGAGCAGATCGCGGTGCTCGCCCAGGTGGTGGAGATCGCCCGGGCTGAACAACCGGATCTGATCATCGTTGCGGGGGACCTCTACGACACGGCGGCCCCCACGCCGGATGCCACCCGGGTGGTGACCCGCGCCCTCTCCGCGCTGCGCGGCACTGGCGCGCAGCTGGTCGCGATCGGCGGAAACCACGACAACGGGGCGGCGCTGGACGCGCTGCGGCCGTGGGCGGAAGCGGCCGGCATCACGTTGCGCGGCAGCGTCCGGGACAGTGCCGCCGACCATCTGATCGAGGGAACCACCGACGACGGCCAGCTCTGGCGTCTGATCGCGCTGCCGTTCCTGTCCCAGCGCTACGCGGTACGGGCCGTCGAGATGTACGACCTCACCGCGGCCGAGGCGACCCAGACCTACGCCGATCACCTGGGACGGTTGATCGGGCGGCTCGCCGAGAACTTCGACACCCCCGGGGTGGTCAACCTGGTCACCGCCCACCTGACCGTGGTCGGCGGGCGGATGGGCGGCGGCGAACGGGAAGCGCACAGCGTGCTCAGCTATGCCGTGCCCTCCACCCTCTTCCCCACCAACACCCACTACGTGGCGCTGGGGCACCTGCACCGCGCCCAGCAGGTGCCGGGTCCCTGCCCGATCCACTACAGCGGCAGCCCGTTCGCGGTGGACTTCGGTGAGGAGGAGAACACGCCGTCGGTCACCATCGTCGAGGTCACCGCGCAGACCGCGGCGAAGGTCCGGGAGGTCCCGGTCACCGCTGCGACCCCGCTGCACACCGTACGCGGCACCCTGACCGAACTGGCCGAGCTGGCGACGCCGGTCGGGGACGGGCAGCCCGACGCCTGGTTGCGGGTTTTCGTCCGGGAGGCGCCCCGCGCCGGGCTGCGGGAAGAGGTGCAGGAACTGCTACCCCGGGCGCTGGAGGTACGGATCGACCCGGAGTTCATGCCGACCCGCGACACGGGGGTGCGACGGGCCCGACGCAGCGGGCGCGCGCCGGGCGAGCTCTTCGCCGACTACCTGGAGAGCCGGGGCCACACCGACGACGACGGTGTTCGGGCACTCTTCGACGAACTCTTCGAGGAGGTCGGAAGGTAGTGCGCCCCCTTCGGTTGGATCTGGCGGGCTTCACCGTCTTCCGCGACGAGACCACGATCGACTTCACCGACGCCGATTTCTTCGCGCTGGTCGGCCCGACCGGGTCGGGTAAGTCGAGTCTGCTCGACGCCATCTGCTTCGCGCTCTACGGCACGGTCCCGCGTTGGGGCAGCAGCCGAGGCATCGCCAACGCTCTCGCCCCGTCCGCCACCGAGGCACGGGTGCGGCTGGTCTTCGAAGCGGCCAACGACCGCTACATCGCCACCCGGGTGGTGCGCCGCGACGGCCGAGGCAATGTCAAGACGGCGGGCGCCGGCCTGCAGTTGATGCCGCCCGGGTTCGACGTGTCCCGGCTGGACAGCGGCCTGACCCCCGACGACCTGGGTGAGGTGCTCGCCGGCACGCCCGCCGAGATGGAGCCGGCGGTCCTCGACGCGGTCGGCCTGCCGTACGAACAGTTCACCAGCTGTGTGGTGCTGCCGCAGGGGCAGTTCGCCGACTTCCTGCACGCCCGGCCGGCCACCCGACAGCAGATTCTGGTCAACCTGCTCGGGCTCGGCGTCTACGAGGAGATCCAGAAGCAGGCGACCGCCCGCGCAGTGCAGGCCGAGGCGCAACTGGCCGCCGTCGACCGGCTGCTCGGTGACCTCGACGACGTCGGCGACGAGGCGGTCGAAGCTGCCGAGGCCCGCCTCGCGCAGACCCGAAAGTTGGCAGCGGCAGTCGAGGCGGGCGTACCCGAGCTCGAGGCTGCCGAACAGAAGGCGGCGGCGGCCAGCGCCGAACTGGCCACCCTCGACGGCGAGATCGCAGAGCTGACCGCGGTGCGGCCACCATCGGAGGCGGCAACGGTCGCGGCGGCCGTGGCCACCGCCCGGGCCGCGGTGGCCGAGGCACAGGCCGCGGTGACCGCCGCTGAGGAGCTGGAAGAGAAGGTACGCGGCGAACTGAGCGGCGCCGCCGATCCGGCAGCCCTGCGCCTGCTGCTGGAGGCGCACACCGAACACGATCGACTCGTGGCGCAGGCGGAACCGCTGACCGCGCAGGTCGCTGCGGCCGAGGCGGAACAGAACGCCGCCGTCACCGCGCTGCAGGAGGCCCGAGCCGCGGCGGATCGGGCGGCCGAGGAGCTGGAGGCGGCCCGGCGGACCTACCAGGAGGCGCAGACCGCGGACCGGGCGGCCGCGCTGCGCACCCAGCTCACCGCCGGTCAGGCCTGCCCGGTCTGCACCCAGTCTGTGACCACGCTGCCGCCGTCCCCCGCCGGCTCCGCCGTGGCGGCGGCCGAGGTCGCGGGGCAGGCCGCCCGCCGGGCCGCCGACGCCGCGCAGCAGCGGGTCGCCGAACGGGACCGGGCGGTACGCCACCTGGACCGGGCGTTGGAGCGGGCCCGCGCCCAGCAGGAGCAGCTCACCGGCCGGCTCACGGAGTTGGCGGACCGGCTCGCCGACTCCCCCGGCTCGGCGGCCCTGTGCCGGGAACTCAACAACCTCGACGCGCTGCGGCGGCGTCTCGACGAGGCCGGCACCGCGGTGCGAAGCGCCCGCCAGGCGTATCGCACCGCTCAGACCGAGGCGGAGGAGACCGAGGAGCGGGTACGCGCAGCGTGGCGCCAGTTCGATGCGGCCCGGGACCGGCTGGCCCGACTGGATCCACCAGCCGCTGACCGCGACGACCTCACCACTGCCTGGCAGCAGCTGAGCGGCTGGGCGGCGGCCGAAGCAGATCAACGCCGCCTGCGCCGGGATGCGGCGGCCGCGACGGTCAGCGGTGCCGAAGCGGCCCGGACCGCCGCCCATGACCGGCTCACCGCCCTCTTCACCTCGGCCGGGCTGCCCGTACCGACCGGGCAATCTGGAGCGGCCTCGATGCCCGGCGACTACCTGCAGGCGGCTGCGGTGGCGGTGGAGCGGGCCGAGGCTGAGCAACGCCGGCTCATCGAACGCCGGGAGCAGGCGCGGCGGCTGGGTGAACAGCGTGCCGGCCACGAACTCGACGCCCGAACCGCCCGGGCACTGGCCGGGCATCTGCGCGCCAACAACTTTGAACGCTGGCTGCTGGCCGAGGCGCTGGACCTGCTGGTCGACGGCGCCTCCCGGATCCTGCGTGAACTCTCCGCCGGGCAGTACGAACTGGGGCACGACAAGGGTGAGTTCTTCGTTGTCGACCACCACGACGCCGGACTGCGCCGAGGGGTCCGCACCCTCTCCGGTGGAGAGACGTTTCAGGCGTCCCTGGCCTTGGCGCTGGCCCTCTCCGAACAGCTTGCCGGCCTCTCCACCGCCTCGGCCAGCCTGGAGTCGATCGTGCTGGACGAAGGCTTCGGCACCCTGGATGCCGCAACCCTGGACACCGTCGCGGCGACCCTGGAGAGCCTGGCCGCGCGCGGGGACCGGATGGTCGGCGTGGTCACCCACGTCCCGGCGCTGGCCGAGCGGATCCCGGTCCGGTTCGAGGTGCGCAAGGATGCCCGCACCGCCCAGGTCAGACGGGTGGGGTGAGGCAGCATGCAGGGTGTTTCCGCGAACCTGACCGCAATGATCGGACGGCGGGTCCGGTGAAGGCACGGCTCTTCGTCGATGCCTGGGATCCCGGTTACGGGGCCTCGTTCGAGGGGGCGGGCGCCGAAGGCCCTGCGGCGCCGAGCAGCGCCCGGGTCGAGGCGGACGTGGAGTTGCCGGCTGCGGCATGGCGCCCGATCTCCGCCCCGGAACGACTGCAGGCCCCCGACGTCGTGCTGCTGGTTGACGGTGTGCGCCGGATCGACGCCAGCGTCTGGACCGCGGAGGAGGACGGAGGCTCCTTCCCCGGGGTCGCCGCCTCGTACGCCGCCGGGGTGGTCCGCTGCGACCTCGCCGGAGGCTCGGCGGAACTGGCGGGGGCGCAGGTCGCCCGCGGTCTGTTCACCGCGAGCCTGTCCGCCACCGATGTGGTCGCCGGTTCAGTCCGCTATGTCGTGCACCGGGTCGGCGGCACCGGTGAGCTGAGCAAGCTGCCGTCGGCGGTGCAGGGGCCACTGACCGCGCTGGAGGTCGAGGTTTCGGGGGCGGCCCGTACCGACGGTGACCTGCTGGTGGTGGACGGCCCGCTACGTAACCGTCGGCAACTGCCCCGCACGATCGGCTACATCAAAACCCAGCACAGCCAGTATCTGGATGCCCGGCTGACGGCGGCGGCGGTGACGGCGCTGCGCGCCGGCGAGCGCTCACCGGTCTTCCGGCTCGGCACCGCCTGGGGTGGCTACTCGTGGTATCTGCGGCTCCCCGGCTCGACCGGCGCCCCCTGGTCGGGCATCGTCCGGCTGGAATGCTCGGCGGAGCTGGCCGAGCACGAGGCGATCGAGTTGGCCGAACTGTCGCAGGTGACGTTGCCCCGGTTCGCCTCCACGCCGTACAAGGATCCCCGGGCTCCGCAGAACCTGATCCCCATTGCCGGCCTGGAGCGCCGGCTGCGGGCCCTGCTCGGTGATGCCCGGCTGCTGCACCGGGCGCTAACCCTGGCTGCGGCCCGTAGCGGGCGCTGAGGATACCGTTCGGGCATGGCACGCAAGAGGGAACGGAAGCGGGAGACGGTGCTGAGGCGCACCGCCACCGGTTCGGCTCAACTGGTGCCCGATCGGGACCGGCCTCGCGGCTTCACCCTCCTTGTCGACGGAACCCCGCAGTCACACGTCGACCTGGACGACCCGACTTATCTGGATTTCGACTACATCCGCCGGATTGCCTCGGCGATCGATCTGGCCGCACCGCGGCGGCAACCGCTGCGGGTGCTGCATCTCGGCGGCGGCGCGCTGACCCTGCCCCGGTATGTGGCGAAGACCCGCCCCGGCTCCAGTCAGCGAGTGGTGGAGATCGACGCCGAACTGGTGGAGCTGGTCCGACGGTTTCTGCCGTGGCCGCCGAACCGGCGCCTTCGGGTACGGATCGGCGACGCCCGTGAAGAGCTGACCACTATGCGTGACGACGCCTACGACGTGATCGTGGGTGATGTCTTCGTCAGCGCGCGCACCCCGGAGCACCTCGCCTCGGTGGAGTTCGTCACGGAGGTGGCCCGGGTGCTGCGGCCCGGCGGGATGTACCTGGTCAATATCGCCGACGGGCCGCCGCTGGCGTACACCCGCTGCCAGATCGCCACCGTGCAGGCGGTTCTGCCGCAGGTGTGTCTCATCGCTGACGGACGGCTGCTGCGTGGCCGGCGCTACGGCAATCTCGTGCTCGTCGCCAGCCGGGCCGAACTGCGGGTGGCGGAGCTGGCGCGGCGGGCCGCCGGGGATAGCTTCCCGGCACGTGTGCTACACCACGACGAACTGGCCCGCTTCACCGCGGGTGCCCGACCGGTCACCGATGCCGACGCCTGCCCACCACAGCAATCCGGGGTCGTCTTCGACGCCTTGGGAACGTGATCGGGTGACTGAGACGGCACTGACCCGAACGCTACGAACGCCGGAGAGCTACCACCTCGCCAGCTCAGTCGGCCTGCTGGCGATGGGGGCGCATGATCCGTGCGCCCGGTTCGTCGGCGACACCTTCTGGTGGGCCACCCACACCCCGGCGGGCCCGGGCACCCTGTCATTGCGCTGCACCGGCGGAGAACTGCTGGCGGAGGGGTACGGCCTAGGCGCAGAGTGGTTGATCGAGCGGGCCGACGCGGTGGTGGGCCTACGCGACGACGTGCAGGGGTTTACGGAGATGGCGGCCGCGCATCCGGTGGTCGCCCGGATCGAACGAGCCCACCGCGGGCTGCGCCTGCCAGCCACCGGGCAAATGTTCCCGCGTCTGCTGCGGGCAATCCTGGAGCAGAAGGTCACCGGCAAAGAGGCCTTCCGGGCGTATGCGGCGACGGTACGGCGTTTCGGTGTCCCCGCGCCCGGGCCCCTGCCGAAATTGTGGGTGCCACCGGAGCCGGCCAGGATCGCGGCCGCGCCGTACTGGATGTTCCATCCGTTCGGCGTCGAGCAGCGGCGGGCCGACACGCTGCGCCGGGCGGCCGCCGAAGCCAACCGGCTGGAGCGGTGCGCCGATGCAGCGGAGGCGACCCGACGGCTGACCGCGATCACCGGCATCGGCCCGTGGACCGCTGCCGAGGTGGTCCGCACCGTGTACGGCGACCCGGACGCGGTGAGCGTCGGCGACTATCACATCCCGAACATGGTGGCGTGGGCGTTGGCCGGCGAACCACGCGGTGACGACGAGCGGATGCTCACCTTGCTGGAGCCGTTCCGCGGCCACCGCGGCCGGGTTTGCGTGCTGCTCGCGGCCGCCAACATGCACGCCCCACGCTTCGGCCCCCGCCTGGCACCCCGCTCCTTCACACATTTCTGACGATCGTCCGCTCTAGAGGTACGGCTGCATGCGCGGCGCCCCACATTGGACGACCCTGGCTGGGGTAGCCGCGCTGGTCCGAATGCCACCTTCTGTCAGGCGCTCTGGTCCCGACCCTGCTCGCACCGGCGTTTGAGACCCTCAGCCTCCATCACGATGTACCGCCGGGTCAGCGAGCCGGCGAGCAGCCCGACCAGCGCGGCCAGCAGGCCCGTCTGCTGGACGATCAGGGTGACGCGCACGGCGTCACCGTGTGAAACCAACTCGTGGCTGGCGACGGTGGTCACCCCGCCACTCGTGCTCTGCCAGGTGAAGGAACGGCCCGGGTCGTACTGGGTGACCCGCCAGGTCGCCGGCCGTAGTCGCGGCTGCTCCACCCGCACGGTGCTGCCGACGGCGAGCGGGCCCTCATCCAGCCGCCGCACCCGCGTCATCGACGCGGTCCACTCCGGCATGCGCTCCACATCGGAAAGTACCGCCCAGACCTGCTCAGGCGGCGCCGCGATCTCCGTCGACACCTCAAGCCGCACCGAGTCTCCCTCATGGCGCCCGGTAGAGAAGATGGCGCTCATCGTACCGCCGCCGGCTCGATTGCCGCCCGCGCGAACCATGGGTCTGGTTGACTCACGTGAATGAAGCTGCCGATCAATCCGCCGGTCGAACCGATGCTGGCCAAGAGCGTGCCGGAGATCCCTGCTGCCGAGGGCATGGCGTACGAGCCGAAGTGGGACGGCTTCCGCTGCATCATCTTCCGCGATGGCGACGAGGTCGAACTGGCCAGCAGGGGCGGCAAGACGCTGACCCGCTACTTTCCTGAGGTCGTCGAGCAGGCGCGGCGCCAGCTGCCGCCGCGCTGCGTGGTCGATGGCGAACTGATCGTGATCCGCCGTGACGGAGCGGACCAGGCCCCTCGGCTGGACTTCGAGCTACTTGGTCAACGCATTCACCCCGCCGCGTCCCGGGTCAAACTGCTCGCGGCGGAGACGCCTGCCGACTTCGTCGCCTTCGACCTGCTCGCGCTCGGCGATGAATCGCTCATGGACCAGCCGTACGCGCAACGGCGGGCCCGCCTGCAGTCGGCACTGGCCGACGTCGTGCCGCCGGTGCACGTCACCCAGATCACTACCGACGTGGCCACCGCCCAGCGCTGGTTCCAGGTTTTCGAGGGTGCTGGCCTGGACGGGCTGATCGCCAAGCCGGCCGACATCAGGTACGCGCCGGGCAAACGGCTGATGTTCAAAATCAAACACAGCCGTACCGCGGACGTGGTGGTTGCTGGCTTCCGCTGGCACAAGTCGGGGCCGGTGGTCGGATCGCTGCTGCTCGGTCTCTACGACGACGAGGGGATCCTGCACCACGTCGGGGTCTGCGCGTCGTTCACCATGAAGCGCCGAGGCGAACTTCTCGACGAACTGGCGCCCTACCGCGACAATGTGGCCGACCACCCCTGGCTGCACGGCGAGCACGGAGCCGGCCAGCGGCTACCTGGCGCACCGAGCCGTTGGTCGGGGGCGAAGAGTCTGGAATGGGAGCCGGTGCGCCCTGAGTTGGTTGTCGAGGTCGGATACGACGCGATGGAGGGCGACCGATTCCGGCACACCGCCCAGTTCGTCCGCTGGCGCCTCGATCGGGACCCGCGCTCGTGCCGCTACGACCAGTTCGACCGTCCGGCCCGGTTCAATGTGGACGAGGTGCTCCGGGGTGACCCGGCGAAGCCGGCGTGACACGGGCGGCGCCCCGGGTCCCCCCCGAGGCGCCGCCTTGAGCGTCAGTCCGTCACGTCCAGCGCGGCTGGGCCGTGGCGTACATGGCGCTGCCGATCAGTTCGAGCGACACCTGCAGCCGCTCCAGGCTGATGTTCTTCGCGATCGTGTCCTCAGGAGTGTGGTACAGCGGTTCGAGCTGTGCCGGTGACTCCTCGCCCCGCCAGGAGAAGTTGGCGCTGGCGATGCCGACCTCCTGGAAGGCCTGATGGTCGCTGGAGCCCCGCTGGGTGACCGGCGAGACGATCGGGTCGTACCCGAGCCGGGCCGCGGCGGCGGCCACCTCATCGGTGGCCCGGTTCGACCGGCCGTCGTAGGAGAGCAGCCAGTAGCGGGTGGCCGGGTCCCAACTCGTCGCCACCATGTCGTTCTGGTAGACGGCGAGGATGCGGTCGCGCTCGTTCTGCGGCAACTGCCGCACGTAGTGCCGGGCTCCGAGAAGCCCCTGCTCCTCCGAGCCCCACAGCGCGATCCGCAGCGTCGCCTCGGTCGGCAGGCCCCGCAGCACCCGGGCCAGCTCAAGACAGAGAACTGTGCCCGAGCCGTCATCGTTCGCCCCGGGCGCCCCGATCACGCTGTCGTAGTGGGCGCTCACCATGACGACCGGCCCGTCCGTCGGCTGTGGCCGCTTACGCCACTCGGCGAGCACATTGTGGGAGGTCAGTCCCCGGTGCGCCTCGGTGCTGACCGTCAGCGTGAGGCGGCTCTGCTGGAGCAGGTCACGCAGGCGGTGCTTCTGCGCCTGGCTCGCCCCGACCACAGGGATCGGCACCGGCGAAGACGCCGAACCGGGCAGGGTGGGTACGAACGCCCCGGCCACTCGCGGCGCCGCGGCGTCTGCCGCCAGGAAGACCACCGCTGCCGCACCCCGGGCCACCGCCGTCGCTACCAGTTGCTCGCGGCGCGATGCGACATAGTCGATGAGTACGACCTTGCCGGTGACGTTCTCGGGGTAGTCGGTGGCTGCACCCGCGCCGGTGTCCACCGCATCACCGGCGACGCTGGTGTCCAGTGCCGCTTGCGCCGCAGCACCCATCTGCCAGCACAGGTCGTCCGGCAGCCCGGACGGGGAGCCGAGCTGGGCGAGGAACTTGTCCGCCACGGCGAACGGCTGCAGGATCGTCTCGTATCCGAGGTCGTCCAGCACGCCCGCGATGTAGTTGGCGGCGGTGCGCTCCGAGGCTGTCCCGCCGATCCGCGGTCCAATGTCCTCGGTGAGCACCCGGAGGTGGGTCAGGGCCCGTTCCGCCGAGACCTGGGATGCGACGACGCGGTCGCCGGGGGTGAGTAGGGGTGGCCGGGCGGCACCGGGCCGCTGATCGGTCACAGCCCAGGCGGGCGCAGGGAGTGTGACGGCGGCGGCGCCGCCCAACGCGACGGTCAGCATCCGGCGCCGTGTGAACGGGGAGCCGGACATTCCCGACGCGTCTGGGGTGGAAGATGCAGCGCTTGAGTCCAATGCGGTCTCCAACTTCTCACGGGCGGAGCCGACGCCGGCATGCTCCGCGAGCCACGATCACAAGCATGATCACGCGATGTCCGTCAATCTATCCAGGCCTCCGCACCCGTTCAAGACCCAGTTCATGCCAACTACAGACAGTCGTCAGCCCTTGACCGCCCCCTGAGTGAAGCCGGCGATGAACCGGTCCAAAAAGAGGTTGAAGACCATGGCGATCGGCACCGCCACGAGCACCGTCGCCGCCTGCAGCGACTGCCAGAAGAAGACGTCACCACGGATCAGTTCGGTCGGCACCCCGGTCGAGAGGACTTTCTCACTCGTCGGAGACACGAACGACAGGGCATAGATGAACTCGCTGGCGGTCAGGGTGAACGCGAAGACCACCACCGCCACGATGCCCGGAAAGGTCAGCGGCACCACCGCCCGCCAGAACGCGCCCAGCCGGCTGTATCCGTCAACCATCGCCTGCTCCTCGATGTCGCGCGGGATGGCTTTGAGGAAGCCGATCAGCAGCCACACCGAGACCGGGACGGTGATGGTCGGATAGATGAACACCAGCGACCAGGTGGAGTCCTGCAGCCCGGTGGCGACCACCAGCCGCGACAGCGACAGAAAAAGCAGGCTCGGTGGCACGAGATAGACCAGGAAAATCGCCACACCGAACCAGCCGGCCCACGGGCGGTCCAGCCGGGCCAGGGCGTACGCCGCCGGCAACCCGAGCAGCAGCGTGATCGCGACGACGAGCACCCCGACCCAGAGGGTGTTCCAGGCGAACGTACCGAACGCCGTCTGTTTGAACAGGTAGAGCACGTGGTCGGAGGTTGCCGGGCGGTTGTAGGTGAACGGGTTGTTCGCCGGGTTGTAGAGGTCCCGGTTCTGTTTGAAGGCGGTGATCAGGCTCCACAGGAACGGGGCCGCGCAGAGGAACGCGGCGAACCACGCCGCGGCGTGCACGCCGATCCTGCCGAACACGTGCCGCCGCGCATACCGGCGGCGCAGCGTCGCCGCCGCCGCGGCCGCGGGGACGGTGGTCATCAGTGCACCTCCATTTTCCGCACCGCCCGCAGGATCGCGATGGCCGCGGCGAGCAGCAGCGGGAAGAGGAACAGCGCCACCGCCGCCCCCTGCCCGACGTCGCCGCCGTCGATGCCACGGAAGAACGCCCAGCTGGTCAGCACCTGGGTTGCGTTGTTCGGCCCGCCGTTGGTGAGGACGTCCACCACCGCCATGTCGGTGAACGTGAAGATGGCGCCGAACAGCGCCGCCACGGCGATCACCGGCAGCGTCATGGGGATGGTCACCTCGAACATCCGCCGCCACCAGCCGGCGCCGTCGACCCGGGCCGCCTCGTCGAGGTCCCGGGGGATGGCCACCAAGCCGGCCATCACGATGACCGCGGCGAGCGGGGTGACCCGCCAGACATGGACGGCGATCACCGAGCCCATCGCCAGGGACGGCTCCCCGAGCCAGTACATGTTGGAATCCGGGCCGAGCAGCGCGTCCGGGCTGCCGAGCAGACCCAGTTGGCGCAGCAGCCAGTCGATCGGCGAGAAGATGGAGTCCAGCAGCCACAGCCAGGCGACCGCTCCCAGCGTCACGGGCGTCGTCCACGGCAGCAGCACCAGAAAACGCACCACCCACTTGCCTCGAAAATCAACGACGAGGATGTTCGCCAATATTTTGCCGAACACCACGATGAGCAGCATCGAGATGCTGGTGAACAGGAACGTGTTGCCCAGCGACTGCCAGAACACCGGGTCGTCGAAGATGCGTTCGAAGTTGCGCAGCCCGACGAAGTCGTACGACGGGTCGCCGGCGGTCACGTCGGAGAGCGCGAACCCGACCGCCAGGACGAAAGGCACCCCAACCAGCGCGAGAATGTAGACCACGCTCGGCATCAGGAACAGCCAGGCCAGCGCCCCGTCCCGGTCGGCGAACCGGCGCCGACCGGGGGGTACCTCGGTCACTTCCCGCACCCGCGGGGTGGCGGTGGCGGTCATAACCGGACCGCCTCGACGCGCCGCCCGGTGTCGGTGGCGAAGAAACGCAACCGGTCGCGGGCCACCGCAAAGTCGTACGTCTGCCCGGCGCTGATGGGGGTTGCGACGGTGGCCGGCAGCCGGGCCACCACCCGGGTCGCCGCGCCGATGCCGCCGGCTGTGCCGTACACGTGTCGGTCACCGGAGAGGTATTCGATGCGCTCCACCGCCAGCGGCACCGTCTCCAACTCCACGCCGGCCGGTAGCGCCTCGGCGGGCAGCAGATGTTCCGGACGGAACCCAACGAGGTGGGCGTCACGGGCCACCAGGTTCATCGGCGGCGACCCGATGAAGGTGGCGACGAAGGTGTCGGCCGGGTCGTCGTACACCTCGGCGGGTTTGCCGATCTGGTGCACCTTGCCGTTGCTGAGCACCGCGATCCGGTCGCCCAGCCCCATCGCCTCCACCTGATCATGGGTGACGTAGATGGTGGTGGTGGAGACCTCCTGCTGGAACCGTTTGAGCTCGTCGCGGGCACTGGCCCGCAGCTTGGCATCTAGATTAGACAGTGGCTCATCGAGCAGGAAGACGTGCGGTTCCCGCACGAGCGCCCGGGCCAACGCCACCCGCTGGCGCTCGCCGCCGGAGAGTTGGCGCGGCTTGCGGGCCAGCAGGTGCCCGATGCCGAGCAGCTCTGCAGCCCACCGCGCCTTGCGCTCCCGATCCGGGCGGGGCATGCCCGCAGCTCGCAGCGGGAAGACGATGTTGGCCAGCACTGTCTTATGGGGGTAGAGCGCATAGCTCTGGAACACCATGGCGATCTTGCGGGCCCGCGGCGGCAGCCCTGTGACCGCATGCCCGTCAATCAACACTTCGCCGGCGGTGGGCTGTTCCAGCCCGGCGATCGTACGCAGCAGGGTGGTTTTACCGCACCCGGACGGCCCGAGGAGGACCAGATACTCGCCCTCCTCGGTGGCCAGGTCCACCTCGTCGACGGCGCGCACCTTGCCGCCGTCGTACTCCTTGACCAGACGCCGGACCTCGACGACCGCCATCAGCCGCCCACCAGTCCCTGGGCGCGCCACTTGGCGAAGATGGGTCTGATCTGTGCCTCCGCTTCGGCGACCGCCTGGCGCGCGCTGACCTCACCGCGTGCGGCCCGGGCAAACATGTTCGGAATGATGAAGGTGTTGAACACCTCGCCTTCCGCCGTGTTGGCTGGTCCGGGGTGGCCGATGTTCGTGCTCCATTTACTGGCGTCACTGAGGATATTCAGCTTGTCGGCCGGCTTCGAACCGAACGGGTCATTGGCCAGCCAGTCGTTCAGCTGCGGGGTCAGCTTGTCCCAGGCACAGAAGTCGTAGAGCTGGCTGGCGTAGCTGGCGGCCGCGAAGTTGGCCGTGTAGTGAAGCAGGAACTCCTTGGCGGCGTCCGGGTTCTGCGCGTGCTTCGGGCTGATCCAGTTGTACAGCACGTGCTGCGCCGCCAGCGCCCCCTGCGGGCCCCGCAACGGCGGCACGAAGAGGATGTCTTCGGCCACCTCCGGGGAGGTGCCCTGCGCGGTGCGGTACGCCGAGATCGAGTTCACCGCGTACGAGAGCTTGCCGGCGACTAGGCCCTGGTTGTTGCTGGCGGCGTTCCAGGAGAAGACCTCGTTGGTCATCGTCTCCTTGAACAGCCGGCTCATGAACTCCACCGCGGCCACGGTCTGGTCGGAGTTGATGACAATGTTTTCGTTAGCATCCTGGATCGAGGCGCCGTAGGACCACATGAGCGCCCGCAGCACCATGTTGGAGTCGATCTCCTGAGACATGCCCAGGCCCATCTGCACGCCCTTCAATTTTTTGATTTCAGCGCCGCCGGCCAGCAGCTCGTCCCAGGTGGACGGGCCGTTGGGGAAGCCCACCGGCTCCCAAAGTGACTTGCGGTAGTTGCCGGGGTCGGACACCCAGCCCGGCGAGTACGCGTAGTACTTGCCGGTCGCCGGGTTGAAGCTGGACTTGCGGCACAGCTCCAGTTGGGTGCCCCAGCGCTTGACCGCCTCTTCGGTGACGTCCTTCATGTCGAGCACACTCGGCTCGAACTGTGACAGCGGGGCGATGAACTGGATCAGGTCGTGCCCCTGGCCCGCCGAGATCTCGGCGGCGATGCGGGTGGTGATCTGGGCCTGGTCGATGTGGTCAACCTGCACGTTGACACCGACCTCGCGGCCCCACCGCTGCACGAACGCATCGAACCAGGTGTCGTGGCTCGGCACGAAGTGGCTCCAGAGCAGGATCTTCAGGTCTCCGGAGAGTTTGCGGGTCGGTGCGGTGAAGGTCTCCTCGGGCGCGCCGCCCGGCGCGGCGGTCGGGCCGCCGGGGCCGGAGGTCTCCTCGCTGGCGCAGGCGCCGACCGAGGCAAGTGACGCGCCCAGCATGACGCCGCCGGTGGTGCGCAGCAGGCTGCGGCGGGTGCGGGGCGTTGAGAAGAATCCGGGGCGGGAAGTGCTATCAGACATGGGGCGACTCCTCCAGCCGGGTACGAATCCCATCCGGGGGTGCGAGCCCCGTCCGGGGTACGAGCCAGACGTTAACCCGAGAGTGACCAACATCACTAGATCCGCGGCTGTGTTGTTACCGGCGCGCCGCCCGACGGTCCGCCTCGGCGCAGCCGGGGCACCGTGGCGCACCCAGCCATACCGGGTCCGCCGACCGCATAGTCTGACGATAGAGAAGATCACGGAGGACTCTCGTGACCCGTACCCGCCGCCTGCCGCTCGTCGGCTTCCTCGCTGCCGCACTCATCGCGGCCGGCTGCACCCTGCCCGCCTTCGCTCCCCGCGTCGCCGACGACGGCGATTCAGCCGCCCGGCCGGGGGCCGCGAGTTGGCGGCCCTGCCCGGAGGTGCCCGAGGAGCTGATCGGGCACGGCGCGCGCAGCATGACGTACGAGTGCGCGACGATCACCGTGCCCAGCGACTGGGAGGCGGCCGGAAGCGCCAACGCGACGGCGGGCGGGGAGAGCTTCGAAATCGCGCTGCTGCGGATCCGCTCGGCGAAACAGCGCAACCGCATCGGATCCCTGGTGATCAACCCGGGCGGTCCAGGCGGCTCCGGCATCGACGCCGCGGTCTACCTGTCGTTCGGGTCGGCCTTCGGGGGGCTGCCCGAAGAGGTGACCAGCCGCTTCGACATCGTCGGCTTCGACCCGCGGGGGGTGGCCCGGTCCAGCCCGATCACATGCCTCTCCGACGCCGATCTCGACGCCTCCTTCGGCTTCGACCCCGATCCACAGGACCAGGCGAAGTTCGACGCGCTGGTGGCGATGAACAGGAAAATCGGCGAACGCTGCGGCGACAAGTACGGCGACCAGCTGCGGCTGTACTCCACCGAACAGTCGGCCCGAGACATGGATGCGATCCGGATCGCCGTCGGCGACGACAAGTTGACCTATCTGGGCTACTCCTACGGCACGCTGCTCGGTGCGACGTACGCCCATCTCTTCCCGCGCAACGTCCGAGCGTTGGTGCTCGACGGTGCGGTGGACCCGCAACGCGACAGCATCGCTGGCTCGGAGAGCCAGGCCAAAGGCTTCGAACAGGCCTTCACCAACTTCACCCGCTGGTGCGAGACGACCCCGGACAAGTGCCCGATCACACCGGATGCCCGTGCGGTGGTCACCGCGGCGATCGAGAAGGCGCGGGTGTCCCCGGTGCGGGGCAGCGACGGGCGGGACGCGACCGCCGGCTGGGTCTTCTTTGCCGTGGTCTCGTCGCTGTACAGCGAGGCAGGCTGGGAGCGGTTGGCCGCAGCGTTCGACAAGCTGGAGGGCGGCGACCCGTCGGGAATCTTCGATCTGGCGGACTCCTACGCCGAGCGCGACAAGAACGGGCACTACTCCAATCTCTTCGACGCCAATCTCGCGGTGAACTGCGCCGACGAGAAGAAGGCACCGAGCGTTGCGCAGGCCCGCCGCCTGCAGTCGGAATGGCGGGCGAAATATCCGCTCTTCGGGGCGCCGCTGGCGGCCATGTTGACCTCCTGCGCGGTCTGGCCCGGGCAGCGCGACCCCTACCCCACCGGTTCGGCCGACGGGGCACCGCCGATTCTGGTGATCGGCACCACCGGCGACCCGGCCACCCCATACGAGCAGGCCCCGAAGCTGGCCGACCTGCTCGGTGTGGGCCAGGTGCTGACCTGGGAGGGTGAGGGGCACACCGCCTATCCGCAGACCCGCTGCATCAACAATGCGGTCAACGACTATCTGATCAGCCTGCGGCTGCCCCCGAAAGATCTCCGCTGTCCGGCGCGCTGACAAGCTGATCCGCCGAAGTCGGCAGCTACCGGACAGCCCGACGAGCGGCCGCTATGCAAGGCTTGCCCGTATGAGTGATGTGATCTTCCGGCCAGCACGCAAAGATGACGTGCCGGCGATCGTGGCGCTGCTGGCCGATGACGGGCTGGGCAAGGGCCGCGAGGTGGTGGGCGAAGAGGTCGACACCGCCTACTGGCGGGCCTTCGAAGCGATGGCCAACGACCCGAACAACGTGCAGATCGTCGTCGAGTCCGACGGTGAGGTGGTCGGCACGCTGCAGCTGACCTTCATCCCGTCTCTCTCCCGCCGCGGCGGCCTGCGGGCCCAGATTGAAGGGGTACGGGTCCGCTCCGACCAGCGCGGCGCCGGGCTCGGCCGGCAGATGTTCGTCTGGGCGATCGACCAGGCCCGGGACCGCGGCTGCAACCTGGTGCAGTTGACCACGGACAAGCGCCGCGTCGACGCTCGCCGCTTCTACGAGTCGCTCGGCTTCGAAGCCAGCCACGAAGGGATGAAGCTCCCGCTTTGAGCCGCGTCAGCGTTCCGTCGCCGGTCAGATCAGGTTTGGTTGCAGCAGCTCCGCCAGCCAGCCGGCCAGCGCGCGCAGCAGGCCCGGCTCGTAGGCGGAGCCGGCACCGTTGGCCTTGAACCACACCGGCCCGGTATCGGTAGGGATCCGCCACGCCGTCGACCAGGGACGCACGTGTGGCTGCTCGATCTCTCCGGTGAGCCGCCGACCGGATCGTACGAGTTGCCCTTCAACCCAGTCGCGGGCCTGCGCCTGCCATTGGGGGTCGAGCCAGGTGAGGTGGGTCTTCGAGGATGCCGTCACGGTCGGCAAGACTACGGCGCGGCGAGGCGTCGCTCGGGATACGTGATATTGGCGTACCACGCTTGACGACCGAACACCCGCCACCAACCGCGGTAGCCGCTGAGATGCAGAGACTGACAAGATGTAGCGCTGTGACAATCTGGGATGAACTGGAGCCCGAAGGTGCTCATCTTCGGCACACCCAGATCCACGTAGTGGATTTCATGTCGTAGCTCCTCAGATCTCGCGCCTGGTCGGCGCTCTGCAAGAGACGTCGGAACATGCGGCGGGCTTCTCGATATCCGGTCAGCCATGATGAAGGAAAATTCTAGGAAAGCTCGTCGAACCTGAGACCTCTGATGGTGAGCGAGATGCCGGGGCAAGAAGGTGATCAGGACCGCAACGCTGGTCAACGACGCCATGCGTTAGGCGATTTGGACGATGATGTCGACTGGTCCGCCCACGAGCGCGACGATCGCCCGCGTGGTATGGCGGTAACTTCGCTCGGGGCCGTACTGATGATCCTGGCCGCTATCGCCATCTGCTGCTGTGGTTCGTACCTGATCGCGGCCGACGCCTGGTCCTTCGTGACTGACTACTGATAGAGGAGGGCCACCAAGCCGAACAGCGCCTCGGCGGCCCGCTGGAACACGGTCGGGCCGACACCGAGCGGACCGCCACGACTGGCTGAGAAACCTCACAGGCAAGTCCTGGCTGCTCAGGCGGTATTCGTAAATTCCGCGAGGGCCTCGCGGATCGCACGCCGGCCGACAGTCGCAAGTACCGGGTTCCTGACCCGGTAGTAGTGCTCTGTCATGAGTCCCCAACCCAGCGCCCAACCGCGACCGCGCGACCAGGTGTCGTCGTCAACGCCAGCCACCGCCCAGAACACGTCCCTGCTTTCCGCGTCGAGCAGCGTCCAGGCGACCATCATGTCGCATGCAGGGTCGCCGGTGCCGACGCCGCCGAAGTCGATGACCGCGCTGATTCTTCCTCCCCGCGTCAGCAGGTTGCCCGGGAGCAGATCACTGTGGACCCACACTGGGCCCTGCTCCCACTGCGGCAGTCGCAGGACCGACTCCCATGCCGCGGCCGCCATGGCGCCGTCGATTGTGCCGTCAGCACCGAGGCTATGGAGCGCGGGGCGGACGTACTCCTCGATCGTGCGCACCGGGCCGCCGCGGAAGGAGGTCGGGCCACCGGCAGCGTCGATGCCGTGCATCGCCCTGACGAAGCCACCCAACTGCAAGGCCGCGTGGTGCAAGTCGGTAATTGGCTGGTCGAACGCGTCGTCACCCTCGAGCCAGCGGTAAACCGACCACGGCATGTCAAAGCCTTCACCAGGCATGCCCCGGCCGAGCGGCACCGGCACGGGCATCGGCAGATGCGGCGCGAGGTGCGGCAGCCACCGTTGCTCCTTGTCAACCTGCCGGGCCGCACCTGGGATGCGGGGCAGACGCACGACCATATCGTCACCGAGCCGGTACATAGCATTGTCGGTACCGGCGGAACTAACCCGCGTGACAGGCAGGTCGGCCCATTGGGGGAACTGTGCTGCGATCAGCCGCTCGACGAGCGGCACACCGATGTCGACCTCGTCAGCGTGCATCTTGGCGCTGGTCAACTCAGTCCCCCCCTGGAACATCACTCATAGCAGGCCAAAAGGATCTACCAGCAGTCGATCCACAGTAACCGGCGAGGCGCCGGGGAGGCATTCCTGGATGGGCACCGTGCTCGCGTCAACCTCGGCGGCCATCTCGTAGCGCGGCGCGGGCACGTCGGCGGCGCGGGCGTTATCGACCAGCGGCGGCGCGGTTGCCGCGGCCGGCCGCGCCTGTCAAGCCGGGCGGCTCGGTGATCAGATGTGGTGGACCACTTCGTCGTAGTTGAGTCGGGGCAGCCGCTCGAACCAGGCGTTTGGTCCGGGCTTGCCGATGTTGACCACCAGGATCGTCTTCCACCGGCCGTCCGGGAAGAACTCGGCGTCGATGCCGGCCGCGTCGTAGCCGGCCATCGGTCCGGCGGCCAGCCCGGCCGCACGTACGCCGAGTAGGAAGTAGCCGGCCTGCAGGGCGGCGTTGAATCGGCCCATCCGCTCCCGGCCATCAGGGTTGCCGGCAAGACCGTCCTTCATCTCGGGCCGGATCGGGAAGACCCTGGGGATGAACTCGTGGAAGTCGGTGTCGACGGCGAGCACGGCGACGACGGGTGCGGTGCGCGTCTTCTCCTTGTTGCCATCGGACATGTGGGCAACCAGCCGCTCCCTCGCCTCGGGGGTGCGGACGTAGAGGATCCGCAGGGGCTGGGTGTTGGCTGCGGTCGGTGGCCACTTGGTCAGTTCGTAGATCGCCCGCAACTGCTCGTCGCTGACCGGCTCATCGCTGAAGGTGTTCGCCGTACGGGCTTCGGTGAAGAGCAGCTCGCAGGCCTCAGGGGCCAGGGCGAACAGGTCATCGGCGGGGAGCAAGTCGGTCATGGGAGGCTAACTTCCTTAGGTGCATCCGGCAGAGCAGGGCACGTAAAACGATAGCAACTAGTTTTTTCGAAGCGTTATCCGCTGGCGCCCCTCACGTAGGCTGGTTCCATGTCTGCGAATCGGGCCGCACATGATCAGCGGGGGTGTGATCGTGCGCTCGCCCGAGCCTTCGACCTGCTCGGCAAGCGTTGGAACGGCGTACTGATCGGCACCCTCGTTGACGGACCAGCGGGTTTTGCCGAACTGACCCGAGCCATCCCGGGCATCAGCGAATCGGTCCTCTCGGACCGCCTCAACGAACTGGCCCGGCTCGGCGTGATCAGCCGCACGGTCCGCGAAGGCCCCCCGCTGGGAGTCAGCTACCAGCTCACCGCCTGCGGAGAAGCCCTGGCCCCGGTGCTGCGCGACCTCACGCGCTGGGCTGCAGAAAACCTGCCGGAAGAGAACCGACGCGGTGGATAGTTCCGGCCGGATCAGTGCCGTAGTACGCAGACTTGTGGAAAGCTAAAGAGGGGCCAGCTCTTTCGAGCTGGCCCCTCAAGGGTTGTTGCGGGATGCCGGACCGGTACCGGATCAGGCGGAGTAACCGCGGCTGGCGATCCAGTTGGCCAGGTCATCAATGGACATCCAGTAGGTGCCGTCACCACGGGTCTCGAACGGGTCAGCAATCTTCACCGTACGACCGTCGTCCTTGTAGGCGACCACGGTCAGGTAGTGCCCACCCGGGAAAGAGTGAAGGTTGCCGTCGGTGTCCGTAGCGGTACCGGCGATGTTGGCCACCACCGGGTCACCGTTACTGATCGAGTCGACCAGGTCGGCCCGCAGCTGGTCCTTCTCCTTATCCGTGGCCCGCTGGCCAGGGATCTCGCTCGTCCGGTAGGAGTCGCCACCCTTGACCTTGTTCAGCACACGGGTGATGTCCTCAGCCGAGTCCGTACCGGCAGTCGTGGTACCCAGCATCTCGGCAAGCGCATCCTGGGTCAGGTTGTGCCCATTCGCAGTCAGCGCGATCTTGGTCGCCGCCGGACCACAGTAGTAGAAGTTCGGCTGCCGCTCATACTGGAAGCTGGTGTCCTTCGCCGACGGCACCCGCTTCGCGGTCTGCGACGCGGCGGCCACGGTCACCGGAGGTGCCGGCGAGGCGGCCTCCATGGTCGGGCCAGCGACAGCGCCACCAACGAACGCCAGGCCAGCAACGCCCAGCGCAGCCTTACGAACAACAGAAGTCTGAGTGATGGCCGGGAGCCATCGACCGAAAGCAGTCACGATGGTTACCTTCCATTTAGGGGGGATACAGCTACGTCGGGGGAAATGACGTGCTGCCAGAAGACAAAACAACGCCCGGCGTGGTGCTCGGGCGAACGGTTAATACAACCGAACCGACCCGCCCCACATTCCGCACCCACCCGCCAAAACCAAGACGAGATCACAGGTGCTCGGGCGAACGCTCATTACAACGCCGACAACCCAGCCGAGATTCCAGATTTCCCGACACCCAGCAAGTCGATCAAGAAAAATCGGGCCAACCACAGCACCCACTCCGACCACGAGGGCGCAATCCGAACATGCGGCCGAAAACTCCCAGGAACCGCAGGCCCCAGATCGACATGAATCGGATATTTCACACGGGCTGCTGTTCCTCGAGGAGGGCCCGTTACCTGATTGCGCCGACGAAGCTATGTCCTGCGGTCCCGATCCCGGGATGGCTGCACCCGCTTGGGCTCACCGGGCATCTTCGGGTGGTCAGGCGGGTACGGCAGGTCGCCCGCTCCGCCGCGCTCGTCCCGTTCAGCCCATTCCAGCAGCGGGGTGATGTCCCACGGATCGTCGTCGATGGTGGCGTGCGGATCGCCGCGTTCGGCCAGCCGCACCGGCACGGTGCGCAGGTCGAAGTCGTCCGGATCCACCTCTGGAAGTTCAGCCCAGGTCACCGGGGTGGAGGCGGTGGCACGCGCGTTAGCGCGCAGTGAATAGGCGCAGGCGATCGTCCGGTCCCGGGCCATCTGGTTGTAGTCGATGAAGACCTTGGCTCCGCGTTGCTCCTTCCACCAGGCCGTGGTCACCAGGTCGGGGCGGCGGCGCTCCACTTCACGGGCCAGCGAGATCAGGGCACGGCGTACCTCGGTGAAGGTCCACCGTGGCTTGATCCGCAGATAGACGTGGACGCCGCGGCCGCCGGAGGTTTTCGGAAAACCGGTGGCGCCCAACTCGTCCAGCAGCCCGCGCACCTCGCCGGCGGCCTCCACCGCATCGGCGAAATCGGTGCCCGGTTGCGGATCCAGGTCGATGCGGAGCTCATCGGGGTGGTCCACGTCGGAGCCGCGCACGGGCCACGGGTGAAACACGATGGTGCCCATCTGGGCAGCCCAGGCGACGTGGGCCAGATCCACCGGGCAGAGCTCGTCAGCACTGCGCCCGCTGGGGAAACTGATCCGGGCGGTGGTCACCCACGGCGGAACCCCACGCGTCGGCACCCGCTTCTGGAAGAACATCTCCCCCTCGATGCCTTCGGGAAAACGCTGCAGGGTGGTGGGACGGTGGCGCAGCGCCCGCATAATCCCGTCACCGACCGCCAGGTAGTAGTCGAAGACATCCCGCTTGGTGAAGCCCCGCTGGGGGAAGTAGATGCGGTCCGGGCTGGTCAGCCGTACCGGATGGCCGGACACCTCGACCTCGATGGGGGTTTTGCTCACGGTGCCTCCCATTCCGCGACGATAGGCCATTGCCGCGCTCACCGCTGATCAGCCGCGCCGGCAGGTGCGGTGGGTGCTCCAGAGGTGGCAGATCAGAAAAAGCTTGCGTTCGAACTGCGGGTCGCGGCCGAACATCTCGCCGTCGTAGGGGGCCGGCAGCCGGTGGACCGACTCGTCCCGGCAGTAGACGGCGATGACGGTACGTCGCTGCCAGCGCTCGGCCCGTACATCGGTCACCAGTGCCCAGGGCGTGAAGCCGTCACGGGTGGGAGGAAAGCGGTGCACCCCCGACCGGTCCAGGCGCACCCTGGAGCAACGGCCGATGACCAGTGCGCTCAGCACGGCGACCGGCAGCGGCGCGAACGCCAGCCAGCCGACATCCGGCCAGCCGGCAGTGACAATGATGCCCAGCAGCCCGGAGGAGGCCGCCACCAGCAGCACCACGCTGCCCGCCGCCCCCGCCCCCAGCCCGCGTAGCAACATCTGACGCCAGGTCGGACGGAATGTGGCCAGCACCGGTATGTGATGCCGGCCGCGATACGCCACCCGTAGCCGGAACCGTGTCCGCATGCCCTGCTAACGACCCCGTTCCCCGTTGGTAATCACAGCGGACGGGTGTGGGCCTACGGTGGGGGCATGGCTGTTGATAAGAGCACGCTTCCGAGCAGCGATGACGAGTGGCGGGTGCGCCTGTCGCCCGAAGAGTTCCGGGTACTGCGCCAGGGCGGAACCGAACCTCCGTTCACCGGCGAGTACCTCAACACGAAGACACCGGGGATCTACCACTGCCGCGCCTGCGGCGCCCAACTCTTCGCCAGCGACACCAAGTTCGACTCCGACTGCGGTTGGCCCAGCTTCGACCAGGCGTTGCCGGGCTCGGTCCGCTACGTCGAGGACCGCTCGCACGGGATGATCCGTACGGAGGTGCGCTGCGCTACCTGCGACTCGCATCTCGGGCACCGCTTCGAGGGGGAGGGGTACACCCCCAAGGACACTCGCTACTGCATCAACTCCGTGGCGATGCATCTCGAGCCGCAGGGACAGCAACCGCGCTAATCCGGGCAGAATCCGCATTTCACTGCGAAATCGCCATCACTGCCGCAAGCTGTCCTCAGGTAGCCCATTCAGGAGGTATGTGGCGATGGCGATCTGTGAATCTTGTGGCAACGATTACTGGATGGCGTTCGAGGTGCGGACGACCAGCGGTGACACCCACACCTTCGACTCATTCGAGTGCGCGATCCAGAAGATGGCACCGATCTGTGAGCACTGCCAGACGCGGATCATCGGGCACGGGGTGGAGCTGTCCGGGCGGTTCTTCTGCTCCGCGCACTGCGCCCGGTCGGTCGACGCGGAGCAGGGCGCGAAGATCCGCGACGCCGTCGGCGCGCACCCCGGCTGATCCAACGCTCATGCAGGCCGGGGGCCGGGCTGGGGGCTGCCCGCCCCCGGCCCCCGGTCGTTGCCCGCCTAGGCTCGCGGAGTGCAGAAGCAGGAAATCGAACTCCGTGTCGCATCCTTCACCGACCTCGCCCCCCGTACCCTCTACGACCTGCTGCGGTTACGGGTCGATGTCTTCGTGGTCGAGCAGGAATGCCCCTACCCGGAGCTGGACGGGCGTGACACCGAGCCGGGCACGCTGCACCTGTGGCTGGAACTGCATGGCACCCCGATCGCATACCTGCGCCTTCTCGACGACGGTGAGGTACAGCGGATCGGTCGGGTGGCTGTCGCCAAACAGGCACGCGGCCGGGGGTTCGCCGCCCGGCTGGTGGCACAGGCGCTGACCATCACCGGGCAGCACCCGTGCGTGCTGGACGCACAAACCTATCTGGTCAGCTTCTATGCGGGGTTCGGGTTCCACACGACGGGGCCCGAGTACGTCGAGGACGGCATCCCTCACCTGCCGATGCGTCGCGACCCGGCCGGCATCCCTCCCCTACTCCGTTAGGAAGGGGCCGTTCCTCTACCGAAAACGGTAAAAGAGGCCCCTTCCTGGCGTCACGGTAGGGCGGCGACCAGTTCGGGGATGCTCCGGCGGCGGCCGGTGTAGAAGGGAACCTCGTCGCGGACGTGCAGACGGGCCCTCGAAGCCCGCAGGTCCCGCATCAGGTCCAGGATCCGGTGCAGTTCCTCCGCCTCGAAAGCGAGCATCCACTCGTAGTCGCCGAGCGCGAACGACGGGACGGTGTTGGCGCGCACATCGGGGTAGCCGCGCGCCATCCGGCCATGCTCGGCGAGCATCTCGCGCCGCTCGGCATCCGGCAGCAGGTACCACTCGTATGACCGCACGAACGGGTAGACGCAGACGTAGGCGCGGGGCTCTTCACCGGCCAGGAACGCCGGGATGTGGCTCTTGTTGAACTCGGCTGGCCGGTGCAGCGCCAACTGCGACCAGACCGGGGCCAGATGACGCCCCAGCGCCGTGCGCCGCAGCCGCGCATACGCCTCCTGCAGCGCATCGCTGGAGGGCGCATGCCACCAGATCATCAGGTCGGCGTCGGCGCGCAGCCCGGACACGTCGTAGCTGCCGCGTACCACCACGTCCTTGGTCGCCAGCTCCTCGAAGAGTGTCTCCACCTCGCTGGCGAGGCTGTCACGCAACGCGGGCAGCGGGTCGGCCGCTCGGAACACCGACCACATGGTGTAGCGGATCGTCTCGTTCAACTCGCGCAGCCGTGCCGCGTTGGTCTGCTCCACGGCCGCCGCCTCGCTTCGCTCGCTCATGATCTCGTTCCTTCCACACCAGCCAGGACCTCATCCGCGGCGGTCTCGCCGGAGCGTATACACACCGGGATGCCCACCCCGTCGTAGCCGGCGCCGGCCAACGCCAGCGTCGGATACGTCGACCGTAGCGCGCTCCGGGTGGCCGCCACCCGCTCCGGGTGCCCGGGGGCGTACTGCGGCAGCGCCCCGCCCCAGCGCTGCACATGGCTGGCCAGCGGCGGCGGCACGGCCGCCGAGCCCAGCAGCCCGACCAGTTCCCGATGCACCGCGGCGACCAACTCCTTGTCGGGGCGCTGCAGTAGGTGTTCTTCACCATGCCGGCCGATCGAGGCGCGCACCAACGCGACCCCGTCCGGTCGGCGCAGCTGCGCCCACTTGTTGGTGAAGAAGGTAGCCGCCTTGATCAGCATGCCCTCGACCGAAGGGACCAGAAAGCCGGACATTTCCGGTAGCTGCGCCGCTGGCAGGGCGAGGCTGATCAGGGCGATGCTGGCGTAGTCAAGCCCCCCCACCAGTCCGGCCACTTCGGCGTCGACGGCGGCGAGCAGCCGGGCCGCCGGACGCGCCGGCAGCGCCAGCACGACGGCGTCGGCCTCCACCAGCTCCTCGCTCCCCGGGTCGGCCGGGTTCCCGTCGGATCCGCCCGCATCGAGCGGCCCGCGTTTCGGGCCGATCGCCAAGCGCCACCCGGTGGGCGTGGGCAGCAGTTCGCGTACTGCCGTCCCGAGCCGGAGACGTGCCCCGCTGGCCTGCGCAGCGGCGGTCACCAGCCGGCTCATCCCCCCCGTCACCGTGGCGAAGACCGGTGCACCCGGCGGACGGGGTGACGCCGCGAACGCAGCGCGTACCGCACCGGTCAAGGTGTGCTCGGTGCGGGCGGCCCGCGCCAGTCCGGCCATCGTGGCGGTCAACGACAGCGCATCGGCCCGCCCGGCGTACACCCCACCCAACATGGGATCAACCAGTCGGTCGACCACCTCGTCGCCCAACCGCCGCCGTACCAGATCGCCGACGGTCACGTCCTCATCGGGGCCGAGCAGCGGGTGGCCCTCGTCGCGGTCCCGCTCCGCCTCCGGTCTCGCGACGGCGGCCACCTTCTCCAGATCCCCGGGTACGCCCACCAGGGTGCCCGCTGGCACCGGTCGCAGTTCACCGTCGATGACGATGGCGGCCTGCCCGATCGCGGGATGCACGAGCGCATCGGCCAGCCCGACCCGGCGGGCCAGCGCGACCGCCGCGGAGTCACCGCCGGCGGGGTCACGGGTCAGGAACGCCTCGGCGCCCAACTCGATCGAAGATCCGGCCAGCGAGCCGGTGCGCAGCTTGCCTCCCAGGGCACCGGACTGCTCGTACACGGTGATGTCGGTCCCATCGGGCGCCCGGTCATGCAGCCGCAGTGCGGCGGCGATCCCGCTGATACCCCCGCCGATCACGGCGATGCGCAGCTCTGGCACGGTTGCCAGCCTGCCAGGTCGCGGAGACTGATCCGCCGCCGGCCCATCCCGCTGTGATCCCGGGCAAGGAGGGAATCAGCGGGCGGAGACGGCGTGGACGAGTTCGACGACGCGGGTCAGCACCGCGGGATCGGTCTCGGGCAGCACCCCGTGGCCCAAGTTGAACACGTGCCCCGGCGCCGCCCGCCCCTCAGCCAGGATGCGCCGCACCTCGGCCTCGATCACCGGCCACGGCGCGAAGAGCACCGCAGGGTCGAGGTTGCCCTGGACCGCATGGTCGGGCCCGATCCGGGTGGTAGCGATGTCCAGCGGGGTACGCCAGTCCACCCCGATCACCTCAGCGCCCGCCTCGGTCATCGCGCCGAGCAGCTCCGCGGTGCCCACACCGAAATGGATCCGGGGCACACCGGCCTTGTCGAGCCCCTGAAGCACGGCGGTCGAGTGCGGCAGCACATAGCGGCGGTAGTCGGCCTCGGAGAGCGCACCCACCCACGAGTCGAAGAGCTGCACCGCCGAGACACCGGCTGCGATCTGGATACGGAGAAACTCCCGCGTGATCTCGGCCAGCCGACCGCAGAGGGCATGCCAGAGCTCGGGATCGCCGTACATCAAAGCCTTGGTCTTGGCATGGTTGCGGGACGGCCCGCCCTCGATGAGGTAGCTGGCCAGGGTGAACGGAGCACCGGCGAAGCCGATCAACGGGGTGGCGCCCAGCTCCGCGACGAGCATCCGGACCGCCTCGTCCACGTAGGAGACGTCGGCCAGGGTGATCGGACGCAGCCGATCCAGATCGGCGGCGCTCCGCAGCGGCTCGGCTATCACGGGACCGGTGCCGGGCACGATGTCCAGGTCGATCCCGGCAGCGGCGACCGGCACCACGATGTCGCTGAAGAGAATCGCCGCGTCGACGCCGTGCCGTCGGACGGGCTGCAGAGTGATCTCGCAGACCAGCTCGGGTCGACGACAGGACTCCAGCATCGGGATGCCGGCCCGAACCTGCCGGTACTCGGGCAGCGACCGGCCCGCCTGACGCATGAACCACACCGGGGTGTGCGGCACGGGTTCGCGCCGGCAGGCACGGACGAACGCCGAGTCGGCGGGAGTGGGACTTCCGTCTCGGGCGGTGCTGCCCGCAATCGTGGTATCCATCGGCGCCATCGTGCCACGCCCGCCGTTCGCTCCGGCCCGCCGGCCCGACTTCGGTGCGCTGCGCCATGAACTCACCCGTACACCCGGCGCGCCGGAGCGGCCGGCGTTCCCCGATCCGGCCGCTATGTTGCATAAGCTGCAGACATGTCGCCCCCGACCGTGCTCCCCGAGACGTTCGCCCGTGCGGTGACCGCGTTACGCACGGCGACGCCCCGGGAGGAGATCCTTCTGGAAGAGGTGAGGGCTCCGCAACGGTTGGCACCGTACGCGTTTGCGCTCAGCGCGACCGTGACGCGGGCGGGCGACGAGGTGGCCACCGGACGTCTCATCCTGCTGCACGACCCTGCGGGCCACGAGGCCTGGAAGGGGAGTCTGCGCCTGGTCACCTACGTGGCCGCCGACCTGGAGGTCGATATCGTCGCCGATCCGCTGCTGCCAACAGTGGGGTGGAGCTGGCTGACCGACGCGCTCGATGCGCAGGATGCCACCTACGCCGCGATCGGTGGCACCATCACCCGGACCTTGTCGACCCGCTTCGGGGAGTTGGCCGGGCCCCCCACCGCCGGCGATATCGAGATCCGGGCGTCCTGGACGCCGTGCGACACCGACCTGCGGGCTCACCTGCTGGCCTGGTGCGCCCTCCTCTCCTCAGCCGCAGGTTTGCCGCCGCCCGGTGTCTCCGCACTCCCCGATCGTCGTCCGGCCAGCTCTCCCCCACCGTTTCGGGCCCTCCTGTCACGGTTGGATCGGCGATTCCCGACCGCCCACCCCTGAGGCTTCCGCCGCCGAACGAGAAGCGCCCGCCAGGTACCGGTACCGGCGGGCGCCCTGCAGGAGGTTCGGTGTTCGTCAGAGGTAGCGGTCGGCCTCCTCGCAGACCTTGTCGGCCTCCTTCATCGCCTTGTCGTAGGCGCTCCTGTTTCCAGCATTGGCTGCCGCCCCCGCTTCGCCGAGCAGATGGAGGCACTTGGAGATGACCTGCTTCTGCCGCTCCAACTCGTCACGCTGGTTCTCGGTGCCCTTCAGGTTCTGCTCCACGGCATCGATCTTCTCGGTGGCCTTCTCCACGTCCTGCTTGAGGCCATCGATCTCCTTCTGCTGCGCCGCGATGGTGGTGTCCCGGTCGGCCACCTGGGCGGTGAGATCCTTGCGGGTGTTGGTCAACTCGTTGGACTTGGTCACGAAGAGACCGGTCATCACCCCGCCGGCCACGAAGAGCAGGACCGCGACGATCGCGAGGACCAGGGCCGCCCGCCCCTTACGAGGTGCGGCGGGCGGGGCGCCGTAGGGCGCACCGGGCATCGGGCCGAACGACCCGTGCGCCATCGGGCCGGCCGAGTACGGTGGCTGACCGGGCGCCGGCATCCCGGGGGGGGCACTGACCGGCGGGCCGGATACCGGACTACCGAAGGGCGGGGCGGAGGAAGGGCCTACCGGACCCGCCTCCGGGATGTATCCGGCCCCCGGGTGGCCGGGGGCGGCGACGGGCGGCATCACGATGGTCCGCTCCTCCGGCTGCGGGTAGCCGCCGCCCGGTGAATAGTCAGACGGCGGCGGCCCGGACACCGGCGCTGTCGGATACGGCTGGGCCACGGGCTGCGGCGGCACCGGATATCCGGTAGCGGGCGACACCGAGCCGGGCGGCATCGTGTAGGCCTGCTCACCGGGCGGGACGGACGGCTGGGGCGGGACGGGCGGCGGGGGCGGAGCGCCTGACTGCGGTCCATCGGGGCCGGTGGGCGGGTAGGACATGTTTCCTCCAGTAAGGCTCGCGCACCGCGGTGGCTCCGGCAGGGCGGGCGGGACCGGCGGTCCGGCGCGAAGGGGTCGTAGCAGAATCTGGTCGCTTGCGTAGATCAGTCGGTAGCGGACGAGCCCGATCAGCAGATCTTGAATTCGTCACAGGCCGTTTTGATCGGCACGGCCAGGCCGATGCCCTCAGCGTCCTGACGCTTAGCGGTCGCGATACCGACCACCTCCTTCGCCCCGTTGATCACGGGGCCTCCCGAGTTGCCCGGGTTGATCGGAGCATCGAACTGAATCACCTCGCCGGGCATGCCGGGAAGCTTTCGCTGGGCACTCACGACGCCCGTCGTCACACTGTCCTCGAGTCCGAGCGGAGCCCCCACGACGATGATCTGCTGCCCGGCCTTGGCCGGCGTCTCGGCGGTGACCAGCCCGGTGAACTTGGCGTCGGTCGTCAGTTGAGCAACATCATTCGTCTCGTCCACTTCCACAATGGTGGCGGCAAAGCGTTGGTCTCTCCGCTCAAGGAAGACCTTCCGCTCACCGCTTTCCCATACCGCCTGCACAACGTGCCAGTTGGTGAAGAGGTTGGTGCCACCGTCGGGGGTCGGCTTGCCGACCGCAAAAGCCGTCCCGGTGAACTCCCCTGCGGCGACCCGGAAGACGCTGGGCAGGACGGCGCTGGCGATCGCCTCAGGGTTGAAGGCCTTTCCGGCCTGCTGCTCCAATTCGTCGGTACGCCCCTCCAACGCCTCGAACCGGCTGCTGTCGTCGGACTGGGCCTCGGCCAGTTGGCGTTTGGTGGCCGCGAGCCGGTCCGAGAGCTGCTGGATCTGCAGGGCCTGGAAACCGGCCATCAGCAGCAGGACGAGGGCGAGCCCGAGCGCGACCAGGCCGGGCCAGGCGGGCTGACGCCTCCCCGGCACGGTGACACCGGGGGGTGGGGAAGCGATGGGCGGACCGGAGGCTGCCGGCGGGGCGGGGGCGCCGGGCACCGGTTGGCCGGGAACGGCGGCCCGGCCGGCGGTGGGGGCCGTGGGCGGAAATGGCGGCTGCGGCGCCGATCCGGGATATGAGTGGGGATGAACCGGAGGCTGACCCGGTATGGGCATGGCCGGACCGGGCCCCGTCCCCGGTCGCTGATTCGGGTCATACTCCGTCGTCATGCGTAAACGCTCTCCCCTAGACGTTCGCTACAGAATGACATCATCGGTCAAATCTCCGGCGATAAACGCGTCGGTGGACCGTACCTGCATCAATGCGGTTTGTCTCGCCCAATGTCCGGATCGGTACCTTACCCAGCCCCCCGTCGCCCTGGCAGGTGGTCCGGCACACCGGGCCAGCTGCGCCGGGTGGTCCCCACCGCCGACTAAGGTTGCGAGGTGACCGACGAACCACCCCTGCCCGACCGGGCAACGCAACGCCCAGCTGAGGACGAGCTACGGGGCCAGCGGACCTCCGAGTCGACTCCCGAGGACGGCCGTCCCGGCCCCCTGTCCGCCGAAGCAGTTCCGCTCACCGCGCCTCGGGAGGGCACTCCCAGAACGATCGAGACACCGAGCGCACTCACCGAGGTCGTCGCCCGTTTCGCCGAAGGCACCGGTCCGGTCGCCATCGATGCCGAGCGGGCTTCCGGCTACCGCTATGGCCAGCGGGCCTATCTGGTGCAACTGCGTCGGGCCGGAGCCGGGACGGTATTGATCGACCCGGTGCCGCTCGACGACCTCGCCCCCCTCGATGAGGCCATCGCCGAAGCCGAATGGGTGCTGCATGCGGCCACCCAGGATCTGCCCTGCCTGGCCGAACTCGGCCTGCGCCCACGCCGGCTCTTCGATACCGAACTGGCCGCACGGCTCTGCGGACTCGAGCGGGTCGGCTTGGCTGCGCTGACCGAGCATCTGCTCGGTTACGCCTTGGAGAAGCATCATTCCGCCGCCGACTGGTCGACCCGACCGCTGCCGGAGTCCTGGTTGACCTACGCCGCGCTCGACGTGGAGATGCTCACCGATTTACGGGACGCGCTCGCGGCCGAACTGTCCCGGCAGGGCAAGGAGCAGTGGGCGGCCGAGGAGTTCGCCGCGTTGGTGGCGTGGGGGGCGCGTCCGCCCCGGCCGCGGCCCGATCCCTGGCGCCGCACCTCCGGGATCCACCGGGTCCGGGGCGCGCGGGCGCAGGCCCGGATCCGGTCATTGTGGTACGCCCGCGACGAGATCGCCGCCCGGCGGGACACGGCCCCCGGGCGGGTGCTGCCGGACGCCGCCATCATCGCCGCCGCTGAGCTGGATCCGAAGGACGAACGGGTTCTGCTCACGCTGCCTGGCTTCGGCGGCCGATCGGTACGTCGCCTGGCCCGCACCTGGCTCAAGGCGCTGGACGAGGCACGCAGCCTGCCCGACGAGGCGCTGCCGGTCGCCCCGCCGTTCGAGGGACCGCCACCACCGCACCGCTGGGCGGAGCGGGATCCGGCGGCCGCAACGCGGCTGGCCCGCAGCCGGGAGGTGGTGACCCGGATCGCGGGCGAGCACCGTCTGCCACCGGAGAACCTGATCACGCCTGATTCGATACGTCGACTGGCCTGGACGCCCCCCGAGGAGGTTACGGCGGAGACCGTGGCCGCTACGCTGCGCGGCTACGGTGCCCGCCACTGGCAGGTGGATCTCCTCGCGGCGGAACTCGCGGCCGTTCTTTCCGTCTCGTCAACTACCCGCTCATGAATGGGCGGGTTTGCGGATCTCTGCTCTCGCTGGCTGCGAGGTCAGGCCGCGTGTGGGCGGTTGACTGCGCCCCAGCCCTGTACGCCGCGCCAGGCGATGTTGCGGGCCGCGTTGTGGTCGGCGTGGGCAACGACCCCGCATGACCGGCAGTTGAAGGTTTCCTGGTCTGGCCGGTTCCGCTTGTCCCGATACCCGCAGCCGTGACACGTTTGGGAGGTGTACCGCGGGTCGACCTCGACCAGCGGTACACCGGCCCGACGTGCCTTGTAGGCCAAAAACGCGCCGAGTTGGTGAAACGACCACGAGTGCAGCGTGACCCGTTGGGGCTTTCTCAACCGGACCCGGTCGCGGATACCCGTTAGTTTTTCGACGGCGATCCCACGGCCGGTGCGTGCAGCCTCGGTCACGATGCGTTTGGCAATCGAATGGTTGACGTTCGCGGCGTGCCGCGTCTCCTTCTTACGGCGGCGGGCCAGCAACCGCCGCGCAGACGTGGTGTTCTTGGCCTGCAGCCGTCGCCGAAGCCGCTGCTGGCGGCGCCGGTAGCCGTTGAGGCGGCCACCGCTGTAACGGGTGCCGTCGGAGTCGTAGGCGATGTTGGCGATCCCCATGTCCACACCAAGGAACCCGTCCGGGTCGTACACCTCAGGCTCTGGCACCTCCACCGTGGCGTACAGGAACCACATGCCGTCGCGGTGCACCAGATCCGATTCGCCAACCGCAAGCTCGGAAACAGCCTTGAACTGGTCGGCCGAACCGGTGTAGGCAACGGACTTGAGCCGCCCGTCAATCGTCCAGATCGAAACAGTGCGGGCATCATGCTGCCACGACAGCATCCGCGCGTCGTACGGCTGCGCCGCATCCCACCGGAAGCTGACCGGGTTGGTTTCGGCGCTGCGGCGACGCTTGCTGCCCGGCTTGCCGAGGTTGCCCGCCTTGATGTTGGCGCGCAGGGTGGTGTAGGCGTCGGCGACCTTCTTGATCACGTGCTGCGCGGCCTGCGCACCCAGCCCATAGCTGGTTTTGATGCCGTGATAGGCGTGCCGCCGCAGGTCGTAATTGCGGTAACAGCCCAGATCGCGGGCCATCTGCGCCACATCAGACGCGGTCGCGTTGCAGGCGTGCAGGGTCGCTTCCAGCGCCTGCGCCTGCTGCGGCGTCGGCAGCAGCTTGACCTGCACCACCAACTTCACCCGAACATTCAACCACTGCCCTACGTCACCACGATAGACACCAAACCCCAACACCAGACGGGACAGGAGCGCTGTATACAACCTGCACCCACACTCGGTCTTCACCACCAAGCACCCACCCGGGGCGCTCACCGACCCGATATCCACCCCCTGCCAACAGATCATGGCCGACCTGTGCACAGACTTCGGCGCCGAGCTTCGCAAGTTCAACGACGAAGACGACCACGTACACCTACTCGTGCACCACCCACCGACCGTCGCACTGCCGAAGCTGGTCAACAACCTCAAAGACGTATCCTCGCGCCGGCTCCAGCAAGAGCACGGCAACCACCTGAACCGCTACCTGTGAAGTAGCCACCCGTGGTCACCGTCGTATTTCGCCGGATCATGCAACGGGGCACCCCTGACGGTCACCAAGGAGCACATCGAAAACCAGAAACGCCCGACAACGTAACAGCGTCCCTCCCAGCCATGAACAGCCGGGATTCCCGCCTTTTTACAGCTGAAACGGAACGTCAGCTGCCGAGGACGCGGTCCCGTATCCTGGCCCATTGCAGCGAGTGCCGCAGGCCGTCCTCGAGGGTCAGCTCCGGCTTCCAGTCCAGCAGCTGCCGGGCCCGTTCACAGCTGGTATAGGAGCCGACGGAGTCACCCGGACGGCGCCCGGCCTCGCGGACCCGCAGTGGGTGGTCGGCCACGCTCTGGAAGGCCCGGACGATCTCGCGCACGGTGACGCCGGCGCCGGTGCCGAGGTTGACCACTTCGTAGGAGCGCGCGCCATCAGGCGGCAGGATCATGTCGAACCGGTGCAGGGCGGCCACGTGCGCCCGCGCCAGATCCCAGACGTGGATGTAGTCACGGATTCCGGAGCCGTCACGGGTGGGCCAGTCCACCCCGGTGACGAAGAATTCGTTCCCGCTCTCCGCCGCGGTGATCAGTTTGCCGAGCACGTGGCTGGGCCGGCGGATCTGCAGACCGGTACGCAGCTTCGGGTCGGCGCCGATGGGGTTGAAGTAGCGCAGGGAGAGGGCCCGCAGCGGGGTGGTGGCGGCGACATCCTCGAGGACCGTCTCCATCATCGCCTTGGTGCGGGCGTACGGGCTGGTCGGGTCGAGGGGGGAGTTCTCGTTGACGGAGAAATCGTCCCCGGGCTGGTAGATCGCGGCCGACGAACTGAACAGGTAGCGTCCGCAACCGTTACGGAGGACATGCTCGATGAAGTCGATCGACTTGGCGACGTTCTCCCGGTAGTAGCGCAAGGGGTGGGCCACCGACTCGGGGACCACGATCAGCGCCGCGGCGTGCACGACCGCCGCGATCTCCGGGTGGTCGGAGAAGATCTGATCGACGAGTTGGCCGTCGGCGATGTCGCCGCGGTAGAAGATCCGGTTCCGGGTGAACTCGATCCGACCGGTGGAGAGGTTGTCCAGGATCACCGGCTGCAGGCCGTCATCGAGGCAGGCCGATGCGACGGTGCTGCCGATGAATCCCGCACCGCCAGCGATCAGTACCTTCACGCTGCTCCTTCGGGTCGGCCGCGGCCGGCGGCTGCCGATGAATGTACCGGATTCGTGGAGTGTGGCTGGGGCCACATGGCAGTCGCCGCCGAAGCATAGTTACCGACGAGTAGCATCCGAGGAGCAATCACCACGTCGGCGACCTTCATTCGGTCCGCAGTGCCGCCTGTCGGCGCGGAGGCCGAATTATGGTCGAAAGGAGGGCTAAGTGCCCCGTGAAGTCCGAGATGTCGTCTTCGTCGACGGCGTCCGCACCCCATTCGGCAAGGCGGGAGGCATGTACGCCAACACCCGCGCCGACGACCTGGTTGTCCGCTGCCTACGCGAACTGCTCCGACGCCATCCCCAACTGCCACCCGAACGGATCGACGAGGTGGCTATCGCCGCCACCACACAGATCGGCGATCAGGGTCTCACCATCGGCCGTACCGCCGCGCTGCTGGCCGGCCTACCCAAAACCGTGCCCGGCTATGCCATCGACCGGATGTGCGCCGGCGCGATGACCGCCGTCACCACGGTCGCCGGCGGCATCGCCATGGGCGCCTACGACGTGGCCATCGCCGGCGGCGTCGAGCACATGGGCCGGCACCCCATGGGTGAAGGCGTCGACCCCAACCCCCGCATCCTGACCGAAAAACTGGTCGACCCCTCCGCCCTGGTCATGGGGGCCACCGCCGAGAACCTGCACGACCGGTTCCCGCAGATCACCAAGGAACGAGCCGACGCTTTCGCCCTGGCCTCACAGCAGAAGACCGCCAAGGCGTACGCCAACGGCAAACTGCAGGAGGACCTGGTCACCGTCGCCATCCGCGATCCCGAAACCGGCTGGGGCCTGGCCACCGTTGACGAGGCCCCCCGCAACACCTCGCTGGAGAAGCTCGCCACGCTGAAGACCCCGTTCCGTCCGCACGGCAGGGTCACCGCCGGCAACGCCGCCGGCCTCAACGACGGCGCAACCGCCAGCCTGCTCGCCGCCGAAGAGGTCGCGCGGGAACTCGGCCTGCCGATCGCGATGCGACTGGTGTCGTACGGCTTCGTCGGCGTCGAGCCGGAGGTGATGGGCTTCGGCCCCATCCCCTCCACCGAAAAGGCGCTGCGCATCGCAGGTCTGAGCATCGACGACATCGGCCTCTTCGAACTCAACGAAGCGTTCGCGGTGCAGGTGCTCGCCTTCCTCGACCACTTCGGCATCGCCGACGACGACCCGCGTATCAACCAGTGGGGCGGTGCGATCGCCATCGGTCACCCGCTCGCCTCGTCCGGCGTACGGCTGATGACGCAGTTGGCCCGGCAGTTCGCTGAGCACCCCGAGGTCCGCTACGGCCTGACGGCGATGTGCATCGGCATCGGCATGGGCGGGACCGTGATCTGGGAGAACCCGAACTGGGAGGGGTCGAAATGACGACAGAGTTCAGCAACGAGGTTGTGACCCGGTCGCTGCTGCGGATGGTCTCCGTGCCTGGCCTGGAGCGGCCGGCCGCGCTGATCACGCTGGACAACGGTTTCGACCACACCAAGCCCAACACGCTCGGCCCCGCCGGTCTGGCGAGCCTCGACGCCGCGATCACCGAGGCCCTCGCGGCCGAGCCGGCATTCGTGGCGGTCACCGGTAAGCCGTACATCTTCTGCGTCGGCGCCGACATCACCGGGATCCCGCTGGTCACCGAGCGGGCGCAGGCGCTGGAGCTGGGCCGCCTCGGCCACCGGATCTTCGCCCGGCTGCGCACCAGCACGGTGCCGACCTTCGCCTTTATCAACGGCGCCGCGATGGGCGGCGGCCTCGAACTGGCCCTGCACTGCCACTACCGCACCCTCTCGGGCGGGGCGGCGGCCCTCGCACTGCCCGAGGTGCTACTCGGCCTGATACCCGGCTGGGGCGGCACTCAACTGCTGCCCAACCTGATCGGCATCCCGATGGCCGCACAGGTGATCATCCAGAACCCGCTGATGCAGAACCGGACGCTCAGACCGCAGCAGGCAGCCGAGATGGGGATCGCCGACGTCCTGCTCGAGCCGGCCGATTTCCTGGAGCGCTCGCTGGAGTGGGCAGCCGACGTGGTACGGGGCGAGGTCACCGTGACCCGCCCGGAGATCGACCGCGACATGTGGGACGGGGTGCTCTTCTTCGCCAAGCAGACGCTGGACGCGCGTCTGCACGGCGCGGTGCCGGCCGCCTACAAGGCCCTGGAACTGCTCGCGCTGGCCAAGGAGGCGGACTTCGCCACCGCGACCGACGACCTGCCCGCCGGCATGGCCGCCGAGGTCGAGGCGCTGGCCGACCTGATGATGAGCGAGGAACTGCGTAGCGGGCTCTACGCCTTCGACCTGGTGCAGCGGCGGGCCAAGAGACCCGTCGGCGCGCCGTCACCGGCCCTGGCCCGCGATGTCACCAAGGTCGGCGTCGTCGGCGCCGGCCTGATGGCCTCGCAGTTGGCGCTTCTCTTCGCCCGCCGGCTTGAGGTGCCCGTGGTGCTGACCGATCTCGACCAGGTCCGGGTCGACAAGGGGCTGGCCTACGTGCACGCCGAGATCGACAAGCTGGCGTCGAAGGGCCGGCTCGACGCGGGCAAGGCGGCGAAGCTGCGCGGACTCGTCAGCGGCTCGGTCGAGAAGTCCGCCTTCTCCGATGCGGATCTCGTCATCGAGGCGGTCTTCGAGGACCTGGAGGTCAAGAAGCGGGTCTGGGCCGAGCTGGAAAAGATCGTTTCGCCGGAGGCGGTGCTGGCCACCAACACCTCATCGCTGTCGATCACCGCGATGGCCGCCGACCTGCAGCACCCCGAACGGGTGGTCGGATTCCACTTCTTCAATCCGGTCGCCGTCCTGCCGCTGCTGGAGATCGTCCGGGGCGAACGGACCGATGACGCCACCCTGGCGACCGCGTTCGCGGTCGGCAAGCAGCTGCGCAAGTCGTGCGTGCTGGTCAAGGACGCACCGGCGTTCGTGGTCAACCGGCTGCTCACCCGCTTCCTCGGGGAGATCTTCGCCGCGGTCGACGCGGGCACCCCGTTGGCGGTGGCCGACACCGCACTGGACCCGCTCGGCCTGCCGATGCGTCCGCTGGCGCTGCTGCAACTGGTCGGACCGGCGGTGGCCTATCACGTGGGCGGCACGCTGCACGCAGCGTTCCCGGACCGGTTCGGGGTGAGTGAGAACCTCAAACGCCTCGCCGAAGCCGGGCAGCCGCTGCTGATCGACGACGAGGTCAACCCCGAACTCAGCGGGCTGCTGCAGGTCGGGACCGCCCCACTCTCCGCCGAGGAGGTACGCCAGCGTGCGCTGGACGCACTGGCGCAGGAGATCCGGCTGATGCTCGACGAGGGTGTGGTCGCCGAAGCACAGGACATCGACCTGTGCATGATCCTCGGTGCGGGTTGGCCGTTCCACCTCGGTGGCATCACCCCCTACCTGGACCGGAGCGGCGCCGCCGAGCGGGTGACCGGCCAGCGGTTCCTGCCGCGCGGAGTGGCGAGTCTGCCCGCCTAACCACGCCGCAGGGTGGAGTGTCGGTGCTCGCATCGACACCCCACCCCACTCTTGCCGGTGACTAGGATCAGCCGACATCCACAACGTCTGGAGCTGCAATGTCCTGGCCTCCGTCGCCGCAGACCCCTCCCCCACCCGCCCTGCCGAAGAAGTCAACGGCGGGGAAGATCCTGCTGATCGTGCTCGCGGTGGTGCTGGTCGCCTGCGTCGGGGGCGGGGCAGCCGCATACCTTCTCCTCAAGGACGACGTGCAGGATCTGTTCAGCGCGCCAACGACCCGGGTTATCGCCCCCGAAGCGCTCGCCGGATGGGACAAGAACACCGACGCCAGGTTTCAGAGCGCAATCGACCAGATGGTCGAGTCCATCAAGACGGACCTGCCGGAGGCCACCAACGTGGTGAGCGGCCTCTACGGCGATCCGGCGCAGGAGGACATGATCCTGGTCGCCGCCGCCTCGGTCCGGGTCATCAACCCGGAGAAGAAACTCGAGGAAGCATTCAGGGGGGCGGCCGTCAGCGACGTCGGTGATGTCACGCCGGTCGATCCGGGGCCCCTCGGCGGCTACGCCAAGTGCGGTGACGCCGAGGCCAGTAGTACCCCGATCGCCATGTGCATGTGGACCGACCGTGGCAGCTTCGGCATGGTCTTCTTCTACTTCAGGACCGCAGACGAGGTGCAGGAGGACTTCCTGAAGGTCCGTGCCGGAGTCCAGCAGCGGTCCTAGTGCGGTGTCCACTAACGTTCACCGGGTCTGACCGGTCATGCGGCGTTGGCGCGGGGTCGGCCCCAGCGTTGCTGGCGTTCGCTGCGGACGCGGGCGCGTTCGCGGCGCTGCGCGTGTGATCAGCGCCTTTGCACTGCCGGATGACACCCCACAGCTGGTCGTCGGCGAAGCTGTAGCAGCCGTGGAAGTAGCTGATGCCATACGTGCGCCGATAGGTGGCGGGCAGCCGGTCGGGACGCCCGCCCGGCGCCCACCCGGCGCCATGGTGCGGGCGGATCGACAACGGCCCGAACTGGTCGAACGCGAAACACCGCTGCCGGAACTTCGTGGTCACCTCCTCGATCCGATCGAGTTTGGCGTCGAAGTCCGGATCCTTCGACTCCTTCCACGTCCGCGTCCGCTGCCAGCTGACCTGGTTGTCGCGCAGAATCTGCCGCAATCGTTCCCGGCCGATAACCACCCGCCGGTCGGCGTCGGTGGCCAGGTAGCCGGCGAGTTTCCGCAGGCTCCAGCCGGTGAACGGCCGACGGAGCGTGCTCGGGCGGGCCGTGGCCGTCACGACGATGAACGCCTCATCGTCGTCACTGATCCGGCGGGGACGTCCTCCCGCCCAATGAGGATCCAAAACGTGAAGACCGATCTCGTTGAATGAGTGGATCACGTCTCGCACCGTGTCCTCATGCGCGGCGACCAGGCGGGCGATCGCCGGCACCGGTGTCCCGGACACCGACGCCATGATGATCAACGCCCGGCGCACCCGCACCGATTCATGCTTGCCTCGGCGGACGAGTTGCTGCAACTTGCGGCCCTCGTCCTGCGTCAACCGCCGTGCCCGTACCGGCTCGCCCAACCCGCCACCCCCACTCTCAACGGCCAATATCACCGCCGTTGAGAGTGGGCCTCCACCACCGAATACACGCAGACGTGGCCCGGCGTGTCACCGACCCGGTGAACGTTTGTGGTCAACGCACTAGCCGGGCCAAGGCTCACCTGCCGTCGGCAGGATGACCGTCACCTCCAGGCCCCCGCCCGCTTGCGCCACCGCGCTCACCTGACCGCCGTGCGCGTCGCAGACCGCCCGCACGATCGACAGCCCCAGCCCGGACCCGCGTGCGCCGGTGCGCTCGCGGCCACCACGCCGGAACGGCTCGAAGAGCCCCGGCACATCGGCCTGCTCCACCTCGAAGCCGGTGTTACCCACCACCAGCCAGGCGTGCGTCGCATCCGCCTCGGTACGCACCCACAGCCGGCCGTGCAGATGGTTGTAGCGCACCGCGTTCTCGACCAGGTTACCGGCGAGCCGGTCGAGCAGGCTCGGATCCCCGACCACCGGTGCCGGCCGCAGGGAGACGCTGACGGAGAGCTTGAGTCGCTCCGCCTCCCCCCTGGTCGCCGCCAGCGCTGCCCGTACCCCGCCGGCCAGATCGGCCGGCACCTTGCGTCCCAGCCGCCGACCCGCCTGGGCTTCGCTGCGGGCGAGCACCAGCAGCGCGTCAACCAGGCCGTTGGCCCGTTCGGAGGCGTCCCGCACCACCGTCGCCATCCGCCGGTATTCGGCCACGTCCGCCTCGTCGTCGGCCAACGTCACGTCGATCTCGGTCTGCATGACGGCCAGTGGCGTACGCAGTTCGTGCGAGGCGTTGGCGACGAAGCGTTTCTGCGCCTCGAAAGCCTCACCGAGCCGGTCGAGCATCGCATCGAAGGTGTCGGCCAACTCGGCCACCTCGTCATCTGCGCCGGAGTAGCGGATGCGCTCATCGAGAGTCTCCTCGCCGAGCCGTTGCGCCGTCGCGGTGACCCGCTGCAGCGGGCGCAGCGCCCGTCCGGCCACCACGTACGCCCCAGCCACCCCGACCACCCCGATCACCGCCAGCGCGACCAGTCCCTTGACGAGCAGTTCCCGGGAAGCGGCTGCCACCACCTGCTCCTGCCACTGCCGCGCGTCCACCATCCGGTCGTCGGCGAGCCTGACCGTGGTGCCCGGCTGCAGCTGATCGGTCGGACGTAGCGCGTCGTCGACCAACAGCCAGGCAAGCAGCACCAGGATCGCTCCGGCACCGACCAGCAGGATGCCGTTGAGCAGGGTGAGCCGCAGTCGCAGCGTGGGGCGTAGCCGATGTCGCCGTCGGGTGGGGTGGACCGTCACCTCGCCACATCTCAGTTTCCGGGGCCGGTTGGGCACCACTGTCGTCATCTCTCGACCTGCCTTGGCCGTTCCGGCTCCGCCACCCGGTAGCCGGCACCGACGACCGTCTCGATCAACGGGGGATCACCGAGCTTGCGGCGCAGCGTCATCACGGTGACCCGGACGATGGTGGTGAAGGGGTCGGTGTTGGCGTCCCAGACCCGTTCGAGCAGTTCCTCACTGGAGACCACCGCCCCACGGGCCTTCAGCAGTTCCTCCAGTACCCCCAGCTCTTTGCGCGTCAGGTCCAGCGGGTTCCCGGCCCGGGTGGCGGCCCGTCGCGCAGTGTCCACGACCAGGTCCCCCGCGACCAGCACCGGTGGCGCAGCCGGGGTGGCCCGCCGGCCGAGGGCACGCACCCGGGCGACGAGTTCGTCGAACGCGAACGGCTTGGGCAGGTAGTCGTCGGCACCCAGTTGCAGGCCCTCAACGCGGTCCGCCACCGTGCCGCTTGCGGTGAGCATCAACACCCGGGTCAGCACCGCGGAGCGGGCCAACTCGGCACAGATCTGATCCCCGTGCATACCGGGCAGGTCGCGGTCCAGCACCACCACGTCATACCGGGTCACGAACGCCATCTCGTGGCCGACAGCACCGTCGTACGCGACGTCCACCGCCATGCCCTGGCGGCGCAGTCCGCGCGCGATCGCGTCGGCGAGATTGCGTTCGTCCTCCACCACCAGCACCCGCACCGCGCCCTCCTCCGCCCTCCGGACCCGGGTTCCGAGACCGGCGGCTACCTGCACCACCCGGCACACTAACCGTCCGGATCAACCGCAGGAGTGGGGCCGCGAGCAAGGGCCACAGCTCGAGCCAGGTGGACCCGGTCATGGCAATTGGCGTACCGGTGTGCCCACCCCATCTCGGCGGTACCATCCCAAAACATGGCAATTGCGGCTGTAAGACGCAGACCGGGCGAGGAATCTGGCCCGGTGGAACCGCCGAACCCACCACGGTGGCGATCATGGCTGCGTCGGCTCCGCCCCGACCTGCTCGTCGTCGGGATCTACCTGATCCTGGGTATCCTCGTCTGCGCCCGGTACTGGATCGACATCCGGCACCGGGTGTCATCACATCTCCCCACCGACCACATCTGGTTCGAATGGCTGATGTCGCACGGCGCCTACTCGGTACGGCACCTGCAGAACCCGCTCTTCTCGGCGCAGCAGAACGCGCCCGACGGGGTCAACATGATGGCCAACACCTCCGTGCTGGGCATCTCCCTGCCCATGGCGCCCCTCACCCTGCTGTTCGGGCCACAGGTCAGCTACGCGCTCTACCTGGGCGGGGCCCTGACCGCTACCGCGGCCACCTCCTACTGGGCGCTGCACCGTCATCTGGTCGCCTCCCGCACCGCCGCCGCAGTCGCCGGAGGCTTCATCGGCTTCGCTCCGGGCATCATCCACCACGCCAACGGCCAACCCAACTTCGTCTCCCACTTCCTGCTGCCGCTGATCGTGGTCCGCGTACTACGTCTGGGCAGCAGCACCCGGCGGTGGGCACACGACGGGCTGATCCTGGGCCTGCTGGTGTCGTACCAGATCTTCATCAACGAAGAGATGCTCCTACTCACGGCGCTGGCCTGCCTGGTCATCGTCTGCACCTACGCCGCCGCGCGATGGCCGGCGGCACGCGCCCGACTGCGCCCGTTCCTGCTCTCCCTCGGCGTCGGTGGCGGCCTCGCCCTGCTCCTGGCCGGCTACCCCATCTGGTACCAGTTCAACGGCCCCGGCTCCTACCGGGGACTTCAGCAGGGGGTATTCCACAGCTGGGGCGAGGACCTGATGGCCTTCGTGAGCCACTCACGGGACACCATCGCCGGGTCACCCGGCATCGAGAAGACCATCGGACTGACCGAACAGAACACCTGGTTCGGCTGGCCGTTGGTGGGGCTCGCCCTCATGATCGTCGTTCTGCTCTGGCGAAGCTCGCCGGTCGTCCGTACCGCCGCCATCGTCGGTGCCGTCTTCGCCGTCGCCTCGCTCGGCCCGCAACTGCGGATCAACGGCGAACTGACCGGGGTACCGGGACCGTGGGCGATGCTCCCCGCGAATCTGCCGCTGATCGAGATGATGATGCCGACCCGGATGAGCCTGGTCCTCGTCGGGGTGATCGGAGTTCTGCTCGCCGTCGCCTGGGACCGGATCGCTGCGGCGCCCACGCAGACCACCCCGGACCGGCGGGTGAAGCTGCTGGCGTTCGGTGCCATCACGCTCGCGCTGCTGCCGCTCTTTCCCCGACCGCTACCGGCCCAGCACGTGGACCCGCCACCGCGATTCATCACCAGCGACGCCTGGCGGTCGTACGTCCCGGCGGGGCGAACCCTCGTCCCCGTGCCGATCCCCAGCAACGTGCACGGGCTGTCGACCCTGCGTTGGAGCGCGTTGACCGGGCATGAATTCCCGGTTCCCGGCGGCTACTTCATCGGCCCCGACGAGGACGGCAACGGTATCTTCGGCGTGCCGTCCCGCCCCACCACCCGCCTGATCTACGAGGTGATGGAGAGCCGGCGGGTGCCGCCGATCGACGCGCAGCAACGCCGGCAGGCCGTATCCGACCTACGGTACTGGCGGGCATCGGTGGTGGTACTCGGCGAGCATCCCCACGACGCGGAGCTGCTCGGCCTCATGACCGCGCTGCTGGGTCCCGCACAGCGCATCGATGACGTGTGGCTGTGGGATGTCCGGCCACTGGTGACCTGACCGGCCCGGCCCAATTCTCAGGACGAGGGCCCGGTGAGGTCCCTGACATCCCACAGCCATACATCCGACACCCGTTCACCGGAGCCGACAAGGTCGTCAACGGTGTGCCGCAGGGCGTCCGCGTGGCGCTGCCGGACCGGTAGGACCAGGATGGCGGCCCGCCAGGAGCGCAACTCGTCGAGGACGCGGCGACGCTGCCGTTCATTGAGTTCGACGGTGCCACCGGTACGGGCCACCTGCCCCAGGATCCCGGCGATCGCGGTGGGGCGGCCACCGAACCGCCCGGGGTCACCCGTGGTCGCGTTGCGCGGCGCCAGGAAGTAGCCCCCCGGGAGCTTGAAGTCCAGGTTGGTCGCCGCGGCCCACCGCAGCCCATCCGGCATCTCCATGTCAGGGATGGGCACCGGCACCAGGGACTGATCCGCGTTGACGTACGGCCGCCACCGGCCAGAGGTGATGAAGTGGGGTACGGGCGACCGGGCCGCCTCTTTGAGCGGTATGGGGGCCAGCGGCACCAGGGCGAGGGCCAACCCGACGGCCACCAGTGTGTTTCGGATCCGGCGGGTGCCGAAATTCACCACCAGGGCACGGTCGGTGGCCAGTGCCAGCAGCAACCCCACCACCACGGTGGTGATCATGCCGAACCGGGTGGGGACCACGGCGTCGAGCACCGGTAACCGTCGCAACCACTCCCACGGCCCGACAACGATCTCCCGGTGCCAGTAGGTGATGCGCTCGCCGAGGGAGAGCACGGCGAAGAGCAGGCCGGTAAAGGCCAACGCCCGGACCACCGGCTCACGCCGCAGCCAGAGGACTATCCCGGCGGTCAGCAACGCCAACCCCCAACCGAAGAAGGCGTTCTCCTCCGAATAGTTGGGCGCCAGGTCGGCGTTGACCCGCTCGTTGCCCCCCAGCGTCGCCGACCCGGCCTGGAAAAATGCCGCCACATCGTTCCCGTAGTCCTGCACGGCGTCGCTGAGCCCGTGATAGGCCTGCGGGCCGGCGAACTGCACGTAGAGCGGGAAGGCCAGCAACGCTCCGGCCACGACCGCGCAGACAGCAACCCCACTGGCCAGTGGACGCCATGCCGCTCGCCACCTGCGGGGTGCCTGGACCAGCATGGCGAGGAGAAAGACCCCGCAGGCCATGGCCGTGAAGAGCAGGATCTCCTCATTGATGAACACCTGGTAGGTGACCAGCAGGGCGAGCACCGCACCGTCACGCACCACCCGGGTTGAGCGGGCCAACGCGACGACCCGCCAGACGATGAAGGGCAGCAGAAACTGCGAGACGATGTTGGGGTGCCAATTGGCATGAGAGAGCATCGCCGGCGAGAAGCCGCAGAACCCGCCGCCGACCACGGCTGCGGCGGTCGACCGGACGAGATGTCGGGATAGGACGAAGTACCAGGCCGCAGCGGTACCGGCCAGCCCGAGCGTCACCAGGACGACGAACGAGACCGCCGGCCCGAAGAGGAGTGTCACCGGCACCATGGGAAGGCCGAGGCCGAGAATCGCCGTGTTGGCCATCAGATTAACCCCGTCAGGGTAGTTCAGCCGCTCGGTGTAGAACGGAAACTCCCCGTGCAGTAGTACCCGGACCGAGTGCGCCAGAAAAAACTGCACCTGCGCCGGATCACCGCTATAGAGCGCGGCGGCCCGGCCGGCCGGGTCCCGCCAGATCCGTGCCGTGACCCAGAGTGCGACCACCAGGAAGAGGAGGAAGACAGCCAGGTGGCGACGCCATGCCGATCGACCGGATTCGGCGGCGGCCGAGTCCGGGGCAGTCTCGGGAGTGGGCTGAGCAACGGTCACAGTCCGTAAAGATTATCGAGAAAAGATCCACGTATCGTGTCGGCGCCCGAAATGCGTTCCTGGTGGTTTCACTGCGGGGGGACCGGGGAGACACGCAGATGCGTTCGATCCATCGTCACCGTCCTGCAGCCGGTGCGGTGCTCGCGCTGGCACTGGCACTGGCACTGGGGACGGTCGGCTGCGACGCGATCGACCCGTCGCCGGCCACCTTGCGCGCCGGTTTCGATACCCACGACGGTGGGCTCGAGATCTGGCCGGCGCGCGGCCGCCTGATGGATGATCCGCAGTCGACGGCCCGGGTCACCGCGGCCGTCAGCGCCTGGCGCACACCCACCGGCGACCGGGCCCATCTCGCCTCCTCGGGGATCCTGTGGCTCGGTCAGACCGAGGGGGCATCGCTCGCCCTGGTCGCCGCCACCGTCCCGGGCGGCAACGCGTCCTGGCTGCTGCAACTCTCCGAGCAGGGCTCCAGGTTCGAGGTAGCCCGAGCGGCGGAACACCCCGATCCGGGCTACCTGGTCTACTCCGACGTACTGCCGGTGTACCTCTCCTCCGGGCGGCGGTATCTCACCTCCGCCCGGGTGGAGCAGCTCCGCGGACCGAAGGGCGACGAACTCCCCCTCGACGACGGGCTCAGCGCGCGGGCCGATGTGGCGGACTGCCGAGCGGCCCCGGTAACCGCTACCCTGCGCCGGACCGAGTCGCTGCCGCGCGGGAAACGGACCGACCGGATGGTTGATCTCGGGACGGCGGTAGCGGATCTACGGTATGCCCTGATCCGGGACGAGTCAGGATCCGGCGCACGGGCATTGGACGGCCTCAACACCTGTCGGCTGGCGGAGCGGACGGGACCGTTCAGCAGCATTCCGCGACGCGATGCCAACGGCGACATGATCGACGGCATGCCGATGTCCTGGCCACTCGACCAGATCTCTGCACGCTCACTGGGCGAGGTCACCGTCGGAGGGAACCCGCCGGCCCGTCTCGACCAACTCCAGTGGCGCACCGACGCGGGCAACATGAGTGCCGTCGTCTACCGGCCGCCCAGCGGTACGCCGGGATTCTCCCGGGCGGACCGGGCCAACGCACTGCAGCGGTACGTCGTGCCCGCCAAGCCTCAACCGCTCGTCGTGTTGGTCTGGCAGCCGGGGCCCGACACCTCGCTGTCGCTCCCCCCACGGGCCGCACCGCTGGTCGAGCAGCCGGGGGTGGTGGTGCTGCCGAAGGCCCCCGGCAAGCAGTCCTACAGCCTCTCCTCACCGCACAGGACGCATCACCGTACAGCAGCGGCCCGGGGCGTCACGGCGGACCGACCGGACCGGGCGGGACCCGGAGGCGGTGGTGCCGCCCTGCGCGATATTGCGCCGCGCTAGTGACTGGCCTTCTCCGCCTCGTCACCGTCGGCGGGCACCGCCACCGGATCCATCGACTCGTCGAGCAGGGAGACCCAGCCGGTGATGTCCCGCGCCACATCCTGGGCGGTCAGGCCGAGGTCAGCCAGGATCTCGGCCCGGGCGCCGTGCGGCTGCCAGGCCGCCGGTATGCCGAAGTCCCGCAGCGGCACATGCACATCAGCGTCGCGCAGCGCCTGCGCCAGCGCGTCCCCCACCCCACCGGTGCGGACGCCATCCTCGATCGTCACCACGAGCCGGTGCTCGGCAGCCATCGCCACCAACTCCGACGGCACCGGTCGCACCCACCGTGGGTCGACCACGGTGACGCCGTAACCGTGTTCGGCGACCCGGGCCGCGACCTCCATACCGAGGTGGCCGAAGGCGCCGACCGCCACCAGGAGAACATCGGTGCGGGACGACTCGGCCAGCACATCGACGGCGCCGACCCGGCGGAGCGCGGGCAGGTCAGCGGCGACCGAACCGGTCGGGAACCGCACGATCGTCGGCCCGTCGTCAACGGCGACCGCCTCCCGCAACTCCTCGCGGAGCGTCGCTGCGTCCCGCGGCGCGGCGATCCGCAGCCCGGGCACCACCCCGAAGACGGACATGTCCCAGATGCCGTAGTGACTCGGCCCGTCCGGGCCGGTGATCCCGGCCCGGTCCAGCACGAAGGTCACCGGCAACTTGTGCATCGCCACGTCGAGCAGCACCTGGTCGAAGGCGCGGTTGAGGAAGGTCGCGTAGACCGCGACAACGGGGTGCAGGCCACCGAGCGCGAGCCCGGCCGCCGAGGTCGCGGCGTGCTGCTCGGCGATGCCCACGTCAAAGACACGTTCAGGATATTTGCGGGCCAACGCGGCGATGCCGGTCGGCTGGGCCATCGCGGCGGTGATACCGACCACGTCGGGCCGTTCGTCGGCGATCGCGACCAGCTCCTCGGCGAAGACGTTGGTCCAGCGCACCGAGGGGGCGGCCAGCAGCTTGCCGGTCTCGATATCGAACGCGCTACCCGGGCCGTGCAGGCAGTCGGCGTCGTCCTCCTCCGCCGGGCGGTACCCGTACCCCTTGCGGGTCACCGTATGCACGATCACCGGACCACCGAAGCCCTTGGCCCGGCGCAGCGCCGATTCGACCGCCGCGACGTCGTGGCCGTCGACCGGCCCGACGTATTTGATGCCGAGGTCCTCGAACATCGCCTGGGGGGCGACGGCGTCCTTGACACCCTTCTTGACCGCGTGCAGCACCTCGTACATCGGCCTGCCGACCAGGGGAGTTGAGCCGAGGGCGTCCTTGACCAGATCAAGGACCTTCTCGTAGCCGGGATTCAGCCGCAACGTGGCCAGGTGATCGGCGAGACCGCCAATGGTCGGGTCGTACGAGCGACCGTTGTCGTTGACCACGATCACCAGCGGGTTCCCCGCGGTGGCGATGTTGTTGAGCGCCTCCCAGCACATCCCGCCGGTCAGCGCACCGTCACCGACGATGGCGACCACGCTGCGCGCCTCGCCACGCAGGGCGTACGCCTTGGCCAGCCCATCGGCGTAGGAGAGGGCGGTGGAGGCGTGCGAGTTTTCGATGATGTCATGGTCGCTCTCCGCCTGGCTCGGGTAGCCGGAGAGCCCGCCGCGCTGGCGGAGCTGGTCGAAGCCCTTCTGTCGCCCGGTCAGGATCTTGTGCACGTAAGCCTGGTGCCCGGTATCGAACAGCAGCCGGTCAGCGGGCGAGTCAAAGACCCGGTGCAGGGCGAGCGTGAGCTCCACCACTCCAAGGTTCGGCCCCAGATGGCCACCCGTGCGCGACACCTTCGCCACCAGGAAGTCGCGAATCTCCGCAGCGAGGCGTTCCAGCTGCTCGACCGACATCTGCTTGACGTCCTGGGGACCCCGAACCGTCGCCAACAGCCTGCCCGCACCCGCTTCTACGCTCATGACCGGAGAGTCTAACGGCATGGGACACCGCCGCATCCCGAGCGTAGATCGCCCATTCGGAACAATTCCAGCCCGGAATCGGGCCACAATGACCGGGCCAGGATCCGAGAACCTCAGATCCTGGCCCGCTGGCGGTTGGCGCCTCACCTCACCGCCGGCCATCCCCCTCGCGCGTGCCGAGCCCTCACTCGGTGCTGCTACGGCGCGCGAAGGAGAGCAGCGCGACACCGAGACTGAACAGGCCCAGCCCGGCGCCGAGGAGACCCACGGTCCTGCCATCGTTCACCGGCAGGCCCGACGATACGGCGAATCCGAAGAAGACGACGGTGGTCACCACGCCCGCGGTGAATCCGATCGATATTTTTCGAAGCACAACGTCCCCCCAAGAAGTTGTAGTGGTCCCCGTGCGGTGATCGGATCGGCCGGGAGACCGACGGAGCCTTGAGTGGGTCCGATGAGATAACGAGGGACTCCTCGGGCAAGGCACGACAAATCGACCAATATCGCCGATGTGGGTCGAATAGAGAGCCGAATAGCCCATTGACAACTGCCCGATCATCCAACAGTCAGGGATACCGGGCCGCCACGTGCGGGCCGATCATCCCCTGCGTGGCCCGGCCGGTGACCCGGTGCCACCGGAACCGGCGCCATACGGGTCAGCGGGGCAGCAGCAGCCCGACACACTCCACGTGCTGGGTCATCGGGAACATGTCGTAGCACCGCAGCTCGACCAGCCGCCACCCGTCCTCGCGGAACGCCCGCACATCCCGGGCGAATGCCGCCGGGTCGCAGGCCACATAGGCGATCGCCCGGGCCCCCGAGCCCACCAACGCCCGGACAACCGGTACCCCGGCTCCGGAACGGGGCGGATCCAGCACCACCAGGTCCACCGGTCCGGTCAACCGCCGGCCGGAAGCTTCGCCGCCCCACCGCCGGCGCGACCGGATCGGGCGTGAGTCGACCCGCAACGCCCGCTCCACCGCCGTCGCGAGGATCTCGATCTGCGGCAGGTCTCGCAGATTGTCCCGCGCCGCCGTCACCCCGAGCGGCGCCGATTCCACGAGCGTGACCTGCCCGGCCGTCCCCACCCGCTGCGCGAGTGCGGCGGCAAAAAGCCCGGCCCCGCCATAGAGGTCCCAGGCGGCCTCGCCGGGACGGGGGGCGAGCAGTTCCAGCACTGCCGCGACCAGGGTGTCGGCCGCAGCTGGATGGACCTGCCAGAACGCCTCCGCGGGCAACCGCCACCGGCGGCCGGCCGCCACCTCCCGTACCGTCCGGGGCCCCTGAACCACGGTCACCTCGCCCTCCGATACCCCACGTACGGCGACGTCATCCCCGGTGCTGGCAACCGCCTCCACCGCTTCGAAGTCGGGCCAGCGCCGACCCCCGGCGAGGATCGGCAGTTCCTGAATCGCCGGATGGGCGATCCGGCACCGATCGATGGGGACGACCTCGTGCGAACGGTGTTTACGCAGACCGGCACGGCCGGCCGCATCGACCGTGTAACGGACCCGGGACCGCCAGCCAAGCGGGCCGCCGGGTAGGGCCCGCACCTGCACATCCAGGTCGGCGACCTCGCCCGGCGTCAGGCCAGCCAGTCGGGTGAGCTGCTCCCGCACGACCGCCGCCTTCCACTCCCGCTGGGCGGGGGGCGCGACGTGCTGCAGATCACAGCCGCCGCACCGGCCGGGCCTGGCGTAGGGGCAGGGTGCCTCGACCCGGTCGGCGGAGGCTTCCAGCACCTCCACCGCGTCGGCCCGCAGATAGCCACGATGCACCTCGGTGACCTCCGCGACGACCCGCTCCCCCGGCAGGGCGTGCCGGACGAAAACCACCTGCCCGTTCCAGCGGGCGACGCAGTGCCCGCCGTGGGCGACCGGTCCGACGGTCACTTCGATCCGTTCCGCCTCCCCCAGGGTCACGAGTGCCCCCCGGGCTCTCCGTCCGCACGGCCCACGCTGTCGCCCGGCTCGACACCGGTGGCGGGGGGCCGGGTCGCCGGAGTGCTCAGGGTTCCTCCGCGACCGATCGCCCGCGGGCCGCGGGCCGGCCCTCGACTGAGGGTGGCGTCGAGCCGGTCCAGATTCTTCCGGGCGGTCGAGGCCAACTGCCACGGAACGCTCGTCACCATCACCCCCGGCTCGAACAGCAGCCGACCCTTGATCCGCAGTGCGCTCTGGTTGTGCAGCAAGTTCTCCCACCATCGGCCGACCACGTACTCAGGAATGAACACCGTCACCACGTCGCGCGGCGATTCGCGTCGCAGGGACGAGACGAAGTCGACGATGGGGCGGGTGATCTCCCGGTACGGCGAGTCAAGAATAGCCAGCGACACCGGGATGTCCCGCCGCTCCCACTCCTCCTGAATCTGTCGGGTGTCCTTCTCATCAACATTGACCGTCAGCGCGGTCAAGGTGTCGGGGCGGGTCGCGCGGGCGTACGCAACGGCCTGCAGCGTCGGCAGATGCACCTTGCTGACCAGCACGACGGCGTGGTTGCGTGCAGGCAGCACCGGCCGCCCCTCGGCCGGGGCCAACTCCGTGGCGACCGTGTCATAGTGCCGACGGATGCCGATCATCATCAGATAGATGACGGCCATGGCGGCGATCGCGATCCAGGCGCCGAGAAGGAACTTCGTCACCAACACGACCAGCAGCACCGCTCCGGTCAGCCCGGCGCCGAAGGTGCTGATGGCCCGCGAACGGTACATCCGACGCCGCGCTTCCGGATCCCGGGCGGTCCGCAACAGCCGGTTCCAGTGCCGGATCATGCCGGCCTGCGACAGGGTGAAGGACATGAACACGCCCACGATGTAGAGCTGGATCAGCCGGGTCACCTCGGCCTGAAAGACTGCGATCAGCCCCATCGCGAAGGCGGCGAGGAAGATGATCCCGTTGGAGAAGGCGAGCCGGTCGCCGCGGGTGTGCAACTGGCGGGGCAGGTAGCGGTCCTGGGCCAGGATCGAGCCGAGCACCGGAAAGCCGCTGAAGGCGGTGTTGGCGGCCAAGAAGAGGATCAGCGCGGTGACCCCGGCGACGACGAAGAGTAGCACCGAGCCGGACCCGAACACCGCCTCGCCGAGTTGCGTCGTCACGGTCTTCTGTACGTAGTCGACCGGCCCGGAGACGATCTGCCGGGCCGGGTTCTCGACGAACTGCAGGCCGGTCAGGCGTGCCAGCAGGATGATGCCGATCAGCATGGTGATCGCGATCACGCCGAGCATCAGCAGGGTGGTGGCGGCGTTGCGGCTCTTGGGGGGTTTGAACGCTGGCACCCCGTTGGAGATCGCCTCCACCCCGGTCAGTGCCGCGGACCCGGACGAAAAGGCCCGCAGCAGCAGGAACGCCAGGGCGAATCCGGTGATGCTCTCCTCTTCCCGGATCACCAGATCGGCGCTGGGGGCGCGCAACTCCGCCCCGAACACGACGATGCGCACCAGCCCGGTCAGGATCATTCCGATGATGACGATGATGAAGCCGTAGGTCGGGATAGCGAAGGCAGTGCCGGACTCGCGCAGGCCGCGAAGATTCACCGCGGTGAGGAAAGCCACCGCGGCGACCGCGATCCCGACCTTGTGGGCCGCCACGAACGGCAGCACCGAGCCGAGATTGGCGACCCCAGAAGAGACCGACACCGCGACGGTGAGCACGTAGTCGACCAGCAGCGCGCTGGCCACCCCAAGACCGAATCTGGGCCCCAGGTTGACGGTGGCCACCTCATAGTCGCCGCCGCCGGAGGGGTAGGCGTGCACGTTCTGCCGGTAGCTCGCCACCACCGTCAGCATCACGACGACGACGGCCAACGCCACCCACGGGGAGAAGACGAACGCCGAGGCGCCAGCGATCGAGAGCGCCAGCAGGATCTCGTCCGGCGCGTACGCGACGCTGGAGAGCGCGTCGGAGGCGAAGACCGGCAGGGCGATGCGCTTGGGCAGCAGCGTGCGCTGAAGCCGGTCGGACCGGAACGGCCGGCCGACGAGTAGGCGCTTCAGCAGCAGGGTGGGGCTAGCCACAAGCGCCAAGGGTACGGCGGTCGGCGAGCTTGCGGTGACCGGCCGGGCAGCCCCGGCGGTGGTCGCCCGACCGGCGGGGGCGTCGCCACCCGGACGGGGTGGCAGGCTGGGCAGCACCGAGCACGGGCGGGGCGGCGCCCGCGGAGGGTTGGGCCACGGGATCGGTTGGGCGGGAGGAACACCATGCACGTCGTCATCATGGGCTGCGGGCGGGTCGGCTCGACCCTCGCCCAGAACCTGGAATCCCACGACCATTCGGTGGCCGTCATCGATCAGGATGCTGACGCCTTCCGGAGGCTCAAGCCGGATTTCCGCGGCGTCACCGTCACCGGCATCGGATTCGACCGCGAGGTGCTCCGCCGTGCCGGCATCGAGCGGGCGGACGCCTTCGCCGCGGTCTCCAGCGGCGACAACTCCAACATCATCTCCGCCCGGCTCGCCCACGAGACGTTCGGGGTTTCGCGGGTGGTTGCCCGCATCTACGACCAGCGGCGGGCCGAGGTGTACGAGCGGCTCGGCATTCCCACGGTGGCGACCGTTCGCTGGGCCGCCGACCGGATCTTCCGCCATCTGGTGCCGGAGGAGGATCTGGAGATCTTCCGTGATCCCACCAGCACGGTTTCGATCATCGAGGTTCCGGTGCACCAGGACTGGATCGGCCACCGGCTGTGTGATCTGGAGGAGCGGGCGGGGGCCCGGTCGGCGTACCTGATCCGGTTCGGTATCGGCACGCTGCCGACCGAGTCCACCGTTCTGCAGGAGGGTGATCAGCTCTTCATGCTGGTCACCGACGACCTGGTCGAGTCGGTGACGACGGTGGCCGGGGCCGCGCCGGAGGGGGTGCGCTGACCATGCGGATCGCTATCGCCGGGGCCGGCAATGTCGGGCGCTCCATCGCGCAGGAACTGGTCGAGCACGGCCACCAGGTGATGCTCATCGAGCGGCAGCCCGCCATGCTGCGCCCCGAGCAGGTGCCTGCGGCCGAGTGGATGCTCGCCGACGCGTGTGAACTCAGCAGCCTGGAGGAGGCCGACCTCACCACCTGTGATGTAGTCGTGGCGGCCACCGGAGACGACAAGGTCAACCTGGTGGTGTCGCTGCTGGCGAAGACCGAATTCGCCGTCCCCCGCGTCGTCGCCCGGGTAAACCAGGCGGAGAACGAGTGGCTCTTCACGGAGCAGTGGGGAGTCGATGTCGCGGTGAGCAAACCGCGCGTGATGGCCGCCCTGATCGAGGAGGCGGTGACCGTCGGCGAGCTGGTGCGGTTGATGACCTTCCGGCAGGGAGAGGCCAACCTGGTGGAGATTACGCTCCCGCCCTCAGCGCCCCATGTCGGTCAGGCGATCCGCACCGTGCCGCTGCCCCCCGATGCCGCCCTGGTCGCGGTCCTGCGGGGCAAACGTGTCCTGGTCCCCACCCCGGACGATCCGCTGGAGGCGGGCGATGAGCTGATCTTCGTCTGTACGGCCGCAGCCGAGGAGGGCGTACGGGCGGTCATCCTCGGTACCGGCTGCCGCACCGACGGCTGATCTCTCACGTGGTGCCATGATCACTCCACCATGATCGTTCTGGAACGGTCCGACGGCCGGGGCCGGGGGTGCGTCAGGCCGGGGCCGTGGTGACCGGGCGCGCGGTGCGACGCCCCGCCCACACGGTGAGTGCCAGCATCCCGAGATAGATGGGCCAACTGAGCCCGATCCGGGCGATGCCGAGCCAGTCGGCCTGCCCCGCCGCCCAGAGCGCCCACTGGACCGCACCCCGCAACACCAGCGAAATGCCCCACGCGACGGTCAGCCACTGGAACGTGCGGTACAACCGGTCATCGCGCAGCCAGTCGTGCCGGCCCCCGGCCGCCACGATTGCCCAGGCGTAGCCGATGAGCGGCTTACGTATCACCACCGAGCCGAAGAGGAGGACGGCCTGGCTCATCGCGATCCAGATACCCGGCAGGTAGAAATCTTTCGCCTCGCCGGAACGGTAGGCAAGCCAGGCGCCGATCGCGATGCCGAGGATTCCGTTGACCGCGTGCCGGACCGGTTGCCTGCGCAGCAGCCGGAACCCCGCGATGGCCACGGCGGTACCGACCGATGTGTAGATCGCCGGGTAGAGGCTCCAGGCCAGGTTGGCGACGATGAAGACGGCGATCGGGATGCTGGACTCGATCAGCCCGCGCACCCCGCCCAACTGCTCGGCCATCTGCTCCGACAGCGTCGGCCACTGCTCCTGCCCGGTGTCGGTCGCCCGGTGGTCCGCCGCAGCGGTGCGTTGCTCATCGATCATCGCGGTGCTTCCAACTCGTAGTAAGGGTTGTAGATGACTTTACGGTCATCCCGCAGTGCAAGGCGACCGCGCGCGGTCACCTGCCGGCCCGGCTCGATGCCGACGATGCGCCGACGGCCCAGGAAGACGAGGGTCACGGTGCCGGTGCCGTCATAGAGTTCGGCCTCCAGCATCGGCAGATGGGTCCGCGGGGTGTAGACCACGGTGCGCAGCCGTCCGGAGATCGAGACGTATTGACCCCGCTGGCACTGCCGGGCCGGTGTGCTGCCCGACTCGACGCTCTCCCGCTGCAACTCCTGTGCCTCAAGCTCCGCTGCGGTCGCGGTGAGCCGTTTCAGCACCTGGCGGAACGAAATCCGGCCCTCATCGGTCGCCATGACCGGTGTCACCGTCCTTCGCGAAAGCTCCTCCCGCGGGCCAGTTCAGCTCATTCCGGGCGCCCTGGCGTCGGAGCAGCAGTCCCGGCCTGCTCGGCAACATTGCGTGGTAGCTGCAGGGGCAGGGGTTCCCGCACCGGCTTCGCCTCCTGGCCCCGGTCGACCACGAGCCCGGCCAGGCATTCCACGAGCGGACCGGCCACCGACGGATCAACCGCAACCGGCCCCTGGTAGACAGCCCGCACCATCCATCGCGGCCCATCGACCCCGACAAACCGCAGGTCGGTCACGCCGTCGTCCCCCGGTATCCGGGCCCGCAACTCCATCCCGTACGGCCCCTCGGTCTCCTCAGCAGCCGCCCCGTCGCCGATCAGCGACTGCCGGATCTCTTCGCGCACCTCGTCCCAGATGCCTTCGGAACGCGGCGCGGCGAACACCCCCAGCTGCAGGGCGCTGTCGCCGTTCAGGAGGACCACCTGCTGGATGACACCTTCCGGGTTGGCGCTGACCCTGACCTCGACCCCCTGCACCGCGGGGATCTGCAAGCTGCCGAGGTCGAGCCGCTGCACGCCGGGCGGCGCTTCAGAGATGTCGTACGGGCCGCGCCGGGCCGCGGCGGCAACGTCGTCAGAGACCTCGTTCACCCTGCTACCTCTTCGTTCCTCACGGTCACACCCTCCGGTGTGACCAGGGCGGCATGCCCGCCAGTGGACCCGAAACCGTCCGTTCCTCGTGGGGAATCGGGCAACTGGTCAACCAGGTGGAAGTGTGCCCGTTCCACCCGCTGAATGACGAGTTGCGCGATCCGGTCCCCCCGCGAGATCCGCACGGCCTCTCGCCGGTCGTGGTTGATCAAGGTCACCATGATCTCCCCGCGGTAGCCGGCGTCGACCGTACCGGGCGCGTTGAGCACCGTTACGCCCAGCCTCGCCGCCAGCCCGGAGCGCGGGTGGACCAGGCCGACGAAGCCCTCCGGCAGCGCCACCGCTACGCCCGTGCGCACCACCGCCCGCTCACCCGGCTCCAGCTTGACGTCCTCGGCGGCCACCAGGTCCGCGCCGGCATCCCCGGGATGGGCGTACGCCGGCGGGGGCAGATCCGGATCGAGCCGCTGCACCGCCACGGGCACGAGCAGAGCATCGGTCATGGTTCACACTCCGGGGTCGGGTCTACGACAATCCCCCATCCTGCCGGGTGGGTACGGCAGAGCGCACCGTACCCTCACACAACGTGGTACCAGCGCGGTTTGACTCCACCGATAGGCCCGGGCCCCGGCAGCGGGTCGGATACAGCGAGCGACTCGTCCTGCCGTGGTGGCTGTGGCTGGCCGCCATCAGCCTCGCGGCCCTACTGGCCGCGGAGATCTGGATGGGTACCGACGGGTTGCGGGCGTGGCTGCCTTTCGCGGTGCTGCTGCCGCCTACCGCAGTGGGGCTCTGGTGGCTCGGCAGGATTCGGGTGGCGGTGCACGACGGAGAACTGCTGGTGGATGATGCCCGCCTTCCGGTGCGCTTCGTGGCCGACGCCATCCCGCTGGATGCCGAGGGGCGGCGCGAGGTGCTCGGCGTCGGGGCCGACCCTCTCGCCTTCGTCGTGCAGCGGCCGTGGGTCGCCTGCGCGGTGCAGGTGGTGCTCGACGATCCCGCCGATCCGACGCCCTACTGGGTGGTCAGTTCACGCCACCCGATACGGCTGGCGGAGGCGATCCTCACCGCACGGGATACAGCCTCCCCCGGCGGCCGGTCCGCACCAGCCGGTGAGGGACCGCACCGGTGAGGCCGAAGCTCGGAACGCCCCGCCAGCCGGCTGCAACCTAGGTGCACTCCCGGCAGATCAGCTCGCCCTTCCGCTCCGCGGCGAGCTGGCTGCGGTGGTGTACGAGGAAGCAGCGGGCGCACCGGAACTCGTCCGACTGCATGGGCAGCACCTTGACGGTCAGCTCCTCGTCCGCCAGATCGGCACCCGGCAACTCGAAACTCTCAGCGACCTCGGCCTCGTCGACGTCAACAGCGCCCGATTGTGAGTCGACCCGCCGCGCCTTGAGTTCTTCCAGGCTGTCCTCGCCGAGGTCGACCTCGTCGCGACGCGGAGCGTCGTAGTCGGTGGCCATCGGTTTCACTCTCCCGTATCGATATAGACAGTTTCCGGCATATCGCCGAAAGACGTCGACTTCACTTCCCCGGCTGGGTCGTCCGCTCACCCGGTGGCCCGGTGGCCCGGTCCGGTCAATCCGTCGCAAGCCCCCACGACCGTCAAGAACCTCCGGCGAGCGCGGAACCGTACCCCGCTTCAGGCGACGCATGTATACCGTCCTCCCGCCATATTTGTACGCTCAACAGCCGGAAGTTGTTCCCAACATCACCCAGGCGAACCGAAGATAGGGGTATTGACCCACGGATCGGAGCGGACTCGCCGGGAGGTTCGACTGTTTCCGGCCCGGTTCGGACAACCGCTAACCTCAGCGGCATACTTGGCGGCCGAGACGCTGCGGTTGCGTTATCGGCCCAACCCTCCACCGCCTCACGGGAGCCTGTAGATGAGCTATGCACGGGTGCGTGCCCTCGTCATCGTCGCCGGACTGGTGGTGTTCGCCCTGGTCTTCGTGGTCATCACCCTCATCCGGGACACACAGAGCGGTCCGGGCAGCGCCCTTGAGTGCCCGGAGGGTTACGTCCGGGCCGACATCGCGCTCCGGGAGGCCAAAGACATCAAGATCAATGTCTACAACTCGACAGACGGTGTGGGCCTGGCGGGCAGCGTCGGAAGCAACTTCAAGAACCGTGACTTCCAGGTCGAGAAGACGGGCAACGACCCGCGGAAGAAGAGGGTCGAGGGCGTCGCGGAGCTACGGTACGGCCCCAAGGGGGTCGGCTCGGCGCACGTGCTGCGGGCCTACTTCCTCGACCAGGCGGATCCGGTCTACGAAGCCGATCGCGACGATGACGTGGTGGACGTCGCGCTCGGCGCCGACTTCAAGCAGTTGGCCACCACTACAGAGGTCAACCAGGCGTTGGTCGAACTTCAGTCTCCTGAGCTGCCCCCGCGGACCTGCCCCGGCGGCGCCGACGGCTAGACCCGGCTCCGGCTGTCCTGGGGCCGGCGTCCGGTTGGGGTCAGGGGCCGCCGGCGGCGTCGAAGGCCGCCAGATGGTCGTGCAGCGGGTCGAAGAGCGCTGGCGGGGCAGCGATCACCAGATCCGGCCCAGGGGGAGCGCCGGCCAGGCCATCGACCCGCAGACCGGCCTCCCGGGCGATCAGCCCGCCGGCGGCGTGGTCCCAGAGGTTGAGCCCCTGCTCGTAGTAGACATCGACCGTCCCCTCGGCCGCATGGCAGAGGTCCAACGCGGCGGACCCGAAGCGCCGGATGTCCCGGACGTGGGTGATGAGCTGGGCGAGCACTCCGGCCTGGTGGGCTCGCTGGGCCGGGTCGTAGGCGAATCCGGTCGCCACCATCGCCCGGCGCAGGTCGGTCTCGGTCGAGCCGTGCAGGCGGCGGCCGGCATGGTAGGCACCCTCGCCGCGCACCGCGGTCCATTCCGCCCCCGTCGCGGCGTTGACGACCACCGCGGCGACCACCGTGCCGTTGGCCTCAGCCGCCAGGGAGACCGCGTAGTGCGGTATTCCATAGAAGTAGTTCACGGTGCCGTCGATCGGGTCGAGGATCCAGCGGACGCCGCCCTCGTCCTGCGGGACCGCCCCCGCGGCGGCGCCGAACTCCTCGCCCAGCACGCTGTCGTTCGGCCGCATCGCGCGCAGCGCCTCGACCACCTGCCGTTCCACCGCCCGGTCGGCGGCCGTGACGACGTCGGTGTCGGTGCTCTTGGTGCTGACCCCGGAGACCCCGGCCACGCGC
>DASULK010000232.1:0-9134 GCA_036278255.1 Micromonospora sp.
ATCGCAGGTGTCCGGCCGTTCACGATTGAGGTCCCCGAGGCGGAACTCGATGCGCTGCGCACGCGCATCAGGGCCACGCGCTGGCCCGAGAGGCAGACCGTCGATGATCAGTCGCAGGGCGTACCGCTCGAAACAAGCCAGGCGCTCGCGCGCTATTGGGAGAAGGAGTACGACTGGCGCAAGGTCGAAGCGAGGCTGAATGCACTACCGAACTTCATCACCGAAATCGACGGGCTCGACATCCACTTCATCCACGTCCGATCGAAACACGAAGACGCCCTGCCGCTCATCGTCACACACGGCTGGCCCGGCTCGATCATCGAGCTACTGAAGATCATCGGCCCGCTAACCGATCCCACGGCACACGGCGCGAGCGCGTCGGACGCCTTCCATCTGGTAATCCCGTCCCTGCCCGGCTACGGGTTCTCCGGCAAGCCGACCACGCCAGGCTGGGGCCCGGAGCACATCGCACGCGCCTGGATCGAACTGATGAAGCGCCTCGGCTACACCCGATTCGTCGCCCAGGGCGGCGACTGGGGCGCGCTCATCACCGACCTCATCGGTCTGCAGGCGCCCCCGGAACTGCTCGGCATTCACACCAACATGCCTGGCACGGTTCCCCCCGACATCGATGCACTGATCCAGTCCGACATCACCGGGATAAATAAGGCACTCAGCAAGCTGCCCTCCAACCTCTCAGAAGAGGAGAAGCGCGCCTGCGGGCAGCTCGACTTCTTCTGGAAGCATGGAGCGTACGCCCTCGTGATGGGGACGCGCCCCGAGACGTTGACTGGACTCGCGGACTCGCCCATCGCTCTGGCGAGCTTCATGCTGGACCATGACGCAGCCAGCCTGGAGCTGATCTGTCGGGCCTTCGCCGGCCAACCCGGCGGCCTCACACGAGACGACATCCTCGACAACATCACCCTCTACTGGCTGACGAATACGGGGGTTTCTGCGGCTCGTCTCTATGCGGAGAACAAGCTGTCCTTCTTGTCCGCGAAGGGCGTCTCCGTGCCGACCGCCGTGAGCGTCTTCCCAGACGAGCTCTATCAGACGCCGCGGAGCTGGGCGGAGCGGGCGTACCCCAACCTCATCCACTACAACCGGCTCGACCGGGGCGGACACTTCGCGGCCTGGGAACAACCACAGCTCCTCACCGAAGAGCTTCGTGTCGGTTTCCGGCCGCTCCGCTAACCGAGGCGACTCGGGTATCCCGACCGTGGCGTTGGGTACGCGAAACGGACTGACGAGTGCGAGGGGGAGGCATGGACGGCGCACGGATCCCACCCGGATTCACGGAACATAAGGCTCGGGCCGGTCAAATCATGATCAATTACGTGCTAGGTGGTCAGGGAGGGACATTAGTCCTGCTACACGGCTACCCACAGACGTGGTTCATGTGGCGCAAGGTTCTGCCAGAGCTTGCCAAGCGGTACACCGTCATCGCGCCCGACCTACGCGGCGCTGGCGGCAGCGACGCCCCGGCAAGCGGATACGACAAGAAGACACTCGCCCGCGACGTACACGACCTCCTCGCCCAACTCGGGCTCGAACGGGACATCTGCCTGGTCGGCCACGACATCGGCACCATGGTTGCGTACGCGTACGCCGCCGCCTATGGCGATCAGGTAAGCAAACTCGTCCTCACCGAGGCGCCCATCCCCGACCAGAGCCTGTATCAGGCCCCGTCGCTCACACCGAGCGGACCGGGCCTGTGGAACTTCGGGTTCTTCAGCCTCCCGAACGGGCTGCCAGAGCAGATCATCGCCGGCCGGGAGGAACTCTGGGTGGATCGGTTCACCGACTCGATGGAAGTGCAAAAGACCGGCATCGGCGCGGACGAAGTCGCGGAGTACGCCCGGTACCTTCAGGACGATGCCCACCTGCGGGCGAGCTTCGAGTATTTCCGCGCCCTTCCACAGGACGTCGCCGACAACGCCGAGTACGCCAAGACCAAACTCGCCATGCCGGTGCTCGCCCTCGGCGCCCGCGCGAGCCTAGGGGACGCCGTACCCCAACAGGCCGCCCATTACGCCCTCAACGTGAGCGGCGGCGTCGTCGAGGACTGTGGCCATTGGATCTTCGAGGAACGCCCCGCCGAACTCACGAGCCAACTGCTGGAGTTCCTCCAACCGGCCTGACCTGACCCATTCGACTCCGGCCGGCCGTAGCCGGGGCAGTTTCCGGTGGCCGTCACGGCCCGGAGGCGCGGTCCGCGGCGGCGGCGAGCGGGTGTGGTCGGCCGCTCATGGCGGCTAACGCGGTCGCGACGGCGTGCAGATCCGCTTTGATGTAGGTGGTGGTGGCTGGGCCGGTGGAGTCGGTGTGCCTGGCGTAGGCGCGGGCGACGCCGTAGCCGAAGTGCCGTTCGACCCAGGTCAGGGTGGTGTGGCGTAGCCAGTGGGTGGAGATGTCCTGGGCGGCCACCCATGGCAACTGCTGGCCGATGCGTTTCCACAGGTGGTCGTAGCGGCGGCTGGTGATCGCCCGTCCGTTGCAGTAGTGCAGCAGAAGGTCGGTGGGCAGGACCGCGCCTCGGGTGTGGGCGTGTTCGTCGAGGTGTGCGGCGAGGTCGAGGGTGATCGGTTGCCAGCGCAGGGTGGCACCTTTCTCGGTCAGCCGTATGAGCCCGCGGTCGGTGTCCAGGTCGGCCAGCCGCAGCCCGAGCGCCCCGCCGCGGCGGCAGGCGGTCTCGGTGTGCAGCCGCAGCAGCAGCGCGTCGAGGAGAACGTCGTTGCCGCTGGTACGGGCGGCAAGGTTGATCTCCTCCAGTTCGTCGGGGGTGAGGGCGCGGCGGGTGCTCTGTAGTCGGCGGGGCTTAACCACCCGGTGGGCGGGGCTGGCTGCGGCGTCGATGAGCCCGTCGGCGATGGCCTGGTTGTAGATGGCGCGGGCGGCAGCGATGACGTGCTCACCGGCGTGGCGGCCGCTGCGGCTGTTACGCCGCGACCGGGCCGTCACGGCGACCTGTCGCTGCATCGCCTCGATGTCGCTGGCGGCGATCGCGTCCAAGGGGCGCTCACCCCAGGCGGCGGTCATGCGGTTCCAATAGGTGCCATATGTGCGGCGGGCACCCGGCCCGGCCGCGGCCACGACCCGGGGCAGGTACTCGGCCAGCGTCGGCAGGTCCGGACCGGCCTCGGCCTGCAGATCGGCGATCGTGACACCGAGGTGGGCGGGCCAGCGGTTGCCGGGCGGCAGCGACACGGGCGGGATAAGCCGACACGATGGCCTCCGATCACCTGCGCGTGCAGGTCGGCCAGCAGCCGCGCGACGGTGCGGCCCGGGTGGATCACCAGCAGGTTGCGACCAGGGCGGCGAGCAGCAGCGGCTGCCCGGGCACGATCCCGCACATCTGCCGTGCGCTGGCCGGTAGCGGCAACTCCCCTCGGCTGCGCACCACATGCTCCCCTGCCAGCGCTGACGCGATCACCAGCATCCCGTCGTGCGGGTGGATGTCGATGCGGTGGCCCGGCGACCAGCCAAGCGCGCCCAGCAGGCCGCGTTCGGCCACCCGGCCGGAACGGTTCGGACGAGCCATACTGATCAGGACCTCGTCCGGTGAGGCGTCTGCTGGCTGGCGTGGTGCGGGCAGCTCCGGCATCAGCGCCGAACAGGGTCGCGGTCGGTCAAGCGGGGCCGAAATGAGCACGCCGATGAGCTGCTCACGGTCGCGGCGGCGAGTTGGTGTCATGGCCGGTCCAACCGGCAACACGCCACCGTGCGCCGGGCACCAGGTATGGCTCGCCGACGCCAATGATCATTGGTTACGGCAGGTATGCCGTCCGCGCACCAGCGCGGAACCGAGTCCGACTCAGGATCGGTGGAACTCCACCAGAATTGGTGTCCGAGGGGTGAAAACCACCTGTCGCCAGGCGAATGGCGGCAGAACCGAGCGGCGTCGGCCAGCAGAGGGATGAACCGCTGCACCCACCGGTAAACGGTGACGTGATCGGCCTCCACGCCGCGTTCGACCAGCAATTCCTCAACGTCGCGATAGGACAGGTTGAACCGTAAATACCAGCGCACCTCGACGACGATCACCTCCGGCGGGAATCGGAACCCAGCGAACGCCGACTTCGGCGGCATCCATGCACGAGGACGATCCGACGGCTTCACAGCCCAAGCCTGCCTCGACCAACGCTCAACGCAACAGAGCCAGGTAACCGCAGCGCAACGACAAACCCATGGGTACGGGCCGGAGCAGCGCACGACGCGGCCCGCGCACCGCCTCGGTCGTCCGGCATGGGGCCCGAGCAGCGCAGCGCGCTCGCGATCCGAGTGCGGCCTCGGTTCAGCCGCGGGAGGGCAGGCCGTAGACGCGTTCGACCCGCAGATGCAGGGCGATCCGGCGGTCGGCCACCATGGCCCGCCGGTAGTCGTCCCAGTCCGGATGCTCGCCCTGCACCGCCCGGTAGATGTCAATCAACTCCTCGACGGTGGCGTCATCCGGCGCCGCCGCCACCGGGCTCAGCTCGGCGGTCACCTCCGCGACCGCGTACGTCCAGCCGTCGGCACTGCTGGCGAGGAAGGTCGCGCGGGGGTCCCGGCGCAGGTTGGCCGTCTTGGCCCGGCCGTCGGTGATCGACACCCGGATCAACCGGCGCGCCGGGTCGAAGGTGTAGCTCACGTGTGACAGCTGGGGTCGCCCGTCCCGCTTGATGGTGGCCAGCACCCCGAGCTTGCGGCTCGCCAACAGGCCACGCAACGCCTCATCCATCCGGTCCTGCGTCATCGCATCCTCCAATCCTCACGGCCGCCCCGCGCGGCCGTCTCACCGGTCGCATCCATCCTGGGCAGCGATGAGCACCCGGTACGCTAGCGTCTGGAACATCTCCAGCTCCTCATCGGACAGTACGGCGAACCACTCGGTGATCGCCGCTACGTCGTCGGGGTCCCGGCCGGCCCAGTACCGCTCGTTCTGCGCGGTCACCGTCAAGCATCGCCGGCGCCGGTCCGCCGGATCCGGTTCCACCCGCATCAGGCCCTTGCGCTGCAGCGCGGCGACCAGCTGCGCGACGTTCTGGTGGGTGCTGCCCAGCGCGGCCGCGGCTTCGGTCATCGACGGCCGGCCAAGGGCGGCGACCGCGGTCAGCAGGGCGGCCTGCTGGGTGGTCAGGCCGTCGGCGCGCAGCCGCTGGTCCATCAGGTAGCGCAGCCGTTGGGCGAGCAGCAGCACGGTACGGAACGCCCGTACGGGAGGCTGCAGGGCCGAACCGGTGCCGACATCGAAAAGGGGGTTTCCCGGGGAGGACATGCGCAATATATTACGGATGGAGCCCAACGTGATCTGCCTGCTGCCCAACTGCGCGTTCCTGTCCGAGACCTCACGGATCCTGGAGATCTACCGCGCGCTGCGGGCGCGGGACGTACCGGTCCGCGTGGCCACCCATGGCGGTACGTACGAGCACCTGCTGCACGAAGCTGGCGTCCGGTACGACGTGGTCGGCCCGCGGATGAGCTCACAGCGCTGCGCCCAGTTCCTGCGCGACGAGATCGGCATGGGAGATGTACGGCAGAGCACCTACACCGACGACGAGTTGCGCATCCACGCCCGCACCGAGGCCGCCTACTTCCGCGCCCACGACATCCGCCTGGCGGTCACCGGGTTCACCCTCACCACCGTGCTCTCCACCCGGCTCGCCCGCATCGGACTGGTCACCGAGCACAACGGCAGCTGGGTGCCGCCGGTCTTCGAGCATCGCCTGCTGCCCGCCCCGGCCACGCCGATCAAGCCGGCGTTCCGCCTCCTGCCCGGCGCCGCCGTACGCTGGCTGACCAACATCGCCCCACCACGGGTTAACTTCTACTGCGGCGGCTTCAACCGCGTCGCCGCCGAGCTGGGCGTGCCCCCGATCCCGAGCCTCGCCGCCCTCGTGCTCGGCGACCTCACCCTGGTCACCGAGGCGCCGGAGGTGATCGGCATCCCGGAGGCCGTGATGCACGCCTGGTCCTCTGAGGGCAAGCGGGGCTACCGGCCGGGGATGCGGTTGCGCTACACCGGCCCGCTCTTCGCCCACCTGGACCGGCCGGTGCCCGAGCCGGTCGCCCGCTTCCTCGCACCCGACGGGCGGCCCGTGGTGTACGTGGCGATCACCTCCAGCCCACCCGAGCTGATCCGCAACGTCGTGCGCGCGGTCGCGCCGCTCGACGTACGCGTCCTGGTCGCCGGCACCATCCACGACCTTGCGGACCTGGCCGACGACTGGGTCTGCGTGGCCGGTGTCCTGCCCAGCCACCTCGTCATGCCCCGGGTCGACCTGGCCATCACGGCCGGCGGCCAGGGCAGCATGCAGACCGCGATGAGTGCCGGCGTCCCCGCGATCGGGCTGCCCCTGCAACCCGAGCAGGACCTCAACATCGTCCTGCTGGAACGGCTCGGGGCCGCCCACCGCCTCGCCCTACCCCACGCCGGCACGCCGCGGCTGACCGCGCTGGCCCACGCCATGCTCAGCGACGGGCGCTACCGGCAGGCGGCGCGGCGCATCCAACGGATCTACGCCGCCATTGACGGCCCGGCCGACGCCATCCTGGCCTTCGCCGCCGAGCAGCGCGGGCGCAGCCAGGCAGCGCCGGGGGGCTAGGGCCTGTCCGGCGGATCATGTCGCCATGCGGCTCCTGGACCATGGTTTGCTCATGGGGCGGGGCGATCTGACAAACGACGAGTGGGCGCGGCTTGTGCCGCATCTGCCGAAGTCCGGTCGCCGGGGCGGGCGGTGGAGCGACCACCGGACGGTGATCAACGGGATCCTGTTCCGGGTCCGCACCGGCATCCCATGGCGGGACCTGCCGGAGCGCTTCGGCAGCTGGAAGACCGCATACGAGCGCCATCGCCGCTGGTCGGCGGACGGCACCTGGGATCGAATTCTCCAAGTGCTCCTGGCTGACACGGATGCCCAGGATCGGATCGACTGGAGCATGGTGAGCGTGGACTCCACCGCGTGCCGGGCCCACCAACATGCTGCTGGAGCACCGCGTAAGGCACCTCGGGTCCCGAAGCGCAGATCGATCCCTCGGCAGCACTGCCTCGATGAGGGACTGGGCCGCTCGCGGGGCGGCCTGACCTGCAAGATTCACCTCGCCGGGGAGGGCGGCCGCCGACCGCTGGCCCTGCTGATCACCCCCGGCCAGTGGGGCGACAGCCCCCAGCTGATCCCGGTCTTGGAGCGCATCCGGGTCAAGCGCCCCGGCGGCGGCCGTCCGCGCACGCGCCCCGACCACCTGGGCGGGGACAATGCCTACAGCTCCCGCAGCAACCGCCGCTACCTGCGCAGACGGCAAATCAAGCACACCATCCCCGAGCCCATGGACCAGCGCGCCCACCGCCGGCGCCGCGGCAGCAAAGGCGGCCGGCCCGCAGGCTTCGACAAAGAGAGGTACAAGCGCCGCAACGAGGTCGAGCGCACGATCAACCGGCTCAAGCACTTCCGGGCCGTGGCCACGCGCTACGAAAAGCGCGCCTACGTCTTCCACGGCACCGTGACCGTCGCGTCGATCCGACTCTGGCTTAAGCGGTGACCGGCAACGACACGCTCACCTGCCGGAGAAGCGCGGGTCGGCTCAGCGCACCCGCCATTCATCGGCCGGGAATGGGGAGTGTCAAGTTAACGGCTGATCTTGGTTGTTGAGTTGGTCAGTGGTTGGCCGGGGTGAGCCGGCCTTCGAAGGTGATCTGGAAGGCGTTCAGCGGTGCTTTCCAGCGCATCGTCCAGCGCCGGCGGCCTTGACCGGTAGGGTCCAGGCTCATCAGTGCCATGTACACGCACTTGAGCGCGGCCTGCTCGACGCCCCTATGTTTGTCAAGCCACGTTTGGCGGGACGATCGCGCGCACGATCCCGAAGATTTCACGGGCGATGTAGCGCTTCAAGCAGCGCAAGATCTCTCGTTTTGTCTTGCCTTCGGTGGTTCGTCGTTGGACGTAAGCGCGGGTGCGGGGGTCGGCACGCAGTCTGGTCAGGGCGATGCGGAACAGCGCGGCGTTAGCCTGGCGGTTGCCGCCGCGGTTAAGGCGGCGTCGCTGTGTTTGGCCTGATGAGCGTTCGACGGGGTTGACACCGCAGAGGGCGGCGAAGGCGGCTTCGCCGGACAGCCGGTCTGCGTTGTCGCCGGCAGCGATGAGCAGGGTGGCTGCGCTGTCATGGCCGACACCGAAGAGGTCCAGTAACCGCGGCGCTGTCTGGGCGACCGCAGCGGTTAGCAGCTTCTCGAGTTCGCGGATCTCCGAGCAGAGGTGGCGGATGCGTTCGGCGAGCATTCGTAACGTGCGATGCCTGGCCACCTGCACGGGATCAGGGTCGTCGTAGCTGAGCGTGAGGCAGTGCATGACCTGAGCGTGGGTTGTCTTGCCGGCCAGTTCTTCTCGCAGGAGGGGGTCGCCGTTGACGAGCACGGCCTTGAGTTGGTTGGTCGCCTGAGTGCGAGCCTTGACCGCGGAGTCTTTGGCGAGCTTGTAGAGCCGCATGGCCTCGACTTGGCCGTCGTGGCTCTTTGGTGTGACGGTGGCGTGGCCGGAGAGGACAGCGCGAGCGGCCGCCTCGGCGTCGACGGCGTCGGTCTTGCCGTGCCGGCGGCGCATGGAGCGGTCCGGTCGGTTCACCTCGATGACGGCGATGCCTTCGCGGCGCAGTGCCTGGGTGAGTCCGGCGCCCCACGATCCGGTGCCTTCCACACCGGCGACCGAGGGCTCGCCGTGGCTGCAGACCCACTCAAGCAGTTCCTCGTAGCCGGCGAGGGTGGCCGCGAATGATGAAGTGGCCAGTAACGCGCCCGTGGTGCTTAAGATCGCGACGACGTGGATGTCCTTGTGCGTGTCGACGCCGATGATGACCTCGCTGCCACTGTGAGGTTGCTGGCGTGGGTCGTGCTGCTGCGGCAGGCTGATCGTGGCCACTGATGCTGTTCTCCCTGGTCTATGGGGCCGGCGGGTGGTTGGCCTCGGACCGGGGCGGGCGGTCAGAACTGTGACGGTGCCTGTCGCGAAGGCCCCTATCGGGACACGTCTGCACCGGTCCGAGGACCAAGCAACTCCCCTGCGGCCCGTCGGCCGACAGATCGAACACAAGGCACCGCAGGCCAGTTGGGGAACGGGTCAGGCCGCGGACCGCAGCGGAACACCTCGATACTCACAGTT
>DASULK010000233.1:0-21994 GCA_036278255.1 Micromonospora sp.
AGCTGGATGGCGTACGGGTCGATGGGGACGCCGTACCGGAACGGATGCAGATAGCCGTGGATCAGGATCAGCGGCGTGGCGCTCCGCTGCGCCGTCTCGGCGGCGTGCTGGGCGGCGAGCCGGCTGCCGGGAGAGCCGTCCACCCCGACGATGACGGGATCGGCCACGATTCCTCCACGGTTTTCTTCCCGGGGCACGGTCCGGGTGGATTCGTTTGTTGACGATAGTCGGGGGCAGCGTGTTGTGCGTGACCTTCTGAGCCGGCCCCGTGGGTCGGGAACACCCGCACCTCGTCCGGTAGGGCCATCAGCTTGTTGTGCACGCTGTCGTAGAGCATCCGGCCGAGATCGTCGGCGGTGGCGCCGAGCGATGCCAGCAGGTCGGGACGGCCGACGTCACCGTAGTACTGGGTGAACAACATCTTTGCCTCCTCTGCAGTGATGAATGCCGATATGGTCACCCTAACGGATACCCCAGGGGGTATGTTTCGAAGTCAATGGTGCCGGTTATTGAAAGGGTCCGGGGGGGCGATCCGGGCGGCGGCCCGGATGGTTCGTTGACTATTCCGCTGCTTCGACGTCGACCTCGGCGTCTGTCCCGACACCTGCGCCGACCGCTGGACTGTCCTGTGCCGGGATATCGGTCTGCTTGGGCAGCCCCTCGGCCCCGGTGCCGGGTACCCGGCCGAGTTCGGCGGTGCGCGGCCGAGCGGAACGCCACAGGAACACTCCGAGGCTGAACACCACACCGGCAGCCAGGCCCGGCTCGACCCCGAACAGGAGAGTGACCAGGAAGGTCAGCGCCAGGGTGAGCCCGTCCGAGCGGCGGGCCCGCCACACGGCGAGCGCCCCCTTGCCGTCGACCAGGCCCAGCACCGCGACCACCACGATCGTCCCCAGCACCGCCTTGGGCAGGTGGTAGAAGGCCGGGGTGAGTGCGATCGCGGTGATCGCCACCACCGACGCCGCCACCACCGTGGCCACCGGCGTACGGGCGCCCGCGGCGAAGTTGACCGCGCTGCGGGAGAAGCCGCCGGCTACCGGGAACGCCCCGAACAGGCCGGCGGAGACGTTGGCCGCACCGACGGCCACCAGCTCCTGGTTGGCGCCGACCTGCTGTCGCGACTTGGCGGCCAGTGCCTTGGCCACCGCGATGTTCTCCATGTAGGCGACCAGCGCGATGGCGATGGCGGCCAGCAGCAGCGCCTTGATGTCGGCTGCGGAGAGGGCCGGCAGCGCCGGCGCCGGGATCCCGCGCGGGACCTCGGTGAGGATCTGCACACCCCGGTTGCCGAATGCCAGCGCGGCGCTGACCACGGTGATCCCGGCGACGACCAGCAGCGCGCCGGGCAGCTTCGGCAGGTAACGCCGGAGCAGCAGCAGCACGGCGACGCTGACCGCGGAGATCAGCAGGGTCAACCCGTGCGCCGTGGTCGCCGAGCGCCATACCCCCGCGGCGATCGCAGGGAAAGTCTCCGCCCGGCCCATTTTGAGTCCGAGCAGGTCCTTGACCTGGCTGGCGGCGATCACGATCGCGGCGGCGGAGGTGAAGCCGGACAACACCGAGTGGGACATGAAGTTGACCAGCACCCCGAGCCGCAACACCCCCATCAGCAACTGGATCGCGCCGATCAGGAGCGCGAGCAGTCCGGCCAGCGCGGCGTAGCGGGCCGGGTTCCCGCCAGCGAGCGGCGCCAGCGCCGCGCTGGTCATCAGCGCAATGATGGCGACCGGCCCGACGGCTAGGGATCCGGAGGTACCCAGCAGCGCATAGACCAGCAACGGCACGATCGCCGCGTAGAGGCCGGTCACCGGTGGCAGACCGGCCAGTGCCGCGTACGCCATGCTCTGTGGCACCAGCATGACCGCCACGGTCAGTCCGGCGATCAGGTCGTTGCGCAGGACGCCCCGGTGGTAGTTGCGGAACCAGCCGAGCAACGGGATGAAGCGGGCCAGCCCAGAGCGATCCTGCTGAATATAGGCGTCACTCATGCTCTGGTTTGCTCCCTCCGTATCAGGGCGAGGGAGGCGCTGACGTCACAGGCGGCCCCACGGTTGTAGGGCAGCTTGGAGAGCATCATTCCCATGCCGCAGGTGTTGGTCAGGGCCGCGAAGACCAGTCCGGCGCCGATGAACCCGGCGACGAAACGTGCCGGCGCCCACCAGATGCTGGCCAGGACGGAGATCAGCACGATGGAGCCGGCGACCAGGCGCACCTGCCGCTCCAGGCTCCACCGGTCGCGGCCCCGCTCGGCCGGCCCGCCCGCGGTGATCCAAGCGTTCATGCCGCCGGAGATCACGGTGGTGCTGGTCAGTCCGGCCCTCACCAGTTTGGTGCAGGCCTGGGTGGCGCGGCTGCCGGACTGGCATATCAGCAGGATGCGGCCGCCGGCGTTTGTGACGATCTGGTCCAGGTTCGAGTCCACCTGGTCCAGCGGCAGATTGATCGAGCCGGGCACGTGGGCGGTCTCGAACTCGCCGGGCGTGCGCACGTCGACGATCAGCGTGTCGGGGTTGTTGGCCAGAACTGCCCGAGCGGTGGCCACGTCGATAGTGGTGATGCTGTTGTTGCTCATGGTTGCTCCGTCTCGATGGGTGGTGAATTGGCGGCGGAGGGCGGCTGAGGCGCTCGTTCGTGACCGCCTCCTGATGCCCCATCAGGTTAGGGTTGAGTCGGGAGAGGGGCTCGAGTTGAAGATCGACGTAGAAGCGATTCCTGACGTGATCAAACGGCTTCGGCGGGCCGAAGGCCAGATCCGCGGGGTCATCGGCATGCTGGAGGAAGGGCGCGACTGCGCCGATGTGGTGACCCAGCTCGCCGCGGTCTCCAAGGCGTTGGACCGGGCAGGTTTCAAGATCATCGCTACCGGGCTGCAGCAGTGCATCAGCGCGGAGTCCGCTGGCGACGAGCAGCGGACCAGCATCGAGCAGATGGAGAAGCTTTTCCTCTCCCTCGCCTGAGCCAGGCGGCCCCAGCATCGGCCCTTGCCCTTCGGTCAACTCGGTCTGCTGCTGCCAAAGGAACAGGGTGCGTGCGGCGCGGCGGATGGGGCGATGTTACCGACGGTCCCCGAGGTGGTCGGTCGTGTCGAGTAGCGAGCTGTCCACCATCTGCTCGGCCGGCAGGCGCGGCGTGTGCGGCGACTCGGGCTGCTCCGGATCGATGAGACCCAGCCGCAGCACCAGATACGGGTAGCCCAGCCCAGCCAGGATCTGCCGCAGGGTGGCGCGGGTACCGGCCACCTCGATCACCCCGCTCAACGGCAGCACCGACACCCCGAGGTTTGTCGCGGTCAGCCACGCCGCCGACAGGGCCTCACCGCCGCGCAGCCACCCCTCCGGCTCATCCTCGTCCCCGAAGAGCAGGGCATAGTGGGCCGCCCGGTCGTGCCCGGTACCCACCGGCAGCGTGCCCGGACGGCCGAAGTCACGGCCCGGCACGGGGGTCTGCGGCTGCTCCGCAGGAAGCACCTCCGGCGGAAGTCCGACCCCTTCGCTCCCGGTCCGGGTCGTCCAATAGTCCAGTTCAGTGCGGACCTGTGGGTCGTGCGCCTGCACCGTCGCAGCCCGGGCCGCCATAGCGGCCAGTTGCAGCACCTGGTCACCGGTGAGCAGGTGGAGCCGGGCCAACCCGGAGACGGACGCTTCGATGCGTGCCAACACCGGGATCGGTACCGGGTTTTCGCTGACCGGCCGCCGATCGGTATGCCGCACCGGCATCGCCTGCCCCATCTCCAGGATCTCCGGCTCCGGCTCGTCCTGCCCGGTGACGACCAGCCGCGCGACCAGATCCGGGTCGGCGACCTCAGGTAGCCGTTCCACCCGGGTTACCCACCCCTCGGCGGCCAGCGTGATACTGGCGTGGTGCAGCGCGGTACCGCAGCTGAGCATCAACAGCCGCGAATCGGGGTCGACGGCCCGCAGCTGACGACTGCGATCTGCGAGCAGGTCGAGACGTCCGGGATGCACCCGCCACTGCCAGGGCTGGGTGTTGTGCACCGACGGGGCGTACCCGGCGGTCGCCGCAGCCTGGGCCAGCAGGGCAGCGGACGGTCGGTCGGCGGTGGGTTTCCCCTCGGTCAAGGTCCTGCCCCCCCGGATCGGTACACCTCGCCTCTATTCAACCCTGCGGCCGGGGCGGGCGCAGCGGGTCACCGGCCCAGCCTCCCGGCACACCGCCATCCGATCCGGCAGGGGGCGGCGGTCAGGGGGTCACCACGGCCTCGGGGTTGACCCAGCGCCACTGCGCGACCCGGGGATCGTCCTCGCCGTACCGGCGGGTGTAGTCGCGGCAATCTTCCCGGATGTCGACCATGCGCTGCCGTAGATGGGCGGCGCTGCTGGCCAGACCGGGCACGTGGTCGATCACGTCGAGGACCAGGTGGAAGCGGTCCAGGTTGTTGAGCATGACCAGGTCGAAGGGCGTGGTGGTGGTCCCTTCCTCCTGATAGCCGCGTACATGCAGGTTGTCGTGGTTGCGGCGCCGGTAGGTCAGCCGGTGGATCAGGGTCGGGTAGCCGTGGTAGGCGAAGATGACCGGCCGGTCCGGGGTGAAGATCGCGTCGAACTGCACGTCGGGTAGGCCGTGCGGGTGCACGGTGTCGGGCTCCAGCCGCATCAGGTCCACGATGTTGACCACCCGCACCCGCAGCTGCGGCAGGTGCTGGCGCAGCAGATCGGCGGCGGCCAGCGTCTCCATGGTCGGCACGTCCCCGGCGCAGGCGAGCACCACGTCGGGCTCCCCGCCCGCATCGGTGCTCGCCCACTGCCAGATCCCCAACCCCCGCCGGCAGTGCCGCTCGGCCTCCTCCATGGAGAGCCAGTTCTGGGCCGGATGCTTGCCGGCGATGACCACGTTGATCAGCTGATGGCTCCGCAGGCAGTGGTCCATTGTACAGAGCAGGGTGTTGGCATCCGGTGGCAGGTAGACGCGGACCACCTCCGCCTTCTTGTTCACCACATGGTCGATAAAGCCGGGATCCTGGTGGGAGAAGCCGTTGTGGTCCTGCTGCCAGACATGGCTGGAGAGAAGATAATTCAGCGAGGCGATCGGTGCCCGCCACGGGATGTCCCGGCTGACCTTCAGCCACTTGGCGTGCTGATTCACCATCGAATCCACAATGTGGATGAATGCCTCGTAGCTGGTGAAGAGGCCGTGCCGACCGGTGAGCAGATAGCCCTCCAGCCAGCCCTGGCACAGATGCTCGGAGAGCACCTCCATCACCCGCCCATTCGGGGAGAGGTGGCTGTCGCCGGGGTAGGTCGGGAGGACGAACGTCCGGTCGGTGGCGGAGAAGACGGCCGACAGCCGATTGGAGGCCACCTCGTCGGGGCCGAAGAGCCGGAACCGGTCCGGGTTGGCCCGGATCACCTCGGCGAGCCAGGTGCCGAGCACCTTGGTCGATGATGCGACCGGCTCGCCCGGCCGGTCGACCGGCAGTGCGTGGACCCGGCAGTCCGGAAGGTCCAGTTCCCGGAGCAGCCAGCCACCGTTGGCGTGCGGGTTGGCGCTCATCCGTCGATCACCGGCAGGCGGCAGCTCCGCCAGCTCCGTCACCGGGGCGCCGGTGGCGTCGAAGAGCTCCTCCGGCCGGTAGCTGCGAAGCCACCGCTCCAGCGCGGCGCGGTGCTCCGGATTCTCCCGGACCGCGTCCAGCGGGACCTGGTGGGAGCGGAACGTCCCCTCGACCTGCTCCCCGTCGACCTGCTGCGGGCCGGTCCATCCCTTCGGCGTCCGCAGCACGATGACCGGCCAGCGGGGCCGCCCACCGTCGACCCCGCTGCGGGCCTGCCGCTGGATCGCCGCGATCTCCTCCAGCGCCCGATCCAGGGTGGCTGCCAACTGCTGATGCACCGATGCCGGCTCGTCACCGGTCACCACGTACGGCTGGTGGCCGTACCCGCGCAGCATCAGAAGGAGGTCCTCCTCCGAAATCCGGCTCAGCACCGTGGCGCTTGCGATCTTGTACCCGTTGAGGTGCAGGATCGGCAGCACGGCCCCGTCCCGGGCCGGGTTGAGGAAGGCGTTGGAGAGCCAGCTGCCCGCCAGCGGACCGGTCTCGGCCTCACCGTCACCGATCACGCAGGCCACCACCAGGTCCGGGTTGTCGAAGGCGGCGCCGTAGGCGTGCATGAGGGAGTAGCCGAGTTCGCCGCCCTCGTGGATCGAGCCGGGCACTTCGGGGGCGACGTGACTGGGTATGCCGCCGGGGAAGGAGAACTGGCGGAACAGGCGGGTCATACCGGTCTCGTCCCGCGCCACCGACGGATACCGCTGTGAATACGTCCCTTCCAGCCAGGTGTTCGCGACGATCGCCGGCCCGCCGTGTCCCGGACCCGTGATGAAGATCATGTTGAGGTTGCGGCGGACGATGACCCGGTTGAGGTGGGCGTAGAGGAGATTGAGCCCGGGACCGGTGCCCCAGTGGCCGAGGAGACGCGGCTTGATGTGCTCCGGCCGGAGTGATTCGCGGAGCAGGGGGTTGGCCAGCAGGTAAATCTGGCCGACGGTCAGATAGTTCGCTGCCCGCCAGTACGCGTCCAACCGGCGCAGTTCGTCGTCGGTCAGTGCTGGGTGAAGGTGGGATGCGGTGTCCATACCTGCGAGCCTCCCGCGGCTGTGGCTTTCCCGGACCGAAACGAGGTGAACACCCCGGGCCCCGGCGGCGTCACGGCCGGCTGGGGCGGCGCCGACCCCGCACAATGACGACTGGACAGGGCGCATGGTGCAGCACACTCAGGCACACCGGGCCGAGCGCGCCGTGTGACGGGCGTTCCCCGCGGGCGCCGACCACCACCAGTGCCGCCGTACGTGCCGCCTGCACCAGCAGCCGGGACGGGTCGCCGCGTTCCTGGCGCTGCCGGGTGACAACCCCGGGGTACTTCTGTCGCCACTGGGCGACCGCAGCCTCCTGCTGCGGTGTCGGTGAGCGGGGTGCGCGGTCGGCGCCGTCCTTCCGCGGCTCATCCACCTGGATGATGACCAGTTCGGCCCGGCGTTGGGCCGCGATGTCGAAGGCGACCGCGAGGGCGTGGTCGCTGTGGTCGGTGCCGTCAACGCCGACCAGGACCGGGCCGGGCTGCTCTTCCCGGTCCCGGACCACGATCACGTTGCATTCGGCGTGGGCGGCGACCTGCATCGCGACGCTTTCGACCGGCAGGGTGACGTAGTCGGTGAGGCCGCCGTCGCCGATGACGACCAGCGCCGCGTTGCGGGAGGCGTGCTGCAGTGCCCGCGCCGGTGCCCCTTCGACGATCTCGGAATGGATCTGCACGCCGGGCGCGCGTTCCCGGGCCGCCTGCTCCGCCGCCGCCAGCAACTGCTCGGCCTCATGGCGTGACCAGTGCCCGCCGGCGGCCGCCACGGTGGGCTCCCAGTTGAAGGCGTGCAGCAGGCAGAGGGGGCGCTGCTGCCCGAGCGCCTCGAACGCGGCCAGCCGTACCGCCTGCCGGCTCGCCGCGGAGTCGTCGACGCCGACCACCACCGCCTGGACGGGATACGGGCTCATGCCGGCCACCTCACGGAGGATCAGTGCCCGGGGGTCGGGGAAGGTCCCACCGCCCCGAGCGGACGCTCCTGCTCCGGCTCACACTAGCCCCGTTGAGCAGGGGAGCGAGGTGGAACGAGTTTGTCCGCCGCTGCCCGACTGGTGGAACGACATGGAAATATGGAAACGACTTGCTTCCCGATCGACTCCTGAGGTTGCGGCCGTGACTGAGTGGGACGTGGCGATCGTCGGTGCCGGACCGGCCGGACTCGCCGCCGCGCAGGCGGCCGCGCGTGCCGGAGCGCGGACCCTGGTGTTGGAGAAAGCCGAGCATCCGCGCTATAAGACCTGCGGCGGTGGATTGATCGGCACCTCTCTGGCCGCGCTCACCGGTCGTATCGAGGTGCCGGTCCGCGATCACGTTGGCCGGGCAACCTTCACCCATGACGGACGGCGTGCCTTCACCCGCCAGCACGGTTCACCCCTGCTGGCGATGGTGCGGCGGGAGGAATTCGACGACCGGTTACGGCGGGCCGCAGTGCAGGCCGGGGCGGAACTCCGCCAGCGCGCCGCGGTGCGCGGCGTTGAGCAGGCCCCGGACAGCGTACGGCTGCGGCTGGCCGACAACACGGTGGTGGACGCGCGTGTGGTGATCGGTGCGGACGGGTCGGCGGGGGTTACCTCCCGGCACGTCGGTGTCGAATTCGTGCAGGTGGACCTGGGTCTGGAGGTGGAGGTACCGGTCCCGGCGCTGGTCGCCGAAGGGTGGCGCGGCCGGCTGCTGATCGACTGGGGGCCGATTCCCGGGTCGTATGCCTGGGTGTTCCCGAAAGGGGAGCGGTTGACGGTGGGGGTGATCGCCGCACGGGGGCAGGGTGAGCGGACCCGGCGATATCTGCGCCGGTTCATCGACCGGCTCGGGCTGGCCGGTTTCGAGCCGCTGCACGACACCGGGCACCTGACCCGCTGCCGCACTGATGCGTCACCGCTGCGCCGCGGCCGGGTGCTGGTCGTCGGGGACGCGGCGGGGCTGCTGGAGCCGTGGACCCGGGAGGGGATCAGCTCCGCGTTGCACTCCGGAGCCCTGGCCGGTGCCGCCGCCGCAGCCGGTGATCTGGACGGGTACGCGCAACGGATCAGGGAGGAGTTGGTGCCCCCGATGCGGGCCGGCCGGCAGTTGCTGGCCGCCTTCTCCCGGCGGCCCGGGGTCTTCCACGCGTTGCTGGCCACCCCGCCCGGCTGGCGGATGTTCGTACGTTTCTGCCGGGGTGAGGCCACCTTCGACCGCACCCTGGCCCGTTGGCCGGTCCGTGCCGGGCTGGCGCTGCTCGAGTAGTCCTCAGGGGACGATGACGGCCCGGCCGTGGATCTCGCCCCGGCGCAGCTTGTCGTACACCTCGGTCACCTGGTCGAGAGGGAAGGTCTGCACGTCGGCGCGGACCTGCCCCTGCTGGGCTAGCGCGATGACCTCCTGCAGCTCCGCCCGGGTGCCCCAGAACGGGATCCGGGCGCTGACCTCCAGCGGTACCGGCGGGGCCGCCTCCACCGTCGGATGGAAGGTCAGCTGGCCCCCACCGAGCCCAACCAGCAGCAGCTGACCGCCGGTGGCGACCACCGACCGGGCGAGGTCCAGCGTCGCGTCCACGGCGACGAAGTCGAGCACCACGTCGGCGCCATCGGGGGCCGGGCCGACAATGTTCCGGATCTGGTCGGCGGCCCCGGCCCCGGCGCGGATGGTGTGGTGCGCCCCGAACCGCTTGCCCAACTCCAGCGCCGCGTCGTTGGCGTCCACCGCGATGATCGTCACCGCGGTGGTGGCGGCGAGGATCTGCACCGCCATGTGGCCGAGGCCGCCGATGCCGATGACCACGCAGTAGGTGCCGGGCCGCAACTGCGGCCGGCTGAGTTCGACCGCGTGGTACGGGGTCAGTCCGGCGTCGGTCAACGGCGCCGCGTGGGCGAGATCCAACTCGTCGATATGCAGCAGTCGGGAGGAGGGCACCACGACGTAGTCGGCCAGGCCGCCGTCCCGGCTGATTCCGATGCCGCCGAGCGGGACCGTGCGGCACTCGTTCTCCCTGCCCCGCAGGCAGGCACGGCAGTGGCCGCAGCCGATGATTCCGTACACTGCGGCGCGCTCGCCCGGCGTCCAGCCGGTCACTCCCGGGCCGAGCTGTTCGACGGTGCCGGCGACTTCGTGCCCGAGGGTCATCGGTGTCGGGAAGATCCCGGCGGGCGCGTCGAGGATGTGCAGATCCGAGTGGCAGGCGCCGACGGCCCCCACGGCGAGCCGGACCTCGCCGGGGCCCGGTTCCGGCATGGGTATGTCGACCAGTTCCAGGGTTCCCGGTGCGGTCAGCCGAGCAGCGCGCATCTGTCTGCCTTTCCTTGCCCTCACGGGTGGTCCGCCCGTTTTCCTACCCAATATGCCGGTGGTGATGCGGTCGCAGCGGCGGATTCCCCGGTGCTCCGGCGTGGAGGCTGGCACCGTGTGGGGGAGGGGGCCCGAAGGTGGGGGCAGCAGTGGTGTTCACCGAGATCGTGGCACGCGGGGTCCGTGTCTTCGAGGCCGTCGCGGTCGTCGTACTGCTGGTCGGCCTGGTCTGGTCGGCGTGGCATGCGGTGGTTGTCTGGCGGCGCGAGCGTGATCCGCGACAGGCTGTCAAGGCGTTGCGGGGTGGCTTCGGCACCGTACTGCTGCTGGCACTGGAGATCCTCATTGCTGCGGATCTGGTGAGGACGGTGGTGGTCACCACCACGTTGCAGACCGTGGGCACGCTGGGGTTGATCGTGCTGATCCGGACGTTTCTCAGCTTCTCGTTGGAGATCGAGATCGAGGGGGTGTTTCCGTGGCGGCGCGGATCGGTCGATACATCGAATCGGCGCATGCGGACCGGCGAGGATGAGTGAGGCGCCGCCGGCTGGCTGTTCCTGGCCGCGCCGCCCCGTTTTCGGCTGGGGGAGTGGATGGAGGTCATGGTGTTCGCACTGAAGGACCGCGTCGCGATAGTGACAGGTGGTGCATCCGGGATCGGGCGAGGTATCTGCGATGTGCTCAGCCGGGCAGGCGCACAGGTGGTCATCGCTGACATCGACGTTGATCGCGGCACAGCCGCCGCCAACGAGGTGGGCGGGATTTTTGAACCGCTCGATGTGACTTCTCAGGAGCAGTGCCGCCGGGTGGTGGCAGCGGTGGTTGAGCGCTACGGACGACTCGATGTGCTGTGCGCCAACACCGGGATCTTCCCGCAGGCCTCGGTGGACGAGATGACCGTGGAGCAGTGGGACCAGATGCAGGACGTGAACCTCAAGAGCACGTTCCTCACGGTTCAGGCTGCGCTCGCACCCATGCGGAAGCAAAAGTATGGCCGTATCGTCATCACCTCCTCGATCACCGGTTCGATGACCGGCTTTCCCGGATGGGCTCACTATGGAGCGAGCAAGGCCGGGCAACTGGGATTCATGCGCAGCGCCGCGATCGAGTGCGCCCGAGACGGGATCACGATCAATGCTGTCCTGCCGGGAAACGTGCTCACTCCGGCACTGCGTGCTCAGGGCGAGGAGTACCTCCGGGAGATGGCAGCCAGTGTACCGATGAATGCTCTGGGTGAACCGCAGGACATTGGCTACGCCGCCTGCTTCCTGGCCTCGGAAGAAGCGCGTTACATCACCGGCCAGACCCTCGTCGTTGATGGTGGTCAACTGCTGCCGGAGTCGCTCGAAGCTCTCGGGGGGTAGATGGCTGATCGCCCGGGCGTGGGCTGCCCCTGCGGAGCAGCCCACTGTCAGGGAGAACATCAAGGCGCGTTGTAGCCGAGGGTGTACGCCCCGGAGCCGGAGTAGGCGTGTACCCGGTACCGGTAGTAGCCGGCGGTGCCGTTGTAGCTCAGCGTCTCGTCCGGGCCGGGGCTGGTGCCCTGTGCCACGGTCACCCAGGACAGGCCGTTCCACTTCTGTAGGTAGAGGTTGAAGTTTGTTCCGGTCGGGCCCTTAAGGCAGGCTTCATGCCGGCCGGAGGCGCCGGTGTAGAAGTAGCTGCCGTTGGGGTGGTACGCGTTTCCGCCCGAGGAGAGCGAGCCGCTGTAGGTCGACCGGTAGCCGGTGCAGCCGCTGCCGCCGCCACTACCGACGGCGAGGGCCCAGAGGGCGTGTGCGGCGGCGTCCGCGGCGCGGTCCAGGATGGTGGTACTGACATTGCTCGGGTAGGTGTCACACGACCGGTGGTAGCAGGGGTCGTACGATTGCCCGGCGGTGCCGCCCCACTTCGTCGCCTGGGCCGACGTCTTGGTGTAGCTGGCGCCAGCGGCGACCCCGCTGGTCTGGATACCCGCCGAGTTGAACGAAGCATCGTCGGAGCGGCCGGCCCCTTCGGTGTTCTCCTCGGTCGGGACGCCGATCGAGTCGTAGTAGGACTTGAGGGTCTGGCCCAGGCTGCTGGTGATCCGGTTGATGAAGTAGCCGCCGTTGGTCGAGGCGATCATGTCGAAGTTGAAGTACCCGGTGATCCTCGAGCGCTCACTGGAGGTGAGTGTGTTGACATAGAAGCGGGAGCCGCGCAGTCCCTGCTCCTCGTCGGTCCACCAGGCGAAGCGGACACGCTTGGTCATGGTCGGGTTCTGCTTGGCGAGGGTGAGCGCCAACTCCAGCAGCATGCCGGAGCCGGAGGCGTTGTCGTTGATGCCGGCGCCGGCGGAGACGCTGTCCAGGTGGGCGCCGAGCATCAGTACCTGGTTGGGGTCACCTCCCGGCCATTCGGCGATGACGTTGGGGCCGGCGCCGGCGGTGCAGCCGGAGGTGCAGTTCTGCTTGGTCACGCTGTAGCCAGCGGCGACCAGCCGGTCGTGGACGTAGTTCACCGAGGCGGTGTAGCCGGCGCTGGTGGAGTTGCGCCGGCCGCCGTTGTTGTTGGCGATGGTCTGAAATTGCTGCAGGTGCGCTTTGACGTTGTCGACGGAGATGTTGGGGGCGGCCGCCAGCGCTGCGGCGGTGCCGGGGGCGGTGGGCGCGGCCGCCGCGGTGGTGGGCAGCGCCAATAGGCCGCCGGTGGCTAACGCGAGGGCCAGTAGGCCGGGCAGGGCTCGGAATTTTCTCAACGCCGTACTCCTCATGGTGTCGGTGTGGTTACCGGCAGGCAGAGAGTAGGCATTCATCATCATGAATGGAAATGGTGAAATGCCGCGATGTGCGCAGTCTGCAGGACCGGGTAGAAGAGGGCCCGTCCGCGCTGCCGGCCCGGGTGTGGGATGGCTAGGAGTGCGAGCTGAGGGCGGTGCGCCGGGGGCGGCAGAAGCGCTCCTCTTCGGAGAACTCGAGGAGTCGTTCGCGTTGGGCGGTGGCCTTCGCCCGGTACATCGCGGCGTCGGCGTGCCGCAGCGCCTCGGCCAGATGGCAGCCGGCCGTCGGGGCCAGGCCGACCGAGGCGCGGACCTGCACACTGCGTCCGACGATCTGGATCGGTGCGGCGAGCGCCTCGGTGAGCCGGCGGGCTGCCCGGTCCAACCAGCTGCCGTCGATGCTCGGGACGCTCAGCAGCCCCGCGAACTCGTCGCCGCCGAGCCGGGCCACCAGGTCGTCACCGGCGTACGCGGCGAACCGCTGGGCGACCGCGATGAGAACCTGGTCACCGGCCGCGTGACCGTATCGGTCATTGATCTGTTTGAAATTGTCGAGGTCGAGCACCACGGCGACGAGCGGCTGCGGGCTCTGGGCGATGAGGGTGACCCCGAGTTGGTAGAAGGCTCGCCGATTGGGCAGGCCGGTCAGCGAGTCGTGGGTGGCGGCGTGACGTTCCGCCTGGAGTTCCTTGCCGAGTCGAGCGACGTCGGCTTCGGCGCGCAGTGCGCGGGCGCGCATCCGCCAGGCGGAGATCATGCCGCCGGCAGCGGCGGCGGTCAGACTGCCGGCGGCGGCACCGGTCGCGAGGAGCGCAGGATCCATCACGTAGTCCACTCACTGAGTGTGAACAGGTGGGTACGACTGTCTGTGCAGTATCATGCTCTCTGTCTCTTGCAGATGCAATAGCGGATGCACGTGCAGTTTGTCGTGCAGGCCCTCCCCGCCGCGACCCCGTCGACCGCAGGCCTCCCGAGAGAGATCCCGATGCAGCAGGCTTACAACGGCATGCCCGTCCCGCAGTTGCCCCCGCTGGAGTGGCGCAAGAGCAGTCGCAGCAACCCCAGCGGCAACTGCGTCGAACTCGCCCAACTCCCCGACGGCATGGGCATCGCGGTCAGGAATTCGCGGTACCCGGACGGCCCGGCACTCATCTACACGCCGGAGGAGCTAGCCGCCTTCATCCTGGGTGCCCGCGACGGCGACTTCGACGACCTCATCGTCTGAGACCCACATCGGCCCGGCGTCCACCCCTGGCAGGGCGCTTCGGTGCATTCCCCTTCACTCTCCGCTCGTGGCATGCTTACCGGCCTTGGATGGGGCTCAAGTCAAGTTCAGGGTGAGCGCGGAGGTCAGCAGGTGGCGACGGCACGAACCGATAGTGGGTCGGCCAGCGGCCCAACGGTGCTACGCATGCTGCTCGGCGCCGAGTTGCGCCGGCTACGCGAAGCACAAGGCATCGGGCGTGACCAGGCAGGCTGGGAGATCCGAGCCTCCGAATCCAAAATCAGCCGGATGGAGCTGGGGCGGGTCGGCTTTAAAGAACGCGATGTCGCCGACCTGCTCACCCTCTACGGGGTCACCGATGGTGGCGAGCGTGACGTGCTGCTGCGCCTGGCCCGCGAGGCCAACAACCCCGGCTGGTGGCACCGGTACAGCGATGTGCTGCCCCAGTGGTTCCAGTCCTACCTGGGGCTGGAGGCGGCGGCGTCGCTGATCCGCGCGTATGAGGTGCAGTTCATCCCCGGCCTGCTGCAGACCCGCGATTATGCCCGCGCCGTTGTCCTGCTCGGCCACGCCCGCGCCCCCGTGAGCGAGGTCGAGCGCCGGGTCGACCTGCGCATGGAGCGCCAGAAGTTGTTGACCCGCCCGGATCCTCCGCACTTGTGGATGGTGGTGGACGAGGCGGCGCTGCGCCGCCCCATCGGAGGCCGCAAGGTGATGCGTAACCAGCTCGAAGCGCTGATCGAGGCCACCAGCCTGCCCAACGTGCGGCTGCAGGTGATCCCGTTCCACGCCGGCGGGCATGCGGCGGCCGGCGGAAACTTCACCATCCTGCGGTTCGCCGAACCGGAGCTGCCCGACGTCGTCTACATCGAACACCTCACCAGCGCGCTGTATCTCGACAAGCGCGAGGACCTCGACCACTACGCCGCGACGATGGAGCAGGTCTGCGTCACCGCCGAACCACCGCAGCGGACCCCGGAGATCCTCGAAGGCATCCTGAAAGACCCCGCAGAGCTGCCCGCCTGATCGGCTGGCCGGGCACCTCGACAGCTGTGCGCTGGACAGCTAGGCCCACTCGGCGGCGAAGAGGGGAGCGGTCGGACGCTCCTGGCGGCTGATCCGCAGATCGTCGAAGATCAAGCTTCGTTCGGCGTGCTCAACCTTCGCGTCCAGGTCGATCCGCAACTCCTCCGAGGCGTCGTGGGCCGCACCGATCAGCACGATCTCTGTTCCGGGATGATCGAGGAAACCGGGCGGATCGACCGGGGCGAAACGGCGATTGCGGAACCGGTCCTGCAGCGCGGCCGGCAGTTCCACCTTGCCGGGCCCGGGCAGCCCGACTCCGGGCGGCGACGGCGCCTGCGGGTTCTTCACCGTGATGATGTAACTCGCCTCCGGTTCGATGCCAAGGCCGTGCTGCGGCGGCCCCGGCTGCTGCGGCAGTTCCAGCTCGTACGCCAGGTGGGTGTGATCGTCGTGCCGGGCGATGACGTACGCTCCTTCGGCTGCTGGTCGGGCCGGCGGCTGCTCCCGCTCACCGCGGGTCCCCGTCTGGTACGTGCGCGCCTGCAGCGTGGCATGCAACTGCTCGGGCCGGTCCACCACCTCGTCAACGAACCCCCAGAACCGGTCGTGTTCGGAGATATCGGGTAGCTGCTTGCGTCCGATGATCAGCAACCGCAGATGCTGGCCGTGCCACGGGTGGAGCACCAGGAAGAGTCGCTGCACCTCGTCGAGCGAATCAACGTGTTCCTGCCCCACCCGCGGCCGGTAGAGGAAGTAGATGTCTCCGTCTTCAAGCACCTGCGCCATGCCGCCGGCGTACCCGCCGCAGCCCACCCCCGAACCTGACAGGTCAGGCCGGCCCAGCCGGCTTCGCCCTGCCTGCTGCGGCGGGACCGATCAGTCGACGACCTCCGGTGCCTCCGGGGCCGGCAGTTCGCGGATCACGGCCACCGGGCAGTGGCTGTAATGCAGCAGCTGCTGGCTGACCGAGCCGAGGAGCAGCCCCCGGAAACCGCCACGTCCACGGGATCCGACGACGACCAGTTGGGCGTTGCGGCTGGACTGGACGAGCACGCGGCCCGCAAGATCCGGGACCACCGCCGCGCTCACCTCAACTTCCGAGTACTTCGCCCGCCACTCGGCGACCAGTTCGTCGAGTGCGGCCTGCTCCGCCGCCAGCATCTCCTGCTGCACGTTCAACGGCACTTCCCGCATCGACGTCGACAGGTCCCAGGCCTGCAGGACGTGCAGGGGCAGCGCACGGTCGGCGGCCTGCTCGAAGGCGTACCGGAGCGCCAGCAGCGAAGATGAAGAGCCGTCCACCCCCACGAGGATGCGCGAATCCGGCCGTTGCTCCTCGCCGCGAACAACCACGACCGGGCAGTGGGCGTGCGCGGTGACCGCGACGCCGGTGGAGCCGAGGAGCAGTGCAGCGAAACCGCCGTGTCCCCGGTTCCCGAGCACCACGAGGGACGCCTTCTCCGACTGCTCGATCAGCGTCACGGCGGGTGGGCCGGCGAGCAGAGCACCGGTGATTTTTACGTCCGGGTGGGCCCGGGCCGCCTCGGCTGCCGCGGCGTGAATCATGTCCTCGGCGTCGCGCCGAGCCGCGGTGTGCGGGAACACCTCCGGCCCGGGGAGCATCGCGGCGGTGGTCGGCCAGACGAAGGCGTACGCCAGCAGGACGGGCTGGCTGGTGCGCCGAGCTTCGGCAGCGGCCCAGCCGACAGCCGCCACCGAGCTGGGGGAGCCGTCGTATCCGACGACGATCGGCCTGGTGGTCATCAGAAGCCTCCGTTCGGGCGGGAGTGGAACCCCGCATCGTTGGGATTACCTGTCAAGTCCAGTCAACGACAGCTACCCCCGGTCGGGCAGGGCCATTCGTCCCCGAGCCGGCCTGCCACAGGTCCCGTCAGTAGCGGACATTCGACTCTGACAGGCCCCAGAGCCGACTTCGTACCGTGAAATTGTTGCTACCCGAGGAGGTTGACATGAGGACCTGGCAGGTGCGCGATGTGATGAGCACGGACGTCGCGACGGTGCGGGAGGACACCCCGTACCGGGAGATCATCGACGTGCTCACCGAACGGCAGGTCAGCGCGGTCCCCGTCGTTGACGACGCCGGGCGGGTGCTCGGTGTGGTGTCCGAAGCGGACCTGCTGCACAAGGTCGAGCTTGTCGGGCAACCGCACGAACGACGCATCTTCGAAGGCCGCCGACGGCGTGCGGCGCGGGTCAAAGCCGACGCCGCCGTCGCCGCCGACCTGATGGCCAGCCCGGCGGTGACCGCATTCCCGGAGGCGCCGGTCCCCGCCGCCGCCAGGACGATGAACCGGGAGCAGGTCAAGCGCCTGCCGGTGGTCAACGCCGCGGGCCGCCTCGTCGGCATCGTCACCCGCGCTGATCTGCTCACCGTGCACTTGCGACCCGACGCCGACATCCGGCGGGACGTGGTACACGAGGTGCTGCGCCGGATCCTCGCCGTGGAGGAGGGCATGGTGACCGTCACCGTCCACGACGGGGTCGTCCGGTTGGTCGGGCAGCTGGACCGCCGCAGCTCCGTAGAGATCGCGGGCCGTCTCGCGGCCCAGGTGAGCGGCGTGGTCGAGGTGGTCAACGAACTCGGCTTCGACTTCGACGACTCGCGCCTGGCCGTCAGCACCTTCTGACGGAGAGCGAAGATCACGGCTTTCGAGCCTGGTCCGACGGGCCGGTCCAGCGATAGCATCGAACGGTGGTAGCGACGGTTGATCCATCCGACGGTGACGCTCTGCTGGGCCGGCCTTCGCTGGGCTTGACGCCCCTGTCCCGCGTCCGCCTCGACGAGCTGCTTCAGGAGATGCTCGACCGGGTCGGCGAGGTGGTCACCAGCCGTGAGCGGCTGCGGGCCCTGCTGGACGCGGTCGTCGGCATCAGCACCGACCTCGACTTCCGCAGCACGCTGCAACGGATCGTCGATGCGGCCTGCGAACTGGTCGGCGCCCGCTACGGAGCGCTCGGCGTGATCGGCCCAGACCGGCAACTGATCGAGTTCATCACCCACGGCCTCGATGACGAGACGCACGCCGCGATCGGGGACCTTCCACGCGGCCGCGGCGTGCTCGGGCTGCTGATCGCCGAGCCCCGTCCGGTCCGCATGCCCGACATCACCCAACATCCCCGGTCGTACGGCTTCCCGCCGAACCATCCGCCGATGCACAGCTTCCTCGGGGTGCCGGTACGCATCCGTGACCAGGTCTTCGGCAACCTGTACCTGTCCGAAAAGCAGGGCGACAAGGAGTTCACCGACGACGATGAGCAGATCGTAGTGGCGTTGGCCGCCGCGGCCGGGGTGGCGATCGAGAACGCCCGACTGTATGCGGTGGCCCACCGGCGGGAGCGGTGGCTGGCCGCCGCCGCCGAGATCACCAACGTGCTGCTCGGCGAGGTACGCCGCACCGACGCGCTGACCCTGGTGGCCCGACGGGCGCGTGAGGTGGCTGAAGCCGCCCTGGTCCTGGTCCTCCTCTACGACGAGGAGGCAGAACTCTTCACCGTGGAGGTGGCCGACACCGCGGACAGCCGCACCTCCCCGCTGGTCGGCGTGGTGCTGCCCGCCGCCGAAACCACCTTCGCCGCCTCGGTCACCGACCGGAAGCACATGGTGGTCGAAAGCCTGGCCAAGGCCGCGTCCTGGCCGGAGGCGGTGGCCACCGGCCCGGCCGTGGTCTCCCCGCTGGTCGCCGCCGACACACTGCACGGCGTACTGGTCGTCGCGCTCGACGCCGACCAGAGCATCTCCACAGAGGAAGACCTCCCGCTGCTGGCCAGCTTCGCCGGGCAGGCCGCGCTGGCCATGGAACGTGCCCTGGCGTTGGAGGAGCGGGAGATGCTCGTCGTCCTGGAAGACCGGGAACGCATCGCCCGAGACCTGCACGACGTGGTGATCCAGCGCCTCTTCGCCACCGGGCTGCAACTGCAGAGCACCGTGCCGCTCACCACCCGCCCCGAGGTCAGCAAACGGATCAACGCGGCGGTCGACGACCTCGACTCCACCATCCGCGACATCCGCCAGGCGATCTTCGAACTGCGTACGCCGATGAGCGCCACCCTGCGCACCGAGATCCGCGACGCGGTCGACACCGCCGCCGCAGCGCTCGGGTTCCGCCCGGCGCTGCAACTGTCCGGCCCGATCGACAGCGCCGTGCCCGAGGCGCTCCGCCCTGACCTGCTCGCCGTGCTGCAGGAGGCGCTCTCCAACACTGTCCGGCACGCCGAGGCGAGCCGGGTAGCGGTGGAGGTGCACGTCGATGCCGGCCAACTCACGCTGACCGTCACCGACGACGGGGTCGGCACCGACCCGAACGCGGCCCGCGGCGGCCTGATCAACATGCGGGAGCGTGCCGATCGGCACGACGGAAAATTCGCACTGCTGCCGGGGCAGCCCACCGGCACGGTGGTGCGTTGGAGCGCCCCGCTACGCGACTGACGGGGGCCGTTGCGCGGCGGACATGCCGGGACGGTAGGCGTTCTGCAGCCATCAGCGACGCTGACCGAGCAGCCGGGTGGCCAGCACCGCCGCCTGCGTACGCCGCTCCAGGCCCAGCTTCGCCAGCATGCTCGAGACGTAGTTCTTGACGGTCTTCTCGGCCAGGAACATCTTGCCGGCGATCTCCCGGTTGGTCATCCCCTCCGCCACGTACTCCAGGATCCGCCGCTCCTGCTCGGTGAGCGCCTGCAGTTCGCGCGGCTGTTCAATCCCGGAGCGGATGCGTTCGAGGACCCGTTGGGTGACCGCCGGGTCGAGTAGGGACTGCCCGGCGGCGACCCGCCGCACCGCGTCCACCAGGTCGTTGCCGCGGATCTGCTTCAGGACGTATCCGGCGGCGCCGGCCATGATGGCGGCGAAGAGCGCCTCGTCATCCTCGTACGAGGTGAGAATCAGCCCTTTGATGGAGGAGTCCACGGCCCGCACGTCCCGGCAGACGTCGATGCCGTTGCCGTCGGGGAGCCGGGCGTCGAGAATCGCCACGTCCGGACGGAGCGCCGGGATAAGGCGGGCCGCTTCCTGGGCCAGGCCGGATTCACCGATCACCTCGATGTCGCCAGCGCTCTGCAGCAGGTCGGCCAGGCCACGGCGGACCACCTCGTGGTCGTCGAGCAAGAACACGCGGATCACCGCTCATTTCTACTCCACCACCGACCCGGCCCCCAGGGCCAAAGGTCCCGATCTGCCCCGACGGCACGAACCAGCCCCGCAGCACCGATGCGATTCCTCCGATTTGGGCAGGTCGACCTGGTTCGGTCGGGACTTGTGGCCCTGCCCGGGACCGGCCGCGCGCGACAGGCTGAAGCAGCGGGTGTAGGCGCCCGTCACCGTCGTCCTCGGCGGCACCGACGAGGAGGAGTAAGGCCATGTCTGCGTACACCTTTGCGGAGCTACGTACCGCGGTCGCCTCGGCGATCCGGGCACCGTCACTGCACAACAGCCAGCCGTGGCGGTTCCGGCTGCACGACGGGGGCATCGACGTGCTCGTCGACGCCGAGCGGCGGCTGCCAGCCTGCGACCCGATCGGCTGGGCGGCCCGGCTCAGCTGCGGCGCCGCCGTCTTCAACCTCCGTCTCGCGCTCGCCACCGCCGGCACGCCCGCCGAGGTCCGGGTACGCCCGTACCCGGCGGAGCCGGACGTGGTGGCCCGCCTGACCCCGGCGCCGCGCCGCCGCCCGGCCACCCCGGCCGAGCAGGCCCTCTACGCGGCCATACCGCGCCGGCACAGCAACCGCCGCCCGTTCTGGCCGGAACCGGTCCCCGCCACCGCCCGGTGGCGGCTGATGGAGGCCGCCCGCCACGAGGGGGCCTGGCTGGAGCTGGTCATCGGCCCCGCCGCCGTGGCGGCCCTGGCCGAGATCGCCCACAGCGCCAACCGCGTACTGGAACGCGACCCCGTCTACCAGGCGGAGCTGACGCACTGGATACGCCGCAACCACGCACCCGACGGGGTGCCGGTCACCGCCGGCGGCCCGCTCCCCGAACCGCAGGATCTGCTGCCCCAGCGACCTTTCGGCGTCCGTACCCGCGCCCCGGGCCGGGACTTCGAACCCGAACCTCTCGTTGCCGTACTCGGCACGACGGGTGACACCGGCGGCGACCAGGTCACCGCCGGGCAGGCCTTGCAGCGGGTGCTGCTCACCGCCACCGATGCCGGCCTGGCCGCCTCACTGCTCTCCCAGCCGATTGAGGTGCCGGCCGCCCGTGAGCAGCTCCGCCTGGCGCTTGGCCGTTCCGGCACCCCGCAGCTGGTCATCCGGATCGGTTACGGCCAGCCGGGCTGGCCCACGCCCCGCCGTGACGTCAGCGAGGTCATCGATGGCGAGCCGGAGCCGGCAGTGGCGGCCATCGGTCCCGGGCAGGAGGGGTCCAAAGTCCCGGACCAGACCGGACCGGCGGCCCTGCCACCAACCCGGCCCGATCACGTCGAATAGAGGTAGCTCCGGACGACAGGGCCGCAGCGACACGGAAGGGACGTGAGGACCATGACCGCAACACGTGAGCGGGCCACCACCGTCAACACCACCGCTCCGGCGGTCAACCAGCCCGCCGCCGCAACCCGCCAGACTGGCAACGAGACCCGCCGCCAGCAGGCCACCCGGCATGTCTGGGCGGTAGTCCGACTCGCCCTCGGCTGGACCTTCCTCTGGGCCTTCCTCGACAAAACCTTCGGACTCGGCCACGCCACCGAAACCAAAGACGCCTGGATCAACGGCGGAAACCCCACCTACGGATTCCTCAAATTCGGCGCCGCCGGACCCCTCCAAGACTTCTACAACACCATCGCCGGCGCCGCCTGGGCCGACTGGCTCTTCATGACCGGCCTGGCCGGCATCGGCACCGCCCTCATCCTCGGCATCGGAATCCGCATCGCAGCCGTCACCGGCGGCCTACTCAACATCATGATGTGGACCGCCGTCCTACCCCCGCCCAACAACCCCTTCCTCGACGACCACCTCATCAACGCCGCCGTCCTCGCCGGACTCGCCCTCGTCACCGCCGGCAACACCTGGGGCCTCGGCAAACAATGGGCACAACTCCCCCTCATCCAACGCCTGCCCTGGCTCAAGTAACCCAGAAAGAGACAGCAGGGGGTCGGGCATAACGCCCGACCCCCTGCTGTCGTCCGCACGGGC
>DASULK010000234.1:0-13341 GCA_036278255.1 Micromonospora sp.
GGCATCCACATGGCCGACGAGGTGCTCAAACTGTCGGACGACGCGGAGGTGCTGATGCTCGCCGACGCGATGCTCATCGGCCAGCGCAAGGAGGTCACGGTGATCCAGGATCTGATCTCCGAGCTCGACGACGCCTGAGAGGCGCCGGGAAAAGAGTGGGTATCGGCAGCGAAGTCAGGATTTGCCGGGCTTTGCGGCTTCACCGGGTTTCCTTGTGATTTAGCGCCACCAGTCCCGATCCGGGCTCGTTGTCCGGAGTGTGAGGGCTGTTCTGAGAGATAAGCGACGGACGGTTGCGAGCTGGTGCCGACGGCACACCATCGGCGGCGACGGCGTGGTGGCGGCCCGTCGCCCTAGACAACGATCGGGCGAGCCGGATCCGCTCAACCGTGAGCAGGAACTTGAGCTGATCGAGCTGCTGCGGGGCACCTACCCGGAGGAGCTCGGGCTCGACGGTGAGCTGTGGAGCCGGCAGAACGTCACCGCACTGGTGGAGCGCCACTACGGCCTGCGCCTCGATTCGGCGGAGATCGGCCTCTACCTGCGGGCGTGGGGGCTGGGGCCGCGGGAGCCGACGGACCGGGCCTGCGGACTCTGCGTGGACGCTGTCGCCTGCTGGGTGGAGGACGAGTATCCGACGCTGGTCCGGGCGGCCGACGAGCATCACGCCGAACTGACCTGGATCGGACGCACCCGGCTGCACGGCGTGGTGCCCGCGGCCGACGTGCTCTCGGCGATGTCGTCCCGCGGCCGTACCCAATTCATGATCACCACCCCGGCGGTGGATCCGCCGCTGCCGCGGGAATTCCTGCTGCGGCTCAGCGGTTCGGATCATCGGCCGGTTTACGTCGTCGTGGACGGTTCGTGGGCGAAGCCGGAGTGGCCGCGGCGCCTACCGCCACGCATCTCGCTGCATCCGCTGCCGAGTTGCGGCCAGGGTGCCTGAGGTCACTGCACCCATCAGGACATCCCGGCCGACACCGGTTGGTCGTTGGCCCCGACCGGCTGCTATTCTTCCTAGGTCGCACGCCCCCGTAGCTCAGGGGATAGAGCACCGCCCTCCGGAGGCGGGAGCGCAGGTTCGAATCCTGCCGGGGGCACCATCGACGACCAGCCAAAAAAAGCCCCTGACCCGGCATAACCCGGTCAGGGGCTTTTCTCGTCTGTCCGGCTGTGTCCGACCGTTAGCGGCCTTCAGCGGCCAGTTACGGCAAATACGCGGAAAAATCTTGACTCAGGATGACTTTTACGGCAGGCCAGCAGCTGTGATCGTTCTTCCGGGACGATGAAGGTCAGGTCAGCGTGTCATGGTCTGCGCGATGCGTCTGGTGAGTGCGATCCACACCGATGCAGGCCAGCACAGCCGAGGCGTCCACAACAAGAAAGGGGTCGTGGGTGGCCCGCCTCGAACCGAACGCACGAGAACCTGCGCGACGCAGCGGTGGTCGTAGGTCAGTATGTTCGGTGTGCGAGTCGATGCCGCCGCCAAACTTGAGCAAGCCGCAGCACTGTGGAGCCTCGATCCCAGCGATGCCACCGAGGTGGTCCTTGCTGCCTGTAATGCTCTCGTTGCCGGCCTCGACACGCCGTCGCTTCGGATGCTCGCCGCTGGGTCGATTCGCGAGCTGCGTGGCTCGGGCCATCAAATCGCGGAGGTGTTGCAGGCCGCGTCGGAGGAGTTGGCCATCGACTACCCGCCGCCCGGAAGTATGGTCGGTCGGGAGGCCGCTGTGCGGGCTATGGCTGCTCGGCTCCTCAACGGTGACGTGTCGCCGAGGGAGTTAACCACGTGGGCGCACCGCAAATTCGGACACGAGTTGCCCCTCGCCGAGCCGCTTGCCGTCCTTGACGATGTGTACGACACCCTGCCGTACACCGATGACTCAGTGGATGACGTGGATGCTGATGTTCGCGCAGTAGCCGTTGCGATCGTCGACAGGTCTGCGGACGCGAGACCGGCTGAGCCTCCGTAAACGACGGGTGAGTGACGAACTGGGTGACTACGGGTGCGGACGGCGCTGGATTCTGACGGACGATGATGGACGGTTTCTACAGCTCACGCCGTGCATCGTGGCAGGCTGGAGGGCTCAGGTCGTTCCTTGACACGGAAGAGGGCAGCCTGTGGGCGCATTCCCTGATGTGGAGGCGCTTGGGTTGCCCGGCGGCCGTCGCACCGCTCAGCCGAAGGAGACGAGGGCCCCGCGCTGGTCGAAGACGGCGGTGCGCGCCCACGCGATCTCCCAGCGGTTACCCTCGGGATCGGCGATGTAAGCGGAGCGCCCACCCCAGGATCGGTCGGTTGGCTCGGCCACTACCGTTGCGCCCGCCGTGACGGCCGCAGCGAAGGCCATGTCGACCTCTTCGCGGCTGTCGACGTTGCAGGCCAGGGTGACGCCGGACCAGCCGCCGGTCGGGTCGGTCATCTCGGGTGCGGCCTCGGCAGCCAGGTCTCGCAGTGGATACAGCGCGAGCAGAACGCCGCCAAGTAGGAAAGCCGACCATCCGTCGTCGCTGGCCGGCAGTTCGGGCCAGCCCAGTGAACGGTAGAACGAGCGCAGCGAGTTGATGTGGCGCGCGCCGAGGGTGACGACGGATAGCCGGGAGGGAATCGTAGTCATGTTGCCTATCCTGCCCAAGGCGTCCGGCGTGCTGCCGCGCTACGCGTTGGGTGACTAACCGAATGACAACGGGGACGGACACCGACGGACGCACATGGGCGTTGCCGGTCAGTTCTCGCAGCTCAGTCCTTGTTGGAGCGCAGGCCAGCGGGCCGTGATTATTGCCTGGGGGTCAAGGGGCACGGTGTGTCCACTTTCTTGTGCCCCAACAAGTGCCGGCCGGTCGTCTACTTTACGTTTTCGTGTGGGACGGGTCGTGAGAAATCCACCAGAACCCGGCGTAGCGCGGGTTGGAGTGCCAGCTGGACCGGGTGACCTCTTCTGACCGGGGCGTCCAGTCCCGGTACGGAAACAGCGCCGCCCGCCACGCGATTTGGGAAATTAGCCATGACCATGCGATTACGGCGATCAGGGCATCCCGACGCCGGTAGGACACGCGAGGAGCCAGCCATGCCGTCATCACAACGGCCGGCGCCGACGCAACCAGATACCCCAGATGAAGATTTCCGGTCGCCTGTTGGACGAGATATAGCAGCCCAAACGCTGGCAGTATGAACGGGGCCGCGATGAGCACGGCGCGCACGGCGCGCGTAAGCCCCTCGCGAGGTTGTCCTGAATCCAGCGGATCATCCGACATGCCGGCGACGGTAGCGCCCTGGATCGGTAACCTCAAAGACTGTTGCCGGCGGCTTCGACTTCATCTGCACGTCTTGGGCGCGCTTACAGTCCCGGAGTTGGTGCTGCCGCAGGCAACTGGAATTTCGAGGAGCGGTACAGCAGGGATACACCGCAACCCAGGCGACCGTAAGAAGTCGAACGGGACCGCGGCGTGCGTCCTGACCTCGCATCCGACCTCATTGGACCGGATTGCCGAGGTCTAGGGGTCAAGTGGTCAAGATAGGTTTGTTCCGCCTTCGGGTTCAGAGTGCGCCTCTGGCGCCCAGTGGAGCACGTCGCGCCAGTCCTCACGTGCGGCTCGGCTGTAATGGCGGACGAGTCGCCAGTCACCCTTGGCTAGATCCAGGATGGCGTGCAGTACCCGCTCGTATAGCGGCGTCAGCGGCAGTTCCTCTCGCGAGGGCAGAAGATGACGGGCAGACGCCGCATACTCTCGGGAGCCGGCGGCAAGGCGCTGCTCGATGGAGTCGGGCATGGTGCTCACGTCACAGATGCTGCCAGACTTCAAGCGCCATACGTAGATGACGACACCGTGCCCCCGACTAGCGGCGCAACGCCGCGAGCACCGCCGGGGTCTGCCTTTTAGGCCGCTGGCGTCAGGGCGCCGGACCGGCCGGTGGGCTTCACTCTGGAAGAGCGACGAAGACACCGCGACCAGGGCGCCCAATCAGGACACCACGCTTGCGAAGCACGGCTACGGCACGAGAAATAGTCGACATCGAGACGTTGTAGTGATCCGCCAGTTCACGGCCGGAGGGGATCTTCGAGCCGGGCGGATAGGTGCCTTGCTCGATCTGCTTGACGAGATCATCGATGAGCTCGTCCATCGTCGGCGGGATAGGCACAGCTCACCCCTTGCAGTCGGTTGGCTCGCCCAGTATCGATCATGAGTAGGACATAGGCAACGCAGGCACCAGCGCTGACATAGGTGCCACTTCTGAAAGCCTTGACATAGGTGACGCAGGACCACTAACGTGTCGATCGGCGGTTGCAGACAGCCTGCGGTCGGTTGGCACCTTTCGCGGCAATGCATCTGCCCGAACGCCGGCTCGCTGCCCCATCCAGCGCGCCCCGGCTGCTTCGAAACGGCAAGCCGCGAAAGGCCGTACCTGGTGCGGTGCCGCTAGAAGAGACTGCGGTGCCAGTGCGAGTTGGCGTTTCCAGTGGCACGGCCATGACATTCAGCGCGCATCCGACGAGGAAGGCGGATAACCGAAATGCAGGCACCACAGCGATGGCTCTTGGCCGGATTGGCCACACCTGCGGGACCCCAGCCATGAAGAAGGTGGAACCGGTTCACCCGGTGTGGTGCCTGCGCGGTCCGGACTGCGCATCCGGTCTGCACTTCTCCGGCCTGGCCTGTGCGGCTCCACGGGGTGACGAGGTGATCCAGGTGGCCGCCGGGCTATGGCAGATGGATGTCGGTCCGATGACGCCGGGCGGCGTGCTGCTGGAGTTCTCCGCCGATGACGACGACAGCCACCGCTGGTTCATCGACCTGCCCCAGTCGCGGGCGCTGATCCGACTCATGCGGGCGGCCATGCGCTCTGCGGCGCACGCCGTACCGCTCCCGCCCATGTTCGGCACGTACGGAAGTCACGGGGAGGAGCAGCCGTGACCACCGGCATGCGTACTCGAATCATGTCGACGCTGCGACGGTGGCGCCGCGGCGAAACACACCGCAACACCGCCGCCCGCCGCTGGCAACTCCTGCAGGCCGAACTGGCCGGCAACCCCCGCCCGAACGCGCAGCAGGGCGGCCGGCACCGGGCTCAGCCGCCCCGGCACCGCCGCCCACACTGGTGGAACGCACCCACGCTGGCGTACCCGCAGATTGGTCGGGCCGGGCGGCTCACCCCCGCCCAAACCTGGCGCGCCAACGGCGGCCACCAGGCCCACCACCTGGCAACCGCCAGGCATTAAAGCCGCGTCGATCCACATCAGACCTTGTCAAACAAGCTCTCACGCAGCGCCAGCCGCTGCTGCGGGTGGTTTCAGAATCCGATGGCTTCGCGGAGCAGCAGGATGGTGCCGCGCCCGGGGATGAGTTCTGCGTTGAGGATGAGGAGGCGGTTGATGGCGCTGGGCTGCCCGTAGGCCACCTGGGCGCAGGCGCTTTCCAGCGGGAGGGCGTAATCTTCGACGCGGCGCAGCGCGGTGCTCAGGTCGGGTACCACCTTCTGCGCCCCGACGATCCAGATCGCGCGGGCGGCGCCACCGGAGTAGGCGGGTAGTTGACTTCCGCTGGCCGAGGCGACCACGAGGGAACCGGTTTCGGTGAGCGCGGCGACGCTGCCCACGACAACGTCGGGGCTGGCAGCCAGGCGCCGGATGTCGTCGGCCTGGGTGGCGCGGTCCATGGCCAGGGCGCGTGGCTTGACGGCCTCGTACCACCCGCTGGTGTTGATGTCCGCGTCGATGCCAGACAGGCGGAGGGTCTCACTGGCCGCGGTGAACACGCTGGTGCCCTCGGGTATCAGATGTTTGATGCGGGCACGCGCGGCGGCGGCGTCGTCGAGGATTTCGACGGTGAAACCGTGTTCCATCAGCGCGGCAGCCGCCCGCTCCAAGCGATGGGCGGGGGCCGGGTCGGCGAAGAGTGTTGCCGGAGCCGGGAAAGCCATCTGGTCACCGTCGTCCTCCGCCGCCGACGTGGCCCTGGCTGGCGGGGTAGCGGCGTCGGTCGCCTCACCCGGCGCCGAGCCCGCCAGTGGAGTGGTGTCGAGGTACCTGACCTCGTAGACGCGCTCGGTGAACTTCCAGCCATCTGGCGTGCGCTGATAGCGATCGTGGTAGATGGCGTAGTTCAGCCCCTCGTGGCCGTTGTAGGTGCGCGCGAGCTCTTGGATGTAGGCACGGCCGGTCGCGGTGTCGCCGTCAAGCTGGATGGTGCCCGGGTGCGTGGTCTGCACAAAGAAGTCCCACTGTTCCTGCAGCCGCTCGGCCCCGGCGCGGATCTCCTCCCGGCCGATCAACTCAGCGGGGATGTTGGGCATCCGCAGCGCGCCGTCGGGTGTGAACAGCGACGCGAGGCGGACGCGGTCGCGCATCATCGCCGCGTCGGTGAACTCGCCGCACAGCGCCTCAATCTCGACGCGGTCAGCGACTGCCTGAAAGTCACGCATGGGTTTTCTCCTTGTCACATCGAACGTCTCAGCAGTCCGACGGCACAGCCCTTCGGAATGTGAGGCGACGCGCCCACCTCACAATTCGGTGCGCTGTCTCGTCGAACTGGTGAGGGAAGATGCGACCAAGGGAGCCGCCGCCATGACCAACCAATCCGAGCCAGGAGATGGCCGGCTCGATCCGGGACTGAGCACGATCATGAGCGAGCGGCGTCAGCTGATCAACCTTGCGTACCGATTCCTCAGCTCCCTGGCCGATGCTGAGGATCCGGTACAAGAGACCTACGCACGCTGGTACGCCATCGGTGCTGGCCGGCTTGATCGGCCGGATTGTCTGTATGCCGGTGGGGTGTCTGCGTACCTGCGAACCTCGGCGATGTAGTCCCGGTAGCCTTCGGGCACCTCAGCCTTACCTTCGAGGACCGTGACTGTGGAGGTGTCGATGCGCAACCAGACTCTGGAGAAGCTGGATGTCCTTGTCGGTCGATGGACGTTGACGCTGTCAGACGCCTGGTTTCTGGAGCCGCCAGGTACCGAGTTGCACGGCTGGGCGATGTTTGAGTGGCTCGACGACGCGTTTGTCGTCATGCGTTCTGAAATCGGCGGACGCCCAGGATACGACCTCGTGATCGGGCACAGTGATGCTCGCCATGCCTATGTAGCGCTCTACCACGACGAGCGCGGGGTGTCCCGGCTGTTCCAGATGACGTTCGAGGAAGCGAGGTGGACGCTGACTCGCGAGGATCCCGACTTCTATCAGCGCTTCCTCGCCGACGTAAAGAACAATGAGATCCAGGGCCGTTGGGAAGCGTCAGAAGACGAAGGGCGCACCTGGCGCAAAGACTTCGACCTCACACTGGTGCGCGCCGCTGAGCAGACCTGACGAAAGCCACCATCCGTCAACGGTAGACGGGCGTTTAGGGCAAGCATTGGCTAGCGGTCGTCACTGAGGTCAGCGAGCAGGGCGACAATCCGGGCCTTGATGTCGTCGCGGACTTGACGGACGACTTCGATGGGTTGGCCGGCGGGGTCGGTGAGCTTCCAGTCTTCGTAGCGTTTGCCGGGAAAGACCGGGCAGGCGTCACCGCAGCCCATGGTGATGATGACGTCGCTGGCTTCGGCGGTGTCCCAGGTGAGTCGAGCGGGCGTCTGGCCGGTGATATCGATGCCGACTTCGCGCATGGCCTCAACTGCGGTGGGGTTGATCTGATCTGCCGGTTCGGAGCCCGCAGAGCGGACCTCAACGGCGTCGCCGGCGAGGTGGCGCAACCAGCCGGCGGCCATCTGGGAACGGCCAGCGTTGTGGACGCAGACGAACAGGACGCTTGGCTTGTCACTCATCCTTGGTCCTTCTTCTCAGGTGTTGATGGGCAGTGGCGCTCAGCGGATTCCGGCCGCTTCTGGCACCTTGGCCGTGACGACGGGGTCGGCGCTGTGCTGCCCGGTGTGCGGGTACCAGGCGGCGAGTGCGGCGACGGCGACCAGGCTGCCGACGAGTTGGGCGGCGACGAAGCCGGGCACTGATGTCGGAGCAATGCCGGCGAAGGTGTCGGTGAAGGCCCGGCCGATGGTGACAGCGGGGTTGGCGAACGAGGTGGACGAGGTGAACCAGTAGGCGGCGCCGATGTAGGCGCCGACGGCTGCGGGGGCGGCGGCGGTCCGGCCGCTGCGGGCAAGAGCAAAGGCCAGGACGACTAGGCCGGCGGTTGCCACGACCTCGGCAAGCCACAGATTGCCTCCCGTACGGCGATCCCGGATCCGACGACCGCGGCGACCAGCAGGGCGGTGCCGGCGAACTCGGCCGACGTGCGCCGCGCCAGGGTGAGGCTCACAAGCTGGGCTGGCCAGTCACCGCGGGCGCGGCAGATAGGTCCAGCAGCGCTTTGATCTGGCGGAACGCCTCGGGCCTGACCCGGTACCAGACCCACGTGCCCCGACGTTCGGAGTCGACCAGGCCCGCCTCGCGCAGCACCTTCAGGTGGTGGGAGATCGTCGGCCCGGACAGGTCAAACGCGGGAGTCAGGTCACAGACGCAGATCTCAGAAACCGAAGCAATCATCGACATCAACCGCAGCCGGACCGGATCGCCGAGGGCCTTGAAGATCGGCGCGAGCGCAGCCGCCTGCTCGACCTCTAGCGGACGCACCGCCAGCGGTGCGCAGCACGCCACCGGCTGGAGGTCCACCACTGAAAGATTTTGCCTAGACACCGATCTAGTTTGACAGGATTCAAATCAGCATGCAACGGTAGGGGTCTGTTTCGAAGAGCATCTAGTCAGTGACTCGACCATAGGAGAAGCGCGATGAGCGAGAACAACAAGGGGCTGCCCGTGGTGGTCATCGGCGCCGGACCGGTCGGGCTGGCTGCCGCCGCGCACCTGCACGAACATGGCCTGCCGTTCTCCGTGCTGGAGGCCGGCCCGTCGGCCGGCGCTACCGTCTCGGACTGGGGCCACGTCCGGCTCTTCTCCCCGTGGCGGTACAACGTCGACCATGCCGCCCGGCGACTGCTGGACGGCGCCGGCTGGGCACCCCCGGATCCGGAGGTGCTGCCCACCGGCGCCGAACTGGTCGAGGAGTACCTGCAGCCTCTGGCAAAGCTGCCGCAGCTGGCCCCACACATCCGCTACGGGGCCCGGGTGACCGCGATCAGCCGGTATGGCGTTGACCGGGTCAAGACCGCAGGCCGGGAGAAAGCTCCGTTCGTCGTACGCCTCGACAGCGGCGACGAGGTGCTCGCCTCCGCGGTGATCGACGCCTCCGGCACCTGGAACAGCCCGAACGTGCTCGGCACCAACGGGCTGCCCGCGATCGGCGAGGAGCAGATGTCCCCATTGATCGCCAAGCACGCGCTGCCCGACGTACTCGGCACCGAGCGTGCCACGTACGCCGGGAAGCACACCATCGTCGTCGGCGCCGGCCACTCCGCAGCCAACACCCTGCTGGCCCTGGCCGAGCTCGCCGAAGCCGAGCCCGGTACCCACATCACGTGGGCAATCCGGGGCGGCTCAATCGACCGGGCCGTCGGCGGCGGTGACGCTGACGCCCTGCCCGGCCGCGGGGCGCTGGGCACCGGACTCAAGCTGCTCGTCGACTCCGGCCGCATCGACCTGGTCTCCGGCTTCGCCGTCCGGAAGGTCGAGGTCGTGGACGGCCGCGCCCGGCTCACCGCCCTCGACGGACGCACCCTGACTGCGGATCGGATCGTTTCGACCACCGGTTTCCGGCCCGACCACTCCATCTCCACCGAGCTGCGGCTCGACCTCGACCCGGCCCTGGGCTGTACTCGGGCCCTCGCACCGTTGATCGACCCGAACGAGCACTCCTGCGGCACCGTACGCGCGCACGGCGTTGACGAACTCACCCAACCCGAGCCGAACTACTTCGCCGTCGGTATGAAGTCCTACGGTCGGGCGCCGACGTTCCTGATGGCCACCGGGTATGAGCAGGTCCGCTCCATCGCCGCCGCCCTGGCCGGCGACTGGACCGGGGCCCGTGACGTGCAGCTCGACCTGCCCGAAACCGGGGTCTGCTCAGCCACCCTCGGCTACAAGGCGATGCTCGACGACGCCGCTGCCCGCTACGGCCTCGCACCTGAGGTCCCCGCCCTGCTGGTCTCAGCCGCACTGCGGCATCTGCCTGCCACCGGTTCGGTCGCCGAAGCCACCCGCGCCGCAGCAGCCGAACTGGGCATCGACCCCGAGGCCGCGCTGCAACTGGCGGCACTGGCCGGCGACCAGTTCGACGCCTCCGGCACAACCGCGGTCGACACACCGCCGCTGCCGAGCGCCGAACCGAACCTCGTCACCGTCTCCGGCGGTGGAGGCTGCTGCGGGTGACCGGACGCTCCACCACTGTCGTTCCCGCCGGCCCTGCTGCCGGCGGGAACGCCGTCACTGATGGCATCCGCACCTTCGAGCTGATGATTGCCCTTGACTGACTAACGTCGATAGCGGCCACATTGGACGAAGCCCGACGCTGTCTTAGCAGCAGGTGAGCAGGTAGTCCCGTAGATCGTCCAGAGCGCGGATAACACCATCGCGGTCGGCGCGGTAGAGCACGATCTTGCCCTCCCGACGGGAGGTGAGGATGCCCCCGCGGCGCAGCAGCGCCAGCTGCTCCGATGCGGTGGACTGTCCAACGCCGGCCCGCTCGGCCACCTCGCCGACCGATAGTTCCGCACCCTCGGAAAACAGCAGCATAATGCGTTGACGGGACGGGCTGGCCAGGGCCTTGAGGAAGTCGTGGGTTTTCTCCGACAGCTCCACCGGCCCTGGATCCTGAGGAGCGGTTGCTCCGAGCTGCGACGTGGGGCGCTCCTGTCTGACGGCTTCGTTCATGCCCTCTACTCTCCCACCAAACCTATATCGTCATTTCGCGAAATGGCGATACAATGTTGTCATGACGTTTGATTCGCGACCTGTGGTCGTCATCGGCGGCGGCCAGTCAGGCCTTGTCGCCGCCCGCGCGATACGACAGCTAGGACTGCGCCCCTTGGTACTCGAGGCCAGGGACCGAGCCGCCGGGTCCTGGTCCGACTACTACGACAGCCTGACCTTGTTCTCCCCCGCCCGGTACAGCGGCATGCCCGGCATGCCGTTTCCCGGCGATCCCGACCGCTACCCGGTCCGGGATGAGGTGGTGGCCTACCTCCAGCGCTACGCCGCCAGCCTGGATGTGGAGATCCGCACCGCCACCCGGGTCACGTCCGTGGAGACGGCTGAGGGCAACGGATTCCTGGTTCGTACCGCCGTAGGAGAAAGTATCGAGGCGGCCGGGGTAGTGGCCGCCAGCGGATCCTTTGGCAACCCCTACCTACCTTCGCTTCCCGGACAGGAGGACTTTGCTGGCGAGGTACTGCATTCGGCCGCGTACCGTGAGCCCAAACCCTATGCCGGCAAGCGGGTTGTGATGGTCGGCGGCGGCAACTCCGCAGTCCAGATCGGCTACGAGTTGGCCGAGGTGTCTACGGTGAGCCTGGCAACTCAGCAACCGCTGCGGTTTGTTCCGCAGGTCCACGACGGCCACGACCTGCACCACTGGCTTGAGGTCACCGGATTCGACGATCTGCCACCGGCGTGGCTGGCCCGCTTTGTCGACCAGACGTTGGTACTCGATACCAACACCTACCACGACGCGGTGACCTCCGGACTGCTTGAGCGTCGGCCGATGTTCACCGCGTTCACCCCCGAAGGCGTCCTCTGGCCGGACGGGACGGCTGAGAGGGTCGACGTAGTGATCTTCGCCACCGGGTACCGCCCGCACCTGGACTATTTGCGCTCCCTGAACGCGCTGGACGCGTCCGGTGCGCCCCTCCATACCGGGGGCATCTCGGACACCCACCCCGGGCTGGTCTACGTGGGGCTGGAGTTCCAACGCTCTTTCTCCTCCAACACCCTGCGCGGGGCGGCCCGCGATGCCGAGCACGTGGCAGCGCCGCTGGCTGCATACGTCCGCGGCGCCGCCGCCCTCGTTAGCGCCTGAAAACACCACCGGTCGGGCCGCCCACGATCCGCCCACCGCCAGATGTGCACACCTGGCCGCCGAGCCCCAGCTCGGCGGCCAGGAACTCGACTTCGGAGAGGCAAGACCGTGCATGCCGAAACGTTGGACCAGCGTGTGGACGTTTCTGCCACTACCGCACCGGGTCCCGCTGCCAGGCCCAGGGTTGATCCAGGTACCGACGCGCAGCGGCCCGGCGGAGTACTTCCCGCACTCTGTATCACCGAAATCACCAGCTGGGGCGTGCTCTACTACGCCTTCCCAGTCCTTGCAACGGCGATCGAAGCCGACACCGGCTGGTCCGCCCCAACCACCGCCGCTGCGTTCTCCGCCGCCCTGGTCATCGCAGCGATCGCAGGCATCCCGCTGGGACGGGTCCTCGACCGGCGCGGCCCCCGCCTGGCAATGACCGCAGGGTCGGTCCTCGCGAGCCTCGCCATGGTAGGCGTGGCCGCCGCGCCGACCCTCGCCTGGTTCACCGTGTCCTGGTGCGTTGTCGGAGTGGCGATGTCCGCGGTGCTCTACCAACCGGCGTTCGTGGCGCTGACCCGCTGGTACGGGCAACGTCACGTCGCGGCCCTGACCACCCTCACCCTGGTGGCCGGGCTCGCCAGCACCGTGTTCGCCCCGCTGACCGCGGCGCTATCGGCGCACCTGACGTGGCGGGGCGTCTACCTGGTTCTGGCGGGGATCCTGGCCGCGATCACCGTCCCCCTGCACGCCCTAGCCCTGCGGCACCCATGGCCGGCCCCGCCATCCGCACCACGGACAGGCCATCCGGCCGTCCACGCCCGATCGGTGCTCCGCAGCCGTCCGTTCTTTCTGCTGACAGCAGCAATGACCACTGCAGCACTGGCCATGTACGCGACCATGATCAGCCTCGTCCCCCTACTCGCTGAGCGAGGCGCTACCGCCACAACAGCCGCATGGGCACTGGGCCTCGGTGGCGTCGGACAAGTCGCAGGACGTTTGGGATACAGCCTCCTGGCACGCTCGACAACTATCCGCGCCCGCACTGTGTTGGTCCTCGCACTCGCCGCCGCGACCACCGTTGCACTGGCAGTGGTACCGGGGCCCGTGTGGCTGTTGGTGGCCGTCGCTGTTGCTGCCGGCACCGCCCGCGGGATCGCCACCCTGCTCCAGGCCACCGCCATCACCGATCGTTGGGGAACTACCGCGTACGGCACGCTGTCGGGAATCCTTGCCGCGCCCGTGACAGCCGCATCCGCCCTCGCTCCCTGGGTCGGTGCCGCACTGGCTGGCCTACTGGGCGGTTACCCGCACACCTTCACCGCCCTGGCTGTCCTTGCCGTCCTCGCCACCGTCCTCGCCACCGGCAGCGTCCCACGCCACAACCTCCCTCCCTTGCGGTAGAGGCTGGCATCAACGGCCACACACGTCGCCTTCACCGGCTGGGAG
>DASULK010000235.1:0-4089 GCA_036278255.1 Micromonospora sp.
CGAGGTCTCCAACTGGGCGCGGACGCCGGCGGCCCGCTGCCGGCACAACCTGCTCTACTGGCAGGGCGGGGACTGGTGGGGCCTCGGCCCGGGGGCGCACAGCCACGTCGGCGGTGTGCGGTGGTGGAACGTCAAGCACCCCACCACGTACGCCGGCCGGCTGGCCGCCGGTGTCTCACCTGGGCACGGCCGGGAGGTGCTGTCGGCCACCGACCGCTACGTCGAGGACGTCATGCTGCGGCTGCGGCTGGCCTCCGGGCTGCCCCTGGCCGGCCTCGATGATGTGGGCCGGGCCGGGGCCGTCCGGGCCGCGGCGGACGGGTTGCTCGAGCAGGAGGCGTACGCCGAGGGACGGGCGGTGCTCACCCTGCGGGGCCGACTGCTCGCCGACGCGGTGGTCCGGCAGCTGCTGCCATGACTGTCGCCCGGAACCCGGCGTGCCGGGCTCCGGGCCACCTGGCCGGACTATTTGATGAAGGTCGGTGACATCGGGTACCGGTAGAGCTGTCCCTCGTTCGCCTTTATCCCGGCAATGACGCCCATGGCGATCTGAATGCCGAAGACGATGACGCTGGGGATGAACAGCAGACACCAGCTGACGAAGAACAGCAGGAACGCGATGCCCGACCAGAGGACCTGAAAATTCAGGGCGGCCAGGGCATGTGCACGCACTGCCGGCGACTGCTGCCCCTTGGCGAGATAGGCGATCAGCGGCCCGACGAAGCCGAGCGGGCCGAAGCTGATGAAGGCTCCGACGGCACCTCCGAAGTGAGCCAGCATCGCCCAGGTCTTCTCATCCTGGTTGGCGTAGCCGACCGGGGCCGGCCCGGTGCCATAGGGGCTGCCCGGGGGTGGGTAGCCGCCGCCCGGGGTGCCGGGCCCGGGGGCGCCGTACTGGGGTGCCGCTGGCGGCGGCATGGCGCCCGGAGGAGGAGTCCCGCCGGGCATCGAGGAGCCGGCGAAGGGTGGGGGTGCCGCGGTGGGGTCGGGGGGAGGACCGGGCAGGTCTGATCCCGGCGGTTGAGTTGGGTCTGTCATGCGGGTCACCGTAGGGGGAGGGTGCAAGTGGCGCCAGTATCCGGCTGGCCGGACGGCTAACGGATCATGGCTTCCCGGTGGGCTGCGGCGTAGACTGGCACTCGTTACAGTCGAGTGCCAGTATGCGTCTGATCGGTCGAGCGCAGGGAGGTGCTGATGACTCTCGACGACCGCAAACTCGAGGTGCTGCGCGCCATCGTCGAGGACTATGTCGCCACCCAGGAGCCGGTCGGCAGCAAGGCGTTGGTCGAGCGGCACCAACTCGGTGTGTCGCCGGCTACGGTGCGTAACGATATGGCGGTGCTGGAAGAAGAGGGCTACATCAAGCAGCCGCACACCAGTGCCGGCCGTGTGCCCACCGACCGTGGTTACCGGCTCTTTGTGGACCGGCTGTCGCGGGTGAAGCCGCTCTCGCCCGCAGAACGGCGGGCCATCGAGCGTTTCCTGCTCGGCGCGGTCGACCTCAACGATGTGGTACACCGCACCGTGCGGCTGCTGGCTCAGCTCACCCGTCAGGTCGCGGTGGTGCAGTATCCGAGCCTCAACCGGTCATCGGTGCGGCACCTGGAGTTGGTGCCGATCTCCACCACCCGGATCATGTTGGTGATGATCGCCGACACCGGCCGGGTCGAGCAGCGGCTGGTCGAGATGCCGGCACCGGTGCCCGACGATGATGTGGCCGACCTGCGCCGGCGGGTGAACGACAAGCTGGTCGGCAAGCCGATGATCGAGGCCCCGGCGCTGGTGCAGGCCCTGGTCGAGGAGGTCGCGCCGCTGCGGCGCCCGGCCATGTCGGTCCTGGCCAGCGTCCTGCTCGAGACGCTCGTCGAGCCGCACGAGGAACGGGTGGCTCTGGCCGGCACCGCCAACCTCGCCCGCGGAGGCCTGCTGGACTTCAAGGGCTCCCTGCGCCCTATCCTTGAGGCGCTGGAGGAAGAGGTCATACTGATCAAACTGATCGGCGAGGTCGAGCCGAGCATGACGCGGGTGCGGATCGGCGATGAAAATGAAATCGACAATCTGCGCAGTGCCTCGGTGGTCAGTACCGGGTACGGCCCGGGAAGCACAATTGTCGGCGGGCTGGGGGTCCTCGGGCCCACCAGGATGGATTACCCCGGCACCATCGCTACGGTGCGTGCCGTGGCACGCTACGTTGGCGAGCTACTGGCGCAGAATTAACTTCCTGACCCGGCAATCGCCGGAGAACTGACCCGACGATCGGCGGACGGCAGCGCGAGACAGACATGGGGACGCGGAACACGGTGGCCAAGGACTACTACGGGATTCTCGGTGTCAGCCGGGATGCCTCGGATGACGAAATCAAGCGCGCCTACCGCAAGCTCGCGCGGCAGTACCACCCGGACATCAACCCGGATCCCGCGGCACAAGAGAAGTTCAAGGACATCAACGCCGCGTACGAGGTGCTCTCCGACGACCGCAAGCGGCAGATTGTCGACCTGGGCGGCGACCCGCTCGCCCCGGGCGGTGGTGGGGCCGGCGGACCGGGCGGGGCGGGACCGTTCGTCGGTTTCCAGGACATCATGGACGCGTTCTTCGGTGCCGCCGGGGGAGCAGCCCGCGGCCCCCGGTCACGTACCCGCCCCGGTGCCGATGCCATTTTGCGACTCGAACTCGACCTGCACGAGACCGCGTTCGGGGTGGATGCGCCGATCACCGTCGACACCGCCGTGCTCTGCACCACCTGCTCCGGGGCCGGTACCGCCGCGGGTACCCACCCGGCCACCTGCGAGGCCTGCGCCGGACGGGGTGAGGTACAGACGGTGCAGCGCACATTCCTCGGCCAGGTCATGTCGTCCCGTCCGTGCACTGTCTGCCAGGGCTACGGCACGGTCATCCCGCACCCCTGCCCGACCTGCAGCGGGGATGGGCGGGTCCGCAGCCGGCGTTCGCTGACCGTCAAGATCCCCGCCGGGGTGGAGGACGGCATGCGGATCCGGCTGGCCCAGCAGGGCGAGGTCGGCCCGGGTGGCGGTACCCCCGGTGACCTCTACGTCGAGATCCACGAGCGCCCGCACGACGTCTACTCCCGCAAGGGCGACGACCTGCATTGCCGGGTGACGGTTCCCATGACGGCGGCGGCGTTGGGCACCCGTCTGACCATCAAGACCCTCGACAGCGAGGAGCAGCTCGACGTCAAGGCCGGCACCCAGCCGGGGTCGACGCTGAAGTTGCGCGCCCGCGGGGTGCCGCACCTGCGCGGTACCGGTCGGGGAGACCTCTACGTCCACCTGGATGTACGGACGCCGACGAAGCTGGACGCCGAACAGGAGCGGCTGCTGCGCGAATTCGCCAAGACCCGGGGCGAAGAAGTGGCCGAGTTGAGCAAGCAGGGCGGCTTCTTCTCCCGCATGCGCGACGCGTTCAACGGCCACGCCTGAACTTTTTCGGTTTTGGGGCGGGGTACCCACTCGGGGCGGTCAGGCTTGATCCCCTCGCTGGGCACCCCGCCCCAAAACCTCCCACGAGTCCGGCTGATCTAGGGCCAAGTAGGTGGTGCGGTGGGACGACCCTGCCCAACCAGCGATCGTCGGCTGGCGGCGGGGCTAACCTGGCGGGCGTGAGTAAGCCGCTGTTTCTGGTCGAATCACTGCCGGACGACGACCGGCTGACCCTCGATGGGCCGGAGGGCCGTCACGCCGCGAGCGTGCAGCGGCTGCGGGTGGGGGAACGACTGCTGCTCGCCGACGGGCACGGTGGCACCGCCACCGCCGAGGTCACCTCCGTCGGTCGCGGCAACCTGCGGGTCACCATCACCCAGCGCCGGTACGTGGCCGCACCCGATCCGCGACTCATCGTCGTTCAGGGCATCGCCAAAGGCGACCGGGGCGAGTTGGCGGTACAGGCCATGACGGAGGTCGGCGCCGACGAGATCGTGCCCTGGGCGGCGAGCCGGGCGGTGGTGCAGTGGCGGGGCGAGCGGGGGGTGCGCTCCCGCCAGAAGTGGGTGGTGACCGCGCGGGAAGCCGCCAAGCAGGCCCGCCGGGCCTGGCTGCCGGTGGTGGCCGGCGACCCGGACGAGTCGACGACGGC